>NZ_JBHXDN010000040.1:0-89679 GCF_042726075.1 Kitasatospora sp. NPDC127035 | reverse complement strand
ACCGGCGGCCGCCTCGACGGCTACGAGATCCGCACCGCCGCCGTCGCCCGCTCGGTGCCCTGCCTGACCACCGTGCAGGCCATGGGCGCCGCCGTGCTGGCGATCGAGGCCCTCCAGTCGGCGACCGCCATGACGGTGACCCCGCTTCAGGAACTGAGCGTCCGGTACGACCGGTCCGCGTAGACCAGCGGGTCACCGCCGTCCGCGAGCCGGACGGCGGTGACCTCGCCGACCAGGATCAGGTGGTCGCCGGCGGGGTGCCGGTCGTACACCGCGCAGTCGAGCTGGCAGAGGGCGTCGGCCACGGCCGGCAGGTCCCGGGGCGTCGGCTCGGTGTCCGCCGCGCGGAACTTCTCGGCCCCGCGGGTGGCGAACCGGGTCGCCACGGCGGACTGCTCCCGGCGGAGCACGCTCACCGCGAACTCCTCGCAGCCGGCGAGCGCCTTGTAGGCACCGGCCGTCTCGGCCACGCAGACCAGGATCAGGGCCGGTTCCAGCGAGACCGAGCAGAACGAGGTCGCGGTGAGGCCCTGCGGGGCGCCGTCGCTCCCCCGGGTCGTCACCACCACCACGCCGGCGGCGGTCCGGGCCATCGCGGCGCGGAGGTCGTCGCGGGTCACCGTCCGGCCGGTCACGGCAGCACCACCGTCTGCGCCGCGTAGTTGAGACCGGCCCCGAAGCCGACCAGCAGCGCAGTGTCCCCGCTCGCCGCCGTGCCCTCGCCGAGCAGCGCCTCCAGCGCGAGCGGGATCGAGGCGGCGGAGGTGTTGCCGGTCTCGACGACGTCGCGGGCGACGGTGGTCGCGGCGGTCAGGCCGAGGCGCTCGACCATCAACTCGGTCATCCGGAGGTTGGCCTGGTGCGGGACGAAGGCGCCGAGGTCCGCGACCGACTGGCCGGCCGCGTCGAGGGCCGCCAGCGCGGCCGGCGCCACCTCCTCCATCGCCCAGCGGAACACCCGGCGGCCGTCCATCCGCATCCAGGGCCGTTCGTCACCGGCCCACGGCGCGGTCATCCGCAGGGCGTCGGCGTACGCGCCGTCGGAGCGCCGGACCACCGGGCCGATGCCGGGGTAACGGGCCGCGCCGACCACGACGGCGCCGGCGCCGTCCGCGAAGAGCAGGGCGCTCGTGCGGTCGGTCGGCTCGACGATGTCGGTCATCCGCTCCGCCCCGATCACCAGCACCCGCCGGGCGCCGCCGGTCCGCACCGTGTCGGAGGCCACCGCGAGGGCGTGGCAGAAGCCTGCGCAGGCCGCCGACAGGTCGAACGCGGCGGCGCCGCCGGCGCCCAGCCGGTGGGCCACCACGGCGGCCAGCGCCGGGGTCTGGACCAGGTTGGACATGCTCGCCACCAGGACGAGGTCGAGATCGGCGGGGCGCGCCCCGGCCCGGTCGAGGGCCTGCCGGGCGGCCGCGACGGCCATCACCGGCAGCGTCTCGTCGGGGCCCGCGAATCCGCGCCGGCGAATTCCGCTGCGGGTCTCGATCCACTCGGGGGTGGAGTCGATGCTCCGGCAGAGCTCGGCATTGTCGACGCGGCGGCGGGGCCGGTAGCCACCGACCCCCTGTATTCCGCTGTGCCCCGTGCCGGCGACGCGTATTGGGCGTTTCCTCGCGTTCACCACTTCGGTTCTCCATTTCGCGTCCACGATGCGGGCGAGGCGATCCTCACAATCGACGCTGGAAAAGCCCTTGAGGCTCGCTGGGCGGCCCTACAATTCACCTGACGCACCGTCACACCGAGGGACGGCTGCGAACGGGGAAAGGGGGACTCGGTGATCCGGCTGCTCATCGCCGAAGATGTACGGATGGTACGCGGCGCACTGGTGGCGCTGCTCGAACTCGAACCTGACGTCAAGGTGGTCGCCGAGGTCGGCAGCGGCGACGCCGTGGTGCCGGCCGCGCTGGAGGTCCGGCCCGACCTGGCGATCCTGGACATCAACCTGCCGGGGCAGGACGGCCTCACCGCCGCCGCGCAGCTGCGGTCGTACGTACCCGACTGCCGGGTGCTGCTGCTCACCAGCCTGAGCCATCCGACCGTGTTGCGGCGGGCGCTCGCACTGCCGGGCACGGGGCTGCTCCTGAAGGACGCACCGCCGAGCGAGCTGTTCGCCGCGGTCCGCCGGACGATGACCGGCGAGCGGGTGGTCGATCCGCAGCTCGCACTGAGCTTCTCCACTCCGGTGGACGGGCTGCTCACCCCGCGCGAGGTCGAGGTGCTGCGACTGGCCGCCGAGGGCGACGACGTCCGGCAGATCGCGCGCCAGCTCCACCTGTCGGTGGGAACGGTCCGCAACTACCTGACCGCGGTCGTCCAGAAGCTGGACGCCCGCAACCGGGTCGACGCCGTCCGGATTGCCCGGGAATCGGGCATGATCTGACGGTGCGTGCACGGTCCCGGTATGAGAAATTCACAGACCGCCCGTGAGATCATCACTAGGGCTCCCTCAGTTCCTCGTGCCACACTCGAGGAAACCGAGATTTCCATGGAGGCGCACGTATGGACATCAGTGTTCTGGGGCCGCTGGAAATACGAATCGACGGAAACTTCATCGTGCCGAGTGCCGGAAAGCCGCGACAATTGCTCGCACTGCTCGCACTTCGGGCGGGCCGGCTGGTCCAGGTCCCCACACTGATGGAGGAGGCCTGGGGGGCCCGAATACCGAGGAGCGCCCAGACGACGTTACAGACCTACGTCCTCCAGCTCCGCCGGCGGATCGCGGCCGCGCTGCCGGCCGGCACGCCGCAGACGGCCAAGGAGGTGCTCGCCACCCGGCTCGGCGGCTACCAGCTGACCGGCGCCGTGCACGACTCCGACCTACGGACCTTCCACCGGCTGACCGCCGAGGGCAGCGCGGCCCTCGACGCCGGGGACGCCCACCGGGCCGCCGACGCGCTCGGCCGGGCGCTGCGGCTCTGGCGCGGCCCGGCGCTGGCCGACGTCCCGGTCGGGCCCGTGCTGGAGACCGAGGTCCTGGGCATGGACGAGGCCCGCACCCGGGCGATGGAACTGCGCGTGGAGGCGGACCTGAGGCTCGGACGGCACGCCGAGATCCTCGGCGAACTGCGGATGCTGACGGCCCGTCACCCGTTGCACGAGAACTTCTCCGCCCAGCTGATGGTCGCCTACTACCGCTCCGGCCACACCTGGCGGGCCCTGGAGACGTACCAGCGGCTGCGCGGCGCGCTGGTCGGCGAACTGGGGGTCGAGCCCTCCCGCCGGGTGCAGCGGCTGCACCAGCTGGTCCTCGGCGGCTCCCCCGAGCCGGCCCACCCGGAACTGCCCGAATTCGCCCTGGAGGTGGCGCGGTGACCGCACGTCCGACGACCTACCGCAGCGCGGCGGTGATCGGCACCGGCACGATCGCGCTGGGCTGGATCGCCCTGTTCGCCGCACGCGGGCTGGAGGTGCGGATCAGCAGCACCCGCGCCGACGCCCGCGCCCACGTCACGGCGGCGCTGCCGCTGTACGCGGCCTCCCTGCCCGACGGACCGGCCGACCCCGACGAGCTGGCGGCCCGGCTGGTCTTCGCCCCCGACCTCGCCGGCGCGGTGGCAGGCGTCGACGTGGTGCAGGAGAACGCCCCGGAGGACCTCCCGCTCAAGCAGCGGCTGTTCGCCGAGGTCGCGGCGGCGGCAGCACCGGACGCCCTGCTGCTCTCCTCCACCTCGACCCTGCTGCCGGACGACCTGGGCGCCGGGCTCGACACCCCCGGCCGGGTCCTGGTCGGCCACCCGTTCAACCCCCCGCACATCGTGCCGCTGGTCGAGGTGGTGGCCGGCCGCGACGCCGATCCCTCGACCGTCGGGGCCGCGGTGGAGTTCTACCGGTGGCTGGGCAAGACACCGGTCGTGCTGCGGCGCGCGGTGCCGGGCTTCGTGGCGAACCGGCTGCAGTCGGCCCTGCTGCGGGAGAGCATCCACCTGGTGCGCGAGGGCGTGGTGACGGTGGACGAGCTGGACGAGGTCGTGACCGCCTCGATCGGCTCCCGGTGGGCCGTGGTGGGCCCGTTCCACGCCTTCCACCTGGGCGGCGGGCCCGGCGGCCTGCGGCACTGGCTGGAGCACCTGGGCAGCGGCCTGGAGCGCAGTTGGTCGCTGCTCGGCTCGCCGCCGGTGGACCGGGAGACCGTCGACACCATCCTGGCGCAGGCCGACGCGTCGTTCGGGGCGGTGCCGTACGAGGAGCTGGCCGCCCGGCGCGACCGCGGGCAGAACGCGGTCATCGCGGCGGCGGCCCGGGCACGCGAGGGCTGAGGCCGCGCGCCGCACGCCGGTGCCGAACGGGAGGCGGGCGGAAGCGCCGACCGTCGGCACCGGCCCGGGGCGACGCCCCGGGGGCGGGCGGGCCGAGTGACCACGGGGCTCCCGGCCGTGACGGCCGGGAGCCCTGCCCGTGCGCCCCGCCCGTGGGCCCTGCCCGGGTGCCCGGATCAGAACGAGGCGTGGTCCTGGGTCACCCGCCGTTCCAGGGTGCGCAGTTCACCGTCCTCACGGACCAGGACGTCGCGGACGACACAGCTCGGCGCGATGACCGGCTGGAACTGCCCGGGCCGGGTCGTCACGACGAGGGCGTAGAACTCGGTGTGCACGCTGCCGTCGGGCTGCTCGCGGACGTCGAGCATGTTGAACCAGTGCCGGCGCCGGACCGGGTCCTGGGCGAACCGGCGATCGTTGTACGAGCGCACCTCGGCGGCGATCGCCGCCCGGCCGCGGACGGCGGGCGCGTCCGGCGAGTGGTCGAACACGCCGTCCGCCGCGAAGGTCGCTGCGAACGGCTCGGCCCGCACCGCGTCCAGGTGCTGCATCTGGCGGGCGTAGAACAGTTGCACCTCGGCGTAGAGCCCGGTACGGGCCGGATTCGCCACGGGGGTGGTGGTCTCCACCAGCTTCCTCCTCGGTAGGAACGGTTCGTGGAAGGTCCCGGCCACCCTCGCCGGGCGGGCTCAACCCGTCCTGGAGACGGTCTGGAGGAACTCGGCCGCGTGGTCCTCGACCCAGGCGCGGAACGGCCGGGCCGGGCGGCCCGTGTACTCCTGGACGGTGCCCGTCAGCGGCGGCGGCACCCGGCGCAGGTACTCCTCGACGCCGAGCAGCGCGCGGGCGTAGGCCTCGGGCAGCCGGTCGCCGGCCAGTCGCACCCAGGCCTCGGCGCTCAGCCGGCGGACGGTCAGCGGACGGCCGGTCACCTCCGCGAGGATCCGCACCCGTTCGTGGGTGTCCAGGGCCTGCGGGCCGGAGAGGACCAGCGGTCCGGGGGCGGGGGCGGGGCCCGCGAGGACGGCGGCGGCGACGTCCGCGATGTCCCGCGGGTCGACCACCGGAAGCGCGAGGTCCGGGTGGACGGCGCCGATCACCCCCGCGCCGCGCACGGCGGGGATCCACTGCCGCGTGAGCGAGGCGAACGGGCCCGGCCGCAGCACGGTGACCGGCCGGCCGGTGACCGCGAGCGCGGCCTCGCCCTGCCGGTGCTTGCGGAACAGCGGGTTGTCCGGCACCGGGTTGTCCGGCACCGGGGCGTCCTGTGTCGGGTCCTCCTGCGCCTCGGCAGCCTGCGCGGCGGGAGCCGCCGCGGAGAGCAGGACGAGGTGCTCCGGACCGCCTCCGGGCACGTCGCGCAGCGCCTCGGCGACCGCGGCGCCGGCGTCGTCGGCCAGCAGGACGAAGGCCCGCTCGACCCCGACGAGCGCGGCGCGGACCGCCGCCGGGTCGGTGAGGTCCCCCGGGGCGAGGTGCACCCCGGCCGGCAGCAGGGCCGCGGCCCGCTCCGGATCCCGGACGAGGGCACGGACCTCCGCGCCGTCCTTCAGCAGACGGCGCACCAGATGGCTCCCGACCGTCCCGGTGGCCCCGGTGACCAGTACTTTCCTCGGCATGCCGCCTCCCTGCGGTCCGTGGGCGGCGGTGTGCCGCCCCGGCGACCAGCAGAGCGTGCGGGGCTCGAAGAACGCTCCAGCGGGACTCGGCCGCCGGTGCCGGACCTACGGGCGGGGGCGGGAGGCGCCGTTCTCGTAGGCCTCGATGGTGCGGACGAACAGCGCCCGGTCCCCGGGGGCGAGCGGCTCGAACGCCCTGCGCCAGGCGTCGGCCCCGTTGGCCAGCCAGCGCTCGATGGCCTCGCGGGTGGCGGGCTCCTCGGTGATGCTGACGATGGTGCGACGGCGGTCGGCCGGATCGGCCAGCCGTTCGACGACTCCCTGCCGGGTGAGGTCGCTGACCATCAGGCTCACCGTGGTGGGGGCGACCTCCAGGCGCGCCGCGAGCTGGTTCACCGGCATCGGCCCGTCGAAGAGCAGGTAGGACAGCATCGACAGGTGACGGGGCGCCAGGTTCATCGACTGGAGCCGGTCGGGCACGGGCGTGCGCTTGAGCCGCGCCGCCACGCGCGGCATGAGGAGCAGCATCGCGCGGATCGCCTCGTCGGTGCTGAGCCCGTGCGCGGACGAGGCGTCGGACACCTGTTCCGTTGACATCCTCCACCCCTCCCCATAGCTTTGCTTTCAAAGCAAAGTCTCCTGTCGGCTTCTCACACAGTACCGGAAGGGGCGCTCCATGCCCGAGCCCCGGCCCGCATCCCCGCAGTACAGCCCACGTCGCTGGGCGGCCCTGGTGGTCACCATGGCGGCCACCGTGATGGACCTGATCGACGGCACGGTCCTCCAGGTCGCCTTACCCACGCTCCGCCGCGAGCTCGACGCCTCCTCCACCCAGCTCGAATGGGCCATGGCCGGCTACACCATCGCCTTCGCCTCCGGCATGATCACCGCCTCCCGGCTCGGAGACCGCTACGGCCGGCTGAAGGTCTTCCAGGCCGGGCTGATCGCCTTCACCCTCACCTCGCTGCTCACCGGGCTCTCCGTCAACCCCGAGATGCTGGTCACCGTCCGGATCCTCCAGGGGGCCTCCGCCGCCCTGATGGTGCCCCAGGTGCTCGCCATGCTCCGGGTCGAGTTCCCGCCCGGCGAGCAGCAGCGCGCCGCCACCGTCTACGGCCTGACCTTCTCGATCGGCGGCGTCGGCGCCCCGCTGCTCGGCGGCCTGCTGCTCGACGCCGACCTGTTCGGCCTCACCTGGCGGCCGATCTTCTTCGTCAACGTGCCCGTCGGCATCGCCGCGCTGATCGGCACCGTGCTGCTCTGCCGGGACTCCCGCTCCGAGCACGCCTCCACCATCGACGCCCGCGGCCTGGCCATCGCCGGCGTCGCGGTGCTCGCCCTGCTCTACCCGCTGGTCGAGGGCCGCACCCTGGACTGGCCGTGGTGGACCTTCGCCGTCATGGCGGCCTGCCCGGTGCTGCTCTGGCTCTTCGGCCGCTACGAACGGACGGTCGTCGCCCGGGGCCACACCGCGCTGATCGACCCGGCACTGCTGCGCCAGCGGGCCGCCCTCGGCGGGCTCTCCGTCGCCGTGCTGTTCTTCGCGGGCGCCGCCTACCCGGTGATCCTGACGGTCCATCTGCAGAGCACCGTCGGCTTCACCCCCCTGCACACCGCGCTGACCATGGTCCCGGCCGCCGTCGGCGTCGGCCTCTTCTCCCCCTTCGCCACCAGGCTGCGCCAGCTCGGCCGTCCGCTCGCGGTGGTCGGGTGCGTGGTGCTCGCCCTGGGCATGGGCCTCACCACGCTCGCGGTGGTCCGCTACGGGACCGGACTGCACTCCTGGCAGCTGATCCCGGGCCTGCTGATCGGCGGCGTCGGCATGTCGATGGCCTCGGGCGTGCTGATCGCCACCGTCCTCGCGAAGACCCCGGGCCATCACGTGGGCGCCGCGGCCGGACTGGTCAACACGGCCATCCAGATCGGCACCGCCTCCGGGGTGGCGCTGCTCGGCACCGTCTACTTCGGCCTGCTGGACGACGGCCACCCGCCGATCCGCTCCGCCGCCACCGGCCTGCTGGTCGTCGTCGGGCTCTACCTGCTGGCCGCCCCCGCCGCGATGATCCTGCCCGGCGGCCGTCTGGTCTTCATGGCCGCCCGGCCCCCGCAGCAGCAGCCCCGGCCGCCGGCCTCGACGACGCAGCCGGGCCGGCCGGACGGCGCCGACGCGGAGGCCACCCGGACCTGACCGCCCGAACCCCCGGCCACCCGAACCCCGCTCCCTGCCTGTCGATCTGTCGACCTGCCGACCCGCCGACCGCCCGACCGGCGGTCCAGCCGGCCTCGACCGGACGCCGCGAGGCTGCGCTTCTCCACCGTTCTCCACCGTCCCACCGGAGGGAAGTGCCGCCATGAAGGAGCATTCCGATCTGACCGAGGTGTGCCGGGCGGCCTCGGCGCACGCGGACCGGGCCGAACGCGAGTACCGGCTCGGGGCCGAGGTCGTCGAGGCCGTCCGGGAGGCCGGGTTCGCCCGGCACTTCGTCCCCGCCCGGTGGGGTGGCGACGAGGGCGGCTTCGGCACCTGCCTCGACGCCGTCTCCGCACTCGCCCGGCACGACCCGTCCGCCGCCTGGTGCGCGTCGATCGCCTCGACCCTCGGCAGGATGGCCGGGTTCCTGCCCGAGGAGGGCCGGCGCGCGCTCTGGGCGGACGGCCCGGACACCCTGGTGGCCGGCGCGCTGGTGCCTGCCGGGACGGCCGTCCTTGAGGACGGCGGCTGGCGGCTCTCCGGCCGCTGGTCCTACGTCAGCGGCGTGGACTCCTCCGACGCCGCCCTGCTCGCCTGTTCGGTCCCGGTGCCCGACGGCGCGCCGGACGAACGGCAGCCGCGCTTCCTGCTGGTGCCCCGCTCCGCCTACCGGGTCGAGGAGACCTGGCGGACCGTCGGCATGCGCGGGACGGGCAGCCACACGCTGGTCCTGGACCCGGTGCACGTGCCCGTCGGACACACCTTCGGGCACGCCGAGCTGCTGACCGGGCGCCCGGCGGGCGAGGCGCCCGCCCCCCTCACCGTGCCGCTGCGCGACGTCAGCGGGCTGACCTTCGCCGGACCCGTGCTGGGGGCGGTGCGAGGGGCGCTGTCCGCCTGGTCCGCCGCCGCGGCCCGCCGGAAGCCCTCGGCCGCCGCCGAGTCCGCGCTCGCCCGGGCCTCCGCCGAGACCGACGCGGCCGCGCTGCTGCTGGCCCGGGCCGCCGAGGACGCCGACCGGGGCGCCCGGGACGAGTGGAGCGGGGCCCGCGCGCAGCGCGACCAGGCGGCCGCCGTGGAGCTGCTGCTGGCCGCGGTCAACGGGCTGGCCCGGACCGCCGGGACCGGTGCGCTGCAGGAGGACGCGCCGTTCCAGCGGTTCTGGCGGGACGCCACCACCGGCGCCACCCACGCCGTCCTCCAGTGGGAGCCGGCCGCCCACCGCTTCGCGACGGCGGAGCTCGTCACGTACGCGGCGGGCTGACGGACCCGGCGGGCCTGCGGGTACCGCGGACCGGCGGGTCGCCGCGCCTCACGGGGTGGTCGGGCGACCGGTGGTCGGGCGACCGCCCACCCGGTTGCCCGACACCGGACGCCGGACGCGGGACCACGGAGTGCCGCAGTGCCGCAGTGCCGCAGTGCCGCAGTGCCGCAGACGGAACGCCGCGAGGGGGCTGTGGGCATCCGCCCGCAGCCCCCTCCGGCACTCCGGCCGGGCCGGGTCAGCCAACGGGCCCGTCGGTGACGGTGTACCCGCCGATCGTCAGTTCGGCGCCCTGGCCGAAGAGCCGGCTGCTCTCCCGGCTCTCCTCGTCGACGAAGGTCTGCTCGTGCGGCTCGCCCGCGTCGGGGCGGAAGTAGGTGGTCGCCCGGGAGAGGCGGACCAGGCCGCGCCCGGTCGGCCAGGAGCCGTCCAGCAGGCTGAGCAGGCCCATCCCGAAGCTGAGCTGGCGCGGTTCGACCAGCGTCAGCTCGCCGCCCTCGTCGAGGGTGAGCGTCTCCCGGCCGAGCGGCAGACCGATCCGGTCGACCCGCAGCACCTCCTCGTCCTCCAGCAGCCAGCGCACCACGCCTGCGCCCCGGTCGTAGGAGATCCGCACCCGGTGGCGGTCGTCCGGGGTGCGGTCCAGCAGCGGCACGGTGCAGGCGAAGGAGCCGTACGGGCCGAGGTGGCGGCGGGCGAAGTTGGTCCGGCCGTAGAAGGCGTAGAGCCGGCGGTTGGTCAGGATGAAGTCGAAGGCGACCGAGGTCTCCGGGTCGATGGTGTTCAGCATGGCGCCGCCCAGCCGCAGGTCGTCCTCGGGGTCGCGGACCGCGTCGCCGAACGGGTGGCCCGCGGTGCCGTAGGTGCGGCCGGAGACGGTGGCGGAGACGGAGAGCACCCGGCCCGGTTCGGCCTCGAAGCCCTGGAAGCCGGAGGCCGCGGTGCGGTTGACGTAGGCGATCCACTTGGCGTGGTCGGCGAATCCGGGCACCACCCCGGCCTGTCCGCGCTCGCTGGGCACCGTCCGGGTGAAGGCCGGCTCGCCGGTCGCCGCGTTGCGGCCCCGGGAGACCAGGCGCAGGCCCTCCCCGGTGACGGTGGCGTCGGCGTCGTCGGCGATCAGCTCGGCCGTGGCCTGGACGTACCGCCAGCGGGCGTCCGGCCCGGTGGCGGAGAGGCCGTCGCGGAAGTCGTCCCGCCAGAGCTCGGCGGCCTCGGCGGGGACGGCGGCTTCGACGGGGGTGGCGGGGGTGCGGGCGGGCGGGTTCATCGCGGCTCCTCGGGTCGGTCGGTCGGTGGTGCCGGGGCGAGCAGGAGGTCGACGACCTCGGGGAAGCAGTCGACGACCCGCTCCGCGCCCGCGGCGGTCAGCTCGGCGGCGGTGGCCGCGCCGTACGAGACGCCGATGACGCGCATCCCGGCGGCACGCGCCATGCCCACGTCGGCGACGCCGTCGCCGACCACCACGCAGGACTCGGCGGACAGGCCGAGCCGGTCGGCCGCGTACCGGGCCATCGCCGGGTGCGGCTTGCCGTGCTCGACGCTGTCGTGGCCGGCGACCACGGCGAACGCGTCGGCGACGCCCATCAGGGCGAGGATCTTCTCGGCCGCCCCGCGTGGCTTGGAGGTGGCCACCGCGAGCCGCAGCCCCGCCCCGGCGAGCCGGCGCAGCCCGGTCGCCACCCCCGGGTAGCGCAGGGCCGCGCCGGTGGCCGTCAGGTGCGCACGGAAGCGCCGCTGGTAGTCGGCGGCGGCGGCGGCCACCTCCGGGCCATCGGCCGGCCGGCCGAGCAGCCGGGCCAGGCTCGGTTCCAGCGGCAGGCCGACGGTCGCGCGCACGGCGTCCGCGCCGGGGTGCACGCCGCGTTCGGCGAGGACGGCGGTGAGCAGCGTGGCGATGGCCTGCGGGGTGTCGGCGAGGGTGCCGTCGAGATCGAACAGGACGCCGGCCGTCACCGCCACTCCCCCGCCGCCTGCTCGTACGCGGGCCGCGCGCCGGCGTGCTGCGCGGCCACCTGCGTGCCCGCCTGCTGCTCGTTACCGGCCAGGGCCGACAGGGCGACCGACAGCTCGCCGGCCAGCCGCGCGGTGCTCAGCAGCAGGGACCGGCCGGCCTTCGCGGTGCGTCCCTCGGTGACCCGGGAGACGGCCTTCATCAGGAAGGGGCTGACGGCGTTTCCGGTGACCCCGGCCGCGTCCGCCTCGGCGAGCGCCCGCACGATGGCGGTCTCGATCACCTCGGCGTCCAACGCGTCCTCCTCGGCCACCGGGGTGGTGAGCAGGACCGTGCCGCCGCCGGTGACCTCCCAGTGCGCCAGGACGGCGCGGGCGGCCTGGCGGACGTCGTCCACCCGGCGGACCGGGACCTCGGTGGCCCGCGCGTAGAAGCCGGGCAGCCGGTCGGTGCCGTGGCCGAGCACCGGGACGCCGGCCGTCTCCAGGTACTCGGCGGTGAGCCGGGCGTCCAGGATGCTCTTGGCCCCGCCGCAGACCACGGTGATCCGGGTGCGGGTGAACTGGAGGAGGTCCGGCGAGATGTCGAAGGTCTGCTGCGCGCGGCGGTGGACGCCGCCGATCCCGGCGGTGGCGAACACCGGGATGCCGGCCCGCTCGGCGATGACGATGGTGCCGGCCACGGTGGTGGCGCCGGGGCCGCCGCCGGCCAGCACCGGGCCGATGTCGCGGGCGCTGACCTTGGGCACGCCGGCGGTGGTGCGCAGCCGTTCGATCTGGTCGGCGTCGAGGCCGACGAGCAGCCGGCCGTCCAGGATGCCGATGGTGGCGGGCACGGCGCCGCCGTCCCGGACGGCCTTCTCGATGGCGAGGGCGGCGTCGACGGACGGTGCGTGGGTGACGAGCGACGATTCGAGCGCGACCACCGGCCGCCGCTCGGCCAGTGCGGTGCCGACTTCCTCGGTGATGGCAAGGAGCTGGTCCACGGCCATCGCCTCCTTCCGGACAGGGGCTGGTCATCATGGGCTCGGGCAGCCTGTCCGGGGCGGCTGGAGCAGTGGTCGAGCGGGCGTGGAGACGGCGGTTCGACCGGAATTCGAGGGATCGCGGCCAGAGTGTGCGGCGCACCACCCGAGGTGCTCGGAAGCTCGGAAGTGCTCTGTGGTGCTCTGTCGAATGCGCAGGGAGACGCGATGAACGGGAAAGTGAAGGCGGCGATCGGCGTCGCGATGACGATGGCCGGCGTGGCCGGGGCCGGCGGGACAGCCGTCGCGGACGCCGGTGCGGCGGGGAGGCCCGGGCAGGTCCTCTTCCACGACGAGTTCCGCGACGGCTTCGACTCGGCGCAGACCTGGCAGTTGGGCTCGTCGAAGACCGCGACCGGCGCGGTGCTGCCGCAGGGCGACGGTGTGATCACCGCCGGCCGGCGCGGCATCACGGTGGTGCCGACCGGGACCAACCCGGTCACCGGCCGGCCGGCGTTCGCCGCGACGACCGACCAGAACGCCACCGGTTTCGGCGGTGGCACCGGCGACCACCTCAAGTGGGTGGCGCAGCCCCGGCAGTCCTCCGCCAACGGCGTGCCCGTCCCGGACACCGGTGCGCTGGTCTGCTCCAGCCAGGTGTCGGTCCGGTCGGACTACGTCGACCAGCACCCGTTCGGCCGGGCGGTGTCCGATCCGCAGACCGATCCCCGGCTGGCCAGTGCCACGCTGATCTCGGTGGACCACACCACCCACACGGTGGCCAACCTGACGGTCACCAACGGCGAGATCCACGCGGTGTACGAGCGGCTGCCGATCCCCGGCAGCACCTACGCCTCGTACCACTACTCCGTCCCGGTGGCCAAGCGCACCCCGGGCCGGACGGACGACCTCCAGATCAAGTTCGACCAGGGCGGCCGGCGGGTCACCTGGCTGGTGAACGGCAGGAACGTGCTGTCCACCGACAGGATCGGGACGCCGGCGTTCGACCGCAAGTACCTGCGGCTGGACCACGGCGGCACCCCGGAGCAGGTCCGGGCGACCTCGGTGCAGTGCGGCCTCGGCACCGGGAACCTGCTGGACGGCGCCGGCGGTGTGCGTGACCGGGACAAGCGCGGGCTGGTCCGCCTCGGCAAGGAGGAGAACTTCTACTACAAGCCGTCGCAGGGTGCGCCGGCGCCGCAGACCTTCCTCGACGACCGGAGCCTGGAGCAGAACCGGCTCTGGGGTCAGGGTGTGACGCTGAAGGTGCGTTCGTTCGACATGCGGTACGTGCGGTAACGCCCGTCCTGGCCGTCCGCCCGGCGCCCCTTCCGTCGGCCGGCCGCGTGCCGGAGGACCGGAGGGCCGCCGCCCGGCCGCCGCCCGGTACGAGGGGACGACGGACGGCCGGGGCCCCCGGGGCGAACCGGAGTCCTCGGCCGTCTGTCGTCGGTCCCGCCCGGGCGCTACCGTGCGGCGGTACCGTAGAGGTCGTCGGCGACGGCCCGGCGGACGGTGGTGCGCCGGTCGTCGACCTGGTCCCACTGGTCGCCGTAGATCAGCCGGACCATGGCGGGGAACCGCAGGAACGCGTGCGGGAAGCCGGCCGGCACCGCACTGACCCGGTCCAGTGCGGCCAACTGCTCGGCGTCCAGCGAGAGTTCGGTGGCCGCCAGGTTCTGCCGCAGCTGCTCCTCCGAGGTGGCGCCGACCAGCGGGATCACCGTGCCGGGGCGCGAGCGGAGCCAGGCGAGCGCGACCTGCGCGGGCGGGCGGCCGACCGCCTCGGCGACGGCCAGGACCTCCCGGACGACGTCGTCGCCCTCGCCGCGGGCCCGGCCCCAGGCGACGCTGTCCAGCCGCCCGGTGCCGCCGGTCAGGTACTTGCCGGTGAGCCGGCCGTCGGCCAGCGGCCCCCACGCGAGCACCGGGAGGTCGAAGGCGTGGGCCATCGGCAGCAGTTCACGCTCGGCGGTGCGGTCGAGGAGGTTGTAGTGCAGCTGGAGGCCGACGAAGGCGGACCAGCCGCGCAGTTCGGCCAGGGTGTTGGCCTGGGCGACCTCCCACGCGGGCCAGTCGGAGACACCGACGTAGAGCACCTTTCCGGCCCGGACGACGTCCTCCAGGGCGCGCATCACCTCGGGCACCGGGGTCAGCGTGTCGCGGGCGTGCACCCAGAGCAGGTCGAGGTGGTCGGTGCGCAGCCGGCGGAGGCTGGCCTCCAGGGAGTTGACGAGGTTCTTGCGGTGGTTCCCGGCCGAGTTGAGGTCTCCGGGCCGGGTCTGCATCGTGTACTTGGTGCTCAGCACGAACCGGTCGCGGCGGCCGGCGAGGAGTTCGCCGAGCAGTGACTCGGCGGTGCCGTTGCCGTACTCGTTGGCGGTGTCCAGCAGGTTGCCGCCGGCGTCGGCGAACTGGTCGAGCAGGCGGCCGGGGACCTCGGGCGGCAGTTTCCAGTCGGTTCCAAAGGTCATGGTGCCCAGGGCGAGTTCGGAGACCCTCAGGCCCGACTTGCCGAGCAGCGTGTAGCGCATGTCAGCACGCTCCGTGGTTCGGGGGCCCCGGCCTGCCCGGGGCCCGGTCAGGATGGACGGGGCACGTCCAGCGCCGGCAGCAGGTGCTCCTCCTCGTAGGCGAAGTGCGCCTCCAGACCGTCGATCACCCGGTCGAGCTCCGTCCTGAGGGCGGCGACGTCGCCGCCCTCGGCCGCGAGGCCGCGCTCCAGCACCGCTTCGAGGTCGGCCAGCTTCCGTTCGACCACCTCGTGCTCCTCGCGCAGCCTGGTGATGGCCGGCACGAGGTGCGGGAACTGTTGCTCGAAGGCGGTGAAGGAGCCGTCCTCGCGGGTGTGGTGCAGCTGGAGTCCGTAGCAGAACGTGAGGCAGCGGCGGTGCAGCTGCCGGGTGAGGTCGGGAGTCGGACGAGCCTCCTCCCCGCCACTCAGCACGCTCTCGACGGCGGCGCGGACCTCGGCCAGCTCGGCCCGCAACTCCTCGTGGTGGATGATCAACTGACGTCCGATCATCCGGTTGCGGTCGCTGTCCGTGGAGAGGTCCAGCGCGTGCAGGGCGACCACCGGAATCACCCGGGTGGTCTTCTCCTGGTACTCGCGGAAGGCCGGGCTGAGGGTGCTCTGCAGCTCGTACAGCCGGTCGCGCTCCTCCCCCTCCAGGACGACCGCGCGGGTGGCGAAGGGCTTCACGCGCCCCTCGTCGGTGCCGATCTCCATCGTGACCTGGGGTGCGGCGACCAGGTTGTGGTACCAGTCGGGGTGCTGCGAGTTGCCGAGGTTGGAGGCGAAGACCAGGTACCGGTCGCCGTCCCGCAGGTAGATCGCCGGGTTGGTGTGCGGCTTGCCGGTGCGGCGGCCGGCGGTGGTGAGGACCACCATCGGGGCGCCTTCGAACATGCCCCCCACCTTCCCGTTGTTCTCCCGGAACTCTTTGATGATCCGTTCGTTCCAGCTCATGAGGGCGCTCCAATCGTTTGCTTTGAAAGCAAATGTAAGCTAACGGGGTCGCCGACGGCTGTCAACACCCGTCCGCACGCGCACCGCAGGCACCTCGCGCACCTCACGCGCTTCCCGGACGGTCACCTCACGCACCCTCAACACCGCACCGGCGCCGAAGAGTCGGCTCTCCGGCCGGCTCCGCTCGTCCACGAACGCCTGCGGCGCCGGCGCCCCGGACCGCACGTCGTAGTAGTGCCCCGGCGCGGCGTCCAGCCGCACCAGCCCCCGGCCGTCCGGGCCGGCGCCGTCCAGCAGCGTCATCGTCGCCAGCCCGACCGCCAACTGCCCGAGCCGGACCGGCTCCCCCGGCTCGCCCCCGTGGTCCAGCAGCAGGTGTTCGCGCCCCGCCGGCCGGTGGCCGATCCGGTCCACCGCGAACACCTCGGCGCCGTCCAGCAGCCAGGTCACCCGGGTACCGCCGCGGTCCACCCGGACGGCGCAGCGGTGCCACGACTCCGGCGTCCGGACGGCCACCGGCACGGCCTGGCTGAAGGCCGCGGGACGCGGTGCGCCGGAGCCCGCCGGTTCCGGCAGGCGCTCGTACAGCGCGTAGACCCGGGTATCGGTGAGCAGGAAGTCGAAGGCCGCCCGGCTCGCCGGATCGAAGGCCACCAGACCGGCCGCAGCCAGCCGGAGGTCTGACGCCGGGTCGGCCACCGCCGCCCCGAACGGGTGCCGTCCGGTGCCCGGGAAGCGGGCCGTCAGCACCGCGCCGACCGTCAGTGCGCCCCCGTCCGGCACGTCGAACCCGGGCAGTCCCGAGCCCGCGGTGTGCCGCACCAGGGCCGTCCACTTCAGGTGGTCGCCCCGGCCGCCGCCCGGTGCGGCCGGGTCGCAGGTCGCGGTGAAGGCCGGCGCGCCGGTGACCGGGTCGGTCCCGGCGGAGCGCACCAGCAGGCCGTCCGCCGAGACCGTGGCGACACCGTCGCCGCGCGCCTGCCAGCCCGGCCCGGGACCGGAGCCGGCGCGGAGACCGGCGCGAAGGCCGTCGTGAAGACCGTCGTGAAGACCGCCCCGGAAGCCGTCAGGGAAGCCGTCGCGGAACTCGTCGTGGAAGAGCACATCCGTCACGCCCTCACCCTCCCGGCGCGGCCAGGAGTCCGGCTTGAGGCCCGGTCCATCCCGGGTCAAGGCATCACCCGCACGCTCCCCACGACCGGGGACGAACGACGAACGACCAACGCGAGCGACGCGAACGACGGACCACCCAGGGGAGACGACGATGACCGAACACCGCCGCACCGTGCTGCTCCTGCCCGGCCAGGGCGCCCAGCGCGAACGCATGGCCGCCGGGCTGTACGGCACCGAGCCGGTCTTCACCGAGCACCTCGACCGGCTGTTCACCGCCCTCGGCGCACGCGGCGACCGGCTGCGCGAGAACTGGTTGAGCCCCGCGCCCAATCCCGCGCTGGACGAGGCGGAGGCCGCCCAGCCGCTGCTGCTGGCCGTCGGCCACGCCCTCGGCCGGGCCGTCGAGGCCGCCGCCGGCCCGCCCGAGCTGCTGCTCGGCCACAGCATCGGCGAGCTGGCCGCCGCAGCCCTGGCGGACGTCCTCCCCGCCGACCGGCTGGCCGTCCTCGTCGACGCCCGCACCGGCGACCTCGACCCGGGTACCCGGGGCGGCCTGCTCGCGGTCGCGGCGGCCCCCACCGACCTGCCGCCCCGGCTCGGCCCCGGCATCGCCGTCGCGGCGGTCAACGGCCCCCGGCAGACCGTCCTCGCCGGCCCCTCCGCCGCCCTCGACGCCGCCGCCGACCTGCTGCGCGCGGCCGGCCTCACCGTCCGCGCGCTGCGCTCCGGCCACGCCTTCCACTCCCCCGCCCTGGCTCCCGCGGCACGACGGTTCGGCACGGCGCTCGGCGACCTCGGCCTCCGCCCGCCGCGCACCACCGTGTTCTCCGCCCGCACCGCCGCCCCGGTCCGTCCCGGAGAGGCCCTCGACCCGCGCTTCTGGGCCGACCAACTCGCCCTCCCGGTCCGCTGGTGGCCCGCCCTGTCGGCCCTGCTCGACCGGGCCGGCACCCGGCCCGGTCTGCTGCTCCTCGACGCCGCGCCCGACCGCAGCCTCTCCACCCCCGCCCGCCGCCACCCCGCGGTCCGCTCCGGCGCCAGCGTGATCGTCCCCCTCCTCGCCGACCACCGGCGGACCGGCACCCCTGCGGACCGCGCCGCGTTCGACGCCGCCGTCGCCCTGCTGGACGCCGGGGCCGGCCCCCACCGCCCGGCCGCCCGGCCGGTCTGACCCGTCCGGGGCGGGCGCCGGCCCCGGACGGGAGGCCCGAGGGAGTCCCGGAGGTGCTCCAGGCGAGCTGGAGAAGGGCTCCAGAGGGGGCGGGGACGCTCGGAGGTATGACAGCCGAGCCCTACCGTGCCCGGGGCGGCCCCGGGGAGGACGATCTGCTCTGGTCGGTCGTCCTGCCCGTCCGGCCCTTCGGATCGGCGAAGCAGCGCCTGGCCCTGCACAGCGGCCGCCACCACGCCGAACTGGCCCACGCCTTCTACCTCGACACCCTGCGTGCGGTGCGGGCCACTCCGGGCGTGGGGCTCGTCCTGGTGGTGACCGACGACCCGTTGGCCGCCCGGCAGGCCCGGACGCTCGGCGCCGCGACCACCCCGGAGGGGCGGCGCGCCGGGCCGGACGCGGCGGCCCTGGCCGGGGCCGCCGCGCTCGCCCCGGACTGCCCGGTGGCCGTCCTCGCCGCCGACCTGCCGACGCTGCGGCCCGAGGAGCTGGCGGAGGCGCTGGCCGCCGCCCGCCGGCACCGCCGGGCCCGGGTCGCCGACCACACCGGCGCGGGCACCACGGCCGTGACCGCGTTGCGGGCGGCGGACCTTGTCCCGTCGTTCGGCCGGGCCGCCGAGTCCCGGGAGCCGGTGCTGGCCGCCGGACCGGGCCTGCGGCTGGACGTCGACACGCCGGCCGACCTCGCCCGGGCCCGCGTCCGCGGACTGGGCCTGTTCTCCGCCGCCGTCCTGGACACCTGGGTACGCCCCTCGGCCGCCCGGTCGCGCCGCCGGACGGAGCCCGACCTGCCGGCTCTCCGGGCACGACGGTGACCCCGGCAGGGTCCGCCCCCGAGGGGGCCGCTCCTACCGGGGTCACCGACCGGCACCTCCCCCACCGGGGCCGCACCGCGGTGGGGGGTCAGGCGTAGCAGTCCGGCAGTCGCCCGCCGTTGTACTCCACCAGCTCGCCGAAGATCCGCACCACGTCCAGCGCCACGCCCTCCGGTTCGCCGTCGAGTTCGGCGTAGGCGCGGTGCAGGTTGCCGACCACCCGTTCGCCGTCCAGCCAGCCGGGGTACGGGCCGGGACCGGCGTCGCGGGCCGTCTCCAGCGGGCTCAGCCCGGCGGCCCGGCCCGCTTCGGCCGTCCGCAGGAGCCAGTCCAGGTAGGCGGCCGTCTCGTCCAGCACCTCCGGACCGGCGACCGGCCCGTGGCCGGGCACCACCGTCCGGGGCGCCAGCTCGCGCAGCCGCTCCAGCGTGCGCAGGGTGCCGCGCACCGAGCCCATCAGGACGAACGGCGTGCAGCCGTTGAGCACCACGTCCCCGGCGAACAGCACGCCGTCCTCCGGCAGCCACACCAGGGTGTCCCCGGTGGTGTGGGCCGGCCCGAAGTGCAGCAGCTCGACGGGGCGGTCGCCGACGTGCACGGTGAGACGGTCCCGGTACGTCAGGTGCGGCAGCCGCACCTCGATCCGGCCCCAGTCCACATCGGGCCAGAGTCCGGTGAGGCCGAGGCCGGCCTCGGTCATCTCCCGGCGGGCGTGCTCGTGGGCGACCACGGCCGCCTCGGGCGCCGCCACCGCGGAGCCGAAGACGTGATCGCCGTGGAAGTGGGTGAGCACCAGCAGCCGCGGCGGGGCCGCGGTCAGACCGTTCACGGCCTCGCGGAGGCGCCGGGCCCGCCGCTCGGTCGCCGCCGTGTCGACGAGCAGGCTCTCCCCGCCGCCGAGCACCACGCCGGCGTTGTTGAGGCACCAGCCGCCGGGCTCCTGGACGTAGGCGTAGACCCCGTCCGCGACCTCCCGCACGCGGACCCGGTCGGCGTCCGGCGCACCGTGCGGGGCGAGCAGCTCCGTCATCGGGCCACCTCCCGGGCACCGGCACGGGCACCGGCAGCGTCGGCGTCGGCGTCGGCCAGGAACGAACGCGCCCACTCCAGCGTGCGCAGGCTGTTCCCCCCGAGCGCCGCGCGCACCCGCTCGCGCACCACCGCGAGCTCGGTACCCGCGCCGAACAGCCGGGGCAGCGCGTCCGCGTCGAGGGCGACCCGGTGCACGGCGGTGACCGCGGAGCCCGCACCGTACGGGGTGACGATCCACTCGCCGCTGTGGCCCAGCAGACCGGCCGGCGGGGCGGTCTGCTTGTAGACGATCCGCTCGTGCGGGAAGCAGAGCCGCACCGAACGGGTCCGGTGCACCGAGCCGTCCTCGGCCCGGGTGTCCATCGACAGCCGCTGGACCTCCGCGCCGCCGGTGACCGGCGTCGCCGGGACCGTGGTCAGCTCGACCGCGTCCACGTGGGGCAGCCGGTCCGGCCACAGGTCGGCGCGGTGCAGGACGTCGTACACCGCCCCGGGCGGGGCGGTCGTCTCGACCCGGTCCGCGAAGGAGAAGACCAACTCCTCCGGCGGCTCCGGCCGTTCGGCCCAGGCCCGGACGGCGCCGATCTCCTGCTCGCTGTTGCCGTCCAGAGCCCGGGCGATCAGGTCGGCCTGCTCGGGCGCGCCGGCGGTGACCCACTCGTGGCCGAGGACCAGCCGGGTGGCGCTCTCGCCGCCCGCGCCGCGCTCGAACTCCCAGTGGCCGCCCATCCAGGTGAGCGGCGGGCTCGGCGTCTCCTGGCGGAAGTCGATCCGCAGCCGCTCGCGGTCGAGGGTGCGCAGCGAGGTCCAGCTGCGCACCTCCTCGCCGACCAGGGCCCAGAGGCGGATCCGCTCGGAGTCGAGGTCGGACTCCAGCACGTCGGCGGCGACGCAGGGCGGGAAGAGCAGCGGCCAACGGGTGACGTCGGCGATCAGCCGGAACGCCCGGTCGGCGGGTGCCCGGAGGTCCGCGGTGTGCTCGGCGGTGCGGCGGGTCGGTGGCGTGGTCATGGGTCCCTCCGTCGTCGTGGTGGGGCGGCCCGTCGTGGTGGGCCGCCCCGTCGGCCCGGGCGGCCCGTCCGGCGGGGCGGGCGGGTCAGTACGTGCCGAGGCCGCCGCAGATGTTGAGCGCCTGCGCGGTGATCGGGGCCGCCTCGTCGGTGACCAGGAAGCCGACGAAGGCGGCCACCTCGGCGGGCTCGGTGTAGCGGCCGAGCGGGATCTTGGCCAGGAAGCGTTCCAGCACCTCCTGCTCGGTGACGTTCCACAGGCCGGCGAAGCCCCGGCGCACGCCCTCGGCCATCGGCGTCTCGACGTACCCGGGGCAGACCGCGTTGACGGTGATGCCGGTCTTGGCGAGTTCGAGGCCGAGCGCCTTGGTGAAGCCGACCACGCCGTGCTTGGACGCCGAGTAGGGCGCCCCGTAGAGCACGCCCTGCTTGCCGCCGGTGGAGGCGATGCTGATGATCCGGCCGCGTTCGCGCTCGCGCATCCGGCCGGTGGTGAGGACCTCCCGGGTGACCAGGAAGACGCTGTTGAGGTTGGTGTCGATGACGTCGTACCAGGTCTCGTCGGGAAGGTCGGCGGTGACGCCGCCGCCGCCCCGGCCGGCGTTGTTCACCAGCACCTCGGCCGGGCCGTACCGCTCGACGGCGGCCGCGACCCAGCCCCGCACCTCGTCGCGGGACCGCACGTCGCAGGCGGCGCCGTCCGCCGTCAGGCCCTGCCCGCGCAGCTCCTTGACGGTGGCGGCCACCTGTTCGGCGTCCCGGGCGGCGAGGAAGACGGGGTGACCGCGCCGGGCGAGCGTCTCGGCGACGGCCCGGCCGATGCCGCGGGTCGCCCCGGTGACCAGGGCCGGGCCGGGTGGTTGCTGCACTCCCATGCTCGCGCTCCTCTCGGGTTCTCTCGGGTTCTCTCGGGTTCTCTCGGGCTTCTGACTTCACTCGGGCTCTCGGACTCTCGGACTCTCGGATCCGGCCCGGCGGCCCGGTCCGCCGCGACGGCTCAGGCCGCCTCGGCCATCGCGCTGTTCACCAGGTCGAGCAGCTGGCGCGGGGTCTCGACGGCCGCCATCACGTCGTCGGCGAGGTCGGTGCCGTAGCGGCGGGTGATCACCGCCGCCGTCTCCAGCAGGGCCAGCGAGTCGTAGCCGAGGTCGGTGAACGGGAGGTCCAGGGCCTCGGGGTCGATCCGGGTCTGTTCGTCCTCGCCCGCGCACTCGGCGAGGATTTCTCGGAGGTCGTCGAAGGTCAGGTGGCTCATGGCCGGTCCTCCCGGGCGGTCTCGCGGACGGATGGGCGGGTCGTGCCCCGGGCGGCCCCGCGGCCCGGCTCCACGGCGCGCACCACCAGGGCGGAGTTGAAGCCGCCGTGACCGCGCGCCAGGACCAGCGCGGCCCGGACCCGCAGCGGGCGCGGTTCGCCCCGCACCAGGTCGAGCCGGTGGCCGGGCACCGGCCGGGTGACGTGCGCCGCCGCGGGCAGCACGCCGTCCCGGACGGACAGCAGCGCGGCGGCGGTGTCCAGCGGCGGGCCGCCGCCGGTGAGCCGGCCGGTGAGCGTCTTGGGCACGCTCACCGGGACCCCGTACGGGCCGAACAGCGCCTCGATCGCCGCCGCCTCGGCGTCGTCGCGCTCGCGGACGCCGGCCGCGTCGGCGAAGACCACGTCGATGTCCCCGGCCGCCAGGCCGGCGTCCGACAGGGCCAGCCGGGCGGCGCGTTCCAGGCCGGGCGGGCGGCCGGACCCGGGCGCCGGGTCGAAGGTCGCCGCGTACCCGGCGATCTCGCCGTAGACCTGGTGGGCACCGCGCGCGGCCGCCGCCGCGGCGCTCTCCACGATCAGCACGGCGCCGCCCTCGCCGGGCACGTGCCCGGCGGCCCCGGTGTCGAACGGCAGGTAGGCGCGGGTCGGGTCGGCGACCGTCGAGACCCCGCCGCCGGACAGGTGCGCCACCAGCCCCCACGGGTCGAACGCGGACTCCACCCCGCCGCTCACCACCAGCGAACTCCCCCCGCGCAGCGTGCGCCGGGCGTGGCCGAGCGCGTCGAGCCCGCCGGCCTGGTCCGCCACCAGGACGCTGCCCGGCCCGCGCATGCCGTGGCGGATGGAGATCTGACCGGTGTTGGCCGCGTAGAACCAGGCGAAGGACTCGTAGACGCTGACGTGCTGCGGGCCCTTGGTCCACAGCTTGCGCGCCTCGCGGTGGGTGAACTCGAAGCCGCCGGTGGCGTTGGAGGTCACCACGCTCATGCCGTACTCGGGCAGCTCGGCCGGGTCGGCGCCGGAGTCGGCGAGCGCCCAGTCGGCGGCGGCGACCGCCAGCCGGGTGACCCGGTCGGTCTGCGGCAGCAGGCGGCCCGGCAGGTGGGCGGCGGCGTCGAAGTCCGGGATGAGCCCGGCCAGGCGCACCGGGTACTTCGTGGCGTCGTAGCGGGTGATGGGGCGGATCCCGCTCTCGCCGCGCAGGGTCGCCGCCCACCAGGCCTCCGTACCCAGGCCGTTGGGCGCGGCCACGCCGATGCCGGTGACCACCGCGGTGTCCGCGGCGGCGCCGGCAGCGGCTGCGGGCCCGGTGCGGACGGCGGGCCCGGCGGCGGCGCCTCCGGTGTCCACGCCGCTCATGCGGCGTCCGCCCGGGTCAGGACCATCGCGCTCTGGAAGCCGCCGAAGCCGCTGCCGACCGACACCACGGTGTCCAACCGGGCCTCCCGCGCCTCGTTGGGCACGTAGTCGAGGTCGCACTCCGGGTCGCGCTCGTGCAGGTTGGCGGTGGGCGGGACGGCCCCGTGCTCCATGGCCAGTGCGCAGGCGGCGATCTCGATCGATCCGATCGCCCCGAGCGAGTGACCGACCATCGACTTGATGGAGCTGACCGGCACCCGGTAGGCGTGGTCGCCGAGTGCCTGCTTGAAGGCCATCGTCTCGTGCCGGTCGTTCTGCTTCGTGCCGGAGCCGTGGGCGTTGACGTAGTCGACCGCGTCGGGTGCCCGCCGTGCCTCGGCCAGGGCGTGCCTGACGGCCTCGGCCATCTCGCGGCCGTCCTTCTTCAACCCGGTCATGTGGTACGCGTTGCAGCGCGTGGCGTACCCCGAGACCAGCCCGTAGACGTGCGCGCCCCGGGCCCGGGCGTGCTCCAGCTCCTCCAGGACGAACATCGCGGCGCCCTCGGCGATCACGAACCCGTCGCGGCCGCGGTCGAAGGGGCGCGAGGCGTGGGCCGGGTCGTCGTTGCGCACCGAGGTGGCGCGGACGGCGTCGAAGCAGGCGACGGCGATCGGCGAGATCGGGGTGTCGGCCGCGCCGGCCAGCATGACGTCGGCGCTGCCCTCCGCGATCAGGTCGCGGGCGTAGCCGATGGAGTCAAGACCCGAGGTGCACCCCGTGGAGACCACGGCGGCAGGGCCCTCGGCGCCTGCCGTCCAGGCCACCTCGGCCGCCAGCGAGCTGGGCACGAAGGCGTCGTACAGGTGCGGTGACACGTAGTCGCCGTCGACCTCCCACTGCCGGCCGCTGTCGCTGAGGACGAGGTACTCCTGTTCCAGGGTGGTGGTGCCGCCGACGGCGCTGCCGACGCTGACCCCGACCCGGTGCGGGTCCAGCGCGGCGAACTCGAGTCCGCTGTCGGTGATGCACTCGCGGGCGCTGACCACGGCGAACTGGGCCGCCCGGTCGAGCCGGCGGACCTCCCGGGGGGTCAGGCCGTACAGCGCCGGGTCGAAGTCCACCTCGGCCGCCACCCGCGAGCGGAAGCGGCCGGGGTCGAACAGCGAGATGGTCCGGGTGGCGGTGCGCCCGGAGACGAGCAGGTCCCAGAACGCCTTCCGGCCGATCCCGCCGGGCGCGACCACACCGATGCCGGTGATGGCGACGCTACGGTTCATAGTCGGTTCTCCTCTTTTCCTCTTCCGTCCTCTGCCGTCGGCAGCCGTCCCCGCGGCTGCCCTCCGGTCGCTCCGTCAGCTCGCGGCGGGGATGCGGGCACCGATGTACGCGATGAAGTCGGCGGGCGTCTTGAGGTCGTCGAGGTCCTCGTCCGGGATGGCGACGCCGTAGTCGTCCTGGATCCGGACGGCGATCTCGTAGACCACGATGGAGTCGTAGCCGAGGTCGCCGAACTCGCTGTCGACCGAGGCCGCGTCGAGCTCGCCGCCGTCGGTGCCCTCGAAGCACTTCGCCACGATCTGCTGGAAGTCGGTGAGCGTGAAGCCAGCCATGGGGTTTCCTTCCGTTCGGTGAACATCGCCACCGTCGGCAACCCGGCTGGGGACGCGGTCGAGCGGCGCTGGACAGCCGACGGCGCGGCTGGCTCCGGCCGGGTTCCAGGCAGGCCCCGGACGCTGTCCCCGGAGTGCTGACCCGAGCGGCCCGAAGGGGAGTCGACGATGGCCGAGCAGAGTGCGGTGCAGAACGCGGTGCGACCGGAGCGTCCGCGCCCGGACCGGCCGGAGGCGGACGGGGCCTGGGCGAACCGGGCGGAGGCGGACGGGGCGCGGACGGACGGGTTGCGGGCGGCCCCCGTCGGTCACAGCCGGCTGCTCGGGGTCGGCGGGTACCGGCCCGCCCGGGTGGTCGGCAACGCCGAACTGGGCCGGCTGATCGGGCACCCGGAGGAGTGGATCACCGGCCGCAGCGGCATCGTGGAGCGCCGGTTCGCCGGGCCGGCGGAGACCCTGGCCGTGATGGGCGCGGCGGCTGCCGACAAGGCCCTGGCCCGCGCCGGGGTCCGGCCCGCCGACATCGACCTGGTGCTGCTGGCGAGCACCTCCAACATGCTGATGACCCCGCCGACGGCCGTCCGGATCGCGCACGAGCTGGGCGCGCACGGCGCCACGGGGATCGACCTCTCGGCCGCCTGTGCGGGCTTCTGCCACGCCCTCGCGCTGGCCGCCGACTCGATCGGCGCCGGCAGCGCCGGTCACGTCCTGGTGGTCGGCGCCGAGCGGATGACCGACATCGTGAACCCGACGGACGACTCGATGGCCTTCCTGTTCGCCGACGGCGCGGGCGCGGCGGTGGTCGGCCCGGCCGACCGGCCCGGGATCGGACCGGTGGCCCGCGCCGCCAACGGCCGGTACTTCGACTCGCTGCGGATGTCGCACGGGTGGGACGCCTACGCGGGATCACCGGGCACGACCGAGCGGCCCTGGCTGCGGATGGACGGCCGCCGGGTGTTCCGGTGGGCGATGGAGGAGGTCTGCCCGGGCGCGCGCCGGGCGCTGGACGGCGCGGGGATCGCGCCCGGGGACCTGGACGTGTTCGTGCCGCACCAGTCCAACGCGCGGATGATCGACCTGATGGCCGAACGGCTGGAGCTGGGCCCGCGGACGGTGGTCTCGCACGACGTGGCCCGCACCGGGAACACGTCCTCCGCCTCGGTGCCGCTGGCCCTGGAGGCGCTACTGGAGGCCGGGGAGGCCGGTCCGGGCGACACCGCGCTCCTGGTCGGCTTCGGCGCCGGCCTCAACTACGCGGGCCAGGTGGTCCTGCTGCCGTGACGCTCGCCGCCCGGCCCTCGCCGTCGGCCCGGGAGGGCGCCGGGGTTCGGCTCGGCCGACCCGGTGGAGCACGCCGGCGGGGGCCGGTCCGACGGCTCCGCACCCGCCGAAACGCCGGGACCGGGAGAGGGTGCCGGCGCTTCGGCGTCCGCGCGGTGCGGCCTGCCGCGGTGTCAGAAGGAGATCGTCGGCGAGACCCGGAGCGGACCGGGCGACTTGGAGGCCAGCTCGGCGACCCGGGCGGCCACCTCCAGGGACTGGGCGCGGTTGAAGCGCGGGTCGCAGGCCGACTCGTACCGGTCGGCGAGGTCGTCGGCGGAAACTCCGCCGGTTCCGCCGACGCACTCGGTGACGTCCCGGCCGGTCATCTCCAGGTGCAGGCCCCCGGCCACCGTGTCCAGAGTGCGGTGCACTTCGAAGAAGCCCCTGATCTCGTCCATGACCGTGTTGAAGTACCGGGTCTTGTGTCCGGAGGGCGCGGTGACGGTGTTGCCGTGCATCGGGTCGCACACCCACGCCGTGGGGAAGCCCTCGGCCGCCACCCGGGAGACGAGCTCGGGCAGGACGTGCCGCACGGCCCGGGAACCCATCCGGCTGATGAAGGTGAGCCGCCCGGGCTCCCGCTCGGGGTCGAGGCGGTCGGCCAGCCGCAGCACGGTGTCCGCGTCCGCGGTCGGGCCGAGCTTCACGGCGATCGGGTTGTCGACGGTGCTGAAGTACTCGACGTGCGCGCCGTCCAGGTCGCGGGTCCGCTCGCCGATCCACAGCAGGTGACCGGAGCCGGCCCAGCGACGCCCGGTGCGCGGGTCGGTCCTGGTCAGCGCGGTCTCGTAGTCCAGGAGAAGACCTTCATGGGAAACGAAGAACTCGTCTCCCTCGTCCGCGAGTTCGCGGAGATACCCGATGGTCACCGCAGCGACGTGACGGCTCCGGAGGAGGCGGCCGGGGTCGGGGGTCCGCGCCTCGGGGGTGAACTCGGTCCCGTTGACGGCATCACCCCGGTAGACCGGCAACGTCACGCCGCCACGGGTCTCCGTGCTCCGGGAACGGGGCTTGGCGTACTGGCCGGCGGTCCGCCCCATGGTGACCACCGGCATGGCCAGGGCGTCCGACAGGGTGGCCGCCATGCTGCGCAGCGTGCCACGGGTGGCACCCACACCTTCGGGGGTGATCATGTCGAAGGTCTCCGCGCAGTCCCCGCCCTGGAGCAGGAAGGACCGGCCGCGTGCCACGTCGGCCATGCGCAGACGGAGGCGCTCGCACTCCTCGGCCGGGACGAGGACGGGCAGGGACTCCAGCCGACGCACGGCCTCCCGCAGTTCGGAAACGCTGGGCCAGTCCGGCTGCTGGGCCGCCGGCCTGGTCCGCCAGGCGTCGTCCGGTACGGGCAGGGGGACTTCGAGGTCGGGGCGCACGCGGTGTCCTGACTGGTGGATGGGCTCGACGGCCCGGCTTCCGGGGGGATCGGCGCCGCGTCCGGGCCTGAGCGCCCGGGCGCGGCGGCGCGATGGCGCTGCGGGGAGGTGGTACTGCGGGGAGGTGGTGCGGAACGTCGGGGAGGAGCTTCAACCGAAGCGCTAGTTAGGTTAGGTTAACCTAACCCGAGCGGTCCCGACACCCTCACCCCCGCCGGCCCATGACACCCCCCTGAGGCTCCGCCGGCTCCAGAGGCGGCGTCACGCCGTTCGGACCCGGGGAGAGTTGGAGTTAACGGAGGCGGGCGTCGACCCTTCCGCTCCACTCCACCCGCAGCCGGCCGGTGGCTCCGCTCTGGACACCTGTCTATGATTACTGGACACTCGTCCAGAACGGAGCCTCGTCATGGGTATCGTCGCGAACACGCTGGTGGGCCTGGTGGCCGCCCTGCACGGCTACATCCTGGTGCTGGAGATGTTCCTCTGGGAGCGCGCGCCGGGGCGCGGCCTCTCCGGCTTCGACGCCACGACGGCAAAGGCCACCGCCCCGCTGGCCGCCAACCAGGGCCTCTACAACGGCTTCCTGGCCGCCGGCCTGGTCTGGGGGCTGCTCGCGGACGACCCCACCGGCTTCGGCGCCCAGGTCTTCTTCCTGTCCTGCGTCGTGGTGGCCGGCCTGTACGGCGCGGCGACCGCCAACCGCCGGATCCTCTTCGCCCAGGCCCTGCCCGGCGCCCTCGCGCTCGCCGCCGTCCTGGTCGCCCGGTGAGCGACGCACGGGCCGACCGCACCCGGGCCAAACTCCGCGCCGCGCTGCTCGCCGAGTGCGCCGAACGCCCGCTCGGCGAGGTCAGCGTGGCCGCCGTGGTCCGGCGCGCGGCCGTCGGACGCGCCACCTTCTACCTGCACTACGAGGACCTCCGGGCCCTCGCCGTGGACGCCTGCGCCCAGGTCGCGCGCGAGGGCGTCGACGCCCTGCACGCCTGGCGCGGCGTCCCCGACCCGGCCGCCCCGCCCCCGGCGCTCGCCGCGTTCCTCGCCGAGGTGGCGGAGCACGCGGCGGTCCACCGCCCGCTGCTGCTGCCCGGCGGCACCGGACCGCTCGGCGAGGTCCTCCACCGCGAGCTGCGCGAACGCAGCCGCACCGAGCGGGCCCTGGCCGGTGCGCCACACCCCGACCTCGTCGCGACCGCCGTCGCCGCGACCTTCACCGCACTGCTGGCGGACTGGCTGCACGCCCTCGTCCCGGCCACCTCCGAGGAGCTCGCCGCCCGGAGCTGGCGCCTGCTGATCTCCCTGCACCGCACCCCGTTCGAGTGAAACCGCGGGCCCGGCCCGGGATCACTCGCCGGCGAGGAGGCGGCGTACGCGCTCCAGGGTCTCGGGGTCCCGGGCGGCGGTGAGCGGGAGGGTGTTCCCCCCGGCGAGACGGAAGGGCACACCACCCCGGGTGGTGTGGGCGCCGCCGGCCTCGGCGACCAGGAGGAGGCCGGCCGCGTGGTCCCAGGCGTTCTCCCAGCAGAAGGCGACGGCATCGAGGGCGCCGCGGGCGATGGCGAGGTATTCGAGGCCGGCCGACCCCGCGCACGGCCGGGTGGTCACCCCGTCGGTGCGCAGACCGAGCAGGGCACGCCGCTGGTCGGGCGTGGTGTAGTCCGGGTGCGAGGAGGCGATCTCCAGCGGAGCCCCGGGCCCCGGGGAGCCGGCGAACAGCGGGACGCCGTCGAGCCGGGCCCCGCCGCCCCGGAGCGCCGTCGCCATCTCGTCACGCGCCGGCGCGTACGTCCAGGAGGCCAGCAGCTCGCCGCGGTGGGCGAGGGCGACCAGGGTGCAGAACCCCTCCTCGCCGCGGACGAAGGTGCGGGTCCCGTCGATCGGGTCGACGATCCAGACCGGAAGGTCGCCGCCCAGGGCGCCGTAGCGGGAGGGATCCGCGTCGACGCCCTCCTCCCCCACCACCACCGAGCCCGGGAGCAGCGCCGTCAGCGCCGCGGACAGGTAGGCCTCGGCACGCCGGTCGGCGATCGTCACCAGGTCGTGCGGGCCCTTCTTCTCGGCCACCTGGTCGGCGGCGAGCGACCGGAAGTGCGGCATGATCTCGGCGGCGGCCGCCTGCCGGACCACCTCCGCGACGGGCGTCAGGCACTCTGCGGCGAAAGCTTCGTCGATCATCGCACCATCAGACCACACCCCCGGGGAGTCCCGGCCGGCCGAGCCGGCCGTACCGTCCGCCACAGGCCGCGCCGCCCGCGCCGTCGCGGTCAGCCCTGCCGGCCGGCGAGCCGCTGCGCCGCGGTGTCGCCGCGCTTCCCCACCAGCTGCGTACCGAACGCCTGGCCGAGACCGAAGGACGGCATGCCGACGTAGACGGACTCGTGCCCGCCGGCGGGCACCTGGAAGGTCTCGTGCCAGATCCCCACCCCCGGCGCCCTGTCCGCCGCCGACGCGGCGCGGGCGCGGCGGTTGAACGCCTGCCAAGCGGGCCGGTGGTGGCGGTCCGCCGCCGACGCGTAGGCCAGCAGCCGGTCCGCGTCCCGCCAGTACTGGATCAGGGTGATCTCGCGCAGTCCGCCCCCGACCACGACCCGGAAGCCCGCCATGCCGGAGTCCGGGTCCTTCGCCAGCTCCCGCAGCATGGCCGGCATGGCTTTGAAGGTGGGCCACCACTGGCGCACGGCGCGCCACCGGTTGATCCGCATACCGATGAGGAAGACGACGACGCCGCCTTCGTGGGCATCGGTGGTTCGCCCGCGTGAAAGGGTAGTTGGTGCCATGACTCACCCCTGAGGTCAATGGATAGTGTCGCTATCCCTATTAAGATAGTGACACTATCCCCTTGGGGTGTCCAGTCGATCCGAAAGGAAAGCCCGCCATGCGGCTGTCCGACCTCAGTACCCGCAGCGGCGTGCCGACCGCGACGATCAAGTACTACCTGCGCGAGGGCCTGCTGCCCGCCGGCGACCGCGTGACCGCCTCCCGCTCCGAGTACACCGAGGCGCACCTGCGCCGGCTCCGGCTGGTCCGCGCGCTCGTCCAGGTCGGCGGCATGAGCATCGCCGCGACCAAGGAGGTGATCCGGGCCGCCGAGGACGACACGCTCGACCAGCACCAGCGGTTCGGCGCCGCCCAGGAGGCCCTCTTCAGCGGTCGCCCGGACGCGGAGGAGAGGCCCGAACCCGGCACGGCGGCGCGCGCGGCCGTCGACGAACTGCTGGCCGAGACGGGCTGGGGCGAGTGCGTGGACCAGCCGCTCTACTGGAACCTGGTCGACGCCGTCACCGCGCTCGAACGGCTCGGCCACCCCTGCGACATCACCCGCCTGCGTCCCTACGCGGCCGCCGTCGCCCCGCTGACCGAGTACGAGGTGGACGTGCTGGCCGGATATCCCGACGAGGAGCAGCTGGAGGCGATGGTGGCCCTCACCGTGCTCAACGAGCCGATCCTCCTGGCACTGCGGCGGATCGGGCACGCCGAGGTCTCGGCGACCAGGTTCGGGTCGTCCGGGACCGCCGGGCACCCCGCCGGAGCGGGCGCGCCGAACGTCGGCTGAGACCCGCGGGGGTACGCCGGAGCCGTCGGCGTCGCCGTCGCCGAGGTGGGCGGGGTGGGCCGGTCCGCCCACCCGTCCGCCCGCACCGAACCGCCCGCAGGCGCGGTCAGCCGCGCGTCGCGGCCGGGGCGGCGTACCGGTCGCGCGCCTCGGCGAGGGCCGCCGCGAGGGCGGTCGGGCGGCGGGTCGAGAGGTAGACGTACGGGCAGAGCAGGGACGGCTCCGCGACCTCGACGCGCACGGCACGGGGCAGGTAGGTGCGGATGAGCAGACGCGCCCGGGGGCCGGCGAGGCGGGTGCGCCAGGCGAAGGCGGCGGCCTCGTCGAGGATCTCGACCGCGCCGGTGTGCTCACCGCGCAGCACGATCGGGCCGGCCACCAGGACACCGTCACAGATCCGGATCCTGACCGCGCCGTACCAGCGCAGCGCCGGGACCGCCGCGGTCAGCAGCAGGGCGCCGGCCGCCGCCGCGGCCGTCGGACCGAGTGGCAGCAGGGCGGCCGTGAGAGCGCCGGCCGCCACCAGGACGGCCAGCCACCAGCGCCTCGGGACGGAGAGACGTTCGTCGTAGATCACCACACCCGGGATGCTGTCACGGCCTCACACGCCCCCCGCAGGTGGGTCACCGGTGGGAGCGCGGGCACCTCGCCACACGCCGCGCGGCCCGGCGGGCGACCGGGCGGGTGAACATCCGCGCACCGCCCCCGTCCTCCCGGTCCGCCGCCCCCCGCCGGCCGGGACACTGGGCCCCGGGACACCGGCGCCCACCGACACGGCGACAGGAGTGCACATGGACGTGGTCATCGGCACGTGGAACCTGGAGAACCTCTGCCGGCCCCGGGAGGACGGCGCGCCGCCCTCGCACCGGTGCGCGGCCAAGAACCAGGACGTCTACGACGCCAAGCTCGGGGCCCTGGCCGAGGCCGTCGACCGCATCGCCCCGGACGTCCTCGGGGTCCAGGAGGTCGGCGGCCCGGCCGAACTCGACGACCTGGTCGCGCGCCTCGACGGCGACTGGCACACCGAACTGTCCGACCACCCCGACGAGCGCGGCATCCGGGTCGGCTTCCTCAGCCGCCACCCGCTCACCCGCGTCGAGGACCGGACGGCGTTCCCCCAGCGCCTGCGGCCGATCCAGGTCGAGGACTTCGGCGAGCCGATCCACACGATGGGGCGCGGCGCGCTGGCCGTCTCCGTCGAACCGAGCCCCGGCCACACCCTCCACCTCGTGGTCTGCCACCTGAAGTCGAAGCTCCTCACCTTCCCGGGCAACCGGCACAGCACCGAGGACGAGGGCGAGCGGGCCCGCTACGCCGCCTACGCCCTGTTCCGGCGCGGCGCCGAGGCCGCCGCGGTGCGCGAACTGGCCGACCGCCTGCTGGCCGACGAGGGCCGCACCCGCGACGTCGTCGTCCTGGGCGACCTCAACGACGAGTGGCAGGCCGCCACCACGCAGATCCTGTACGGACCGCCCGGCTCCCAGATCGGCACCGGCGGCTTCGACAGGCCGGACCTCCGCGACGGCAGCCGCCTCTGGAACCTCGCCCCGCGCATCCTCGCCGCCGGCGGCTTCTCCCGGGTCTTCGAGGGGCAGCGCGAACTCATCGACCACATCCTGGTCAGCCACGCGCTGCTCGAACGGGTGACAGCCGTCTCGACGGGGGCGGGGAGCCTGCCCGATGTGAGCGGTGCCCAGCCCACCGCCCCGCACGCCGGCCCCTCCGACCACGCTCCCGTCCTCGCCCGGCTCGCCTTCCCCTGACCCGGCCGGGCGGCGGGCGCCGTCAGGCGGCGGACGGGCGCCGGACGGGCACCGGACGGGATACCGGGACGGGGTGGCGGGCGCCCCGTCCCGCCGTCAACTGCGTTCCGGGTGCCCGCGCCGGCCCGGGGGCAGGGCCGCCGGGAGTTGCTCCGGGCCGGTCGGAACCGGTCGGAACCGGTCGGTCAGGGCTGGTCGTACCAGGAGAACGCGACGATCCGCCAGCCCTCCGGGGTCCGGACGAACTGGATGGTCTTGGTCCCGCCGCCCTCGAACGGCTCGCCGTCCAGGACCCCGGACTTGCGGTACTCGCCGAAGCGGGACGCGATGTCCCCCTCGATCTCGGTCCGGGCCGAGGTCTCCCACTCGGAGAAGTCGACCAGCCGCCCGTCGTTCAGCAGCCGCTCGCGCGGCTCGACGAACTCCTCGACGGAGTAGACCGTGAACTCCGGGCCGGTCTTGACGATCACACCTCCCGGCACGAGCAGGCGGCGGATCCGGGCCACGTCGGCCGGCCTGCCGTCCCGGTTGTCGAAGGCCCCGAAGAACTCGGCGGTCAGCAGGTCGATTTCGATCGTGGACATGATCCGACCGTAGCACCGGCCGGTTCCGCGATCATCACTTTCGACAAGATGTGACACTTCATTCCACGACGAACCATGAAGCCGCCTCCCCTGCACGGCGATCAGCGACCCGACGTCGCACACGGACGACCCCCGGGCAGCCGACGGCGACGCCCTCCGCAGCTCCCGGGGCTCGCGGACCGGTCCCGCCCCCACAAGTCCACAGATGTGGTGATGTCGCGCCCCTATGGTGAATTGGTTGGGATGGCTAGCATGGGCATGCCGCAAGGAATCCGCCAACCCGTATGGGAGGAACCACCCATGAGTGCACTGGCCCTGGACATCCGCGACGCCGGTCTGCTGGACATCGACGACGAGACCATCACCTTCGAGGACGAGTTCGACGCGGACCTCGCCCCCGTGGCGTGTCTCGCCGACCCGTGGGTCACCTACGTCCCGACCCGCTTCGAGTGTGCCGTCAACTCCTGACCCCGTCGGGAGAGTCGGACAACCGTCGGCCGCCGCCCGCGAATCCGCGCGCGGCGGTCGCGCGTACGGCCCCCGAGACCCGCGCGGCTCCGCCCTCCGGGCCGGGACAGCGGGCCGAAGCGTGCAGAACACCGGACAGGGACCTCGGGGAGGGTGCATCCGTGCCGTCGACAGCAGCGGTGAACGCACGGACGGACTCCGGGACGGCCGGGGCGCTGCACGGACGGCTGACGGAGCTGGTGGCCCTGGCGACCACCGCGTCCAGCACGGCCGCCGCGCCCGGTGCCCGCCGCGAATGTCACGCCGGGGACGGCTGGTTGTACCTCCACGACCCCGACATGCCGGAGCTCGCCCACGGCTGGAAGCTCCACGTCTCGACCCGCCCCGACCTCCTCCCGCTCCTGCTGGAGGTGGTGGTACCGATCCTGCTCCGCCGCACCTGTGACGCCAAGTTCGCCGCCGACGCCGCCGTGCTGCGCGAACTGAACGCCGGAGTTCGCGGTGCGGCAGCCGTCGGCAAGGCGGTCACGGTGTACCCGTCGGCGCATGAACCCGCCGCTCTCGGGCAGGAGTTGGCGGAGGCACTGGCCGGCTGGGACGGCCCCCGCGTGGTCAGCGACCGGCGGGTCCGGGCGGACGCCCCGGTCTACTACCGCTACGGGCCGTTCCGCCCCTCCGCCGACGACCCCGAACTCGTCATGACCGGTCCGGCCGGCGAGCGGTTCACGGGTCTCGCCCGGGACGCCTACCGCCAACCACCCTGGGCGGAGGACCCGTTCGACACCCGAACCCGGCGGCGCCGCGCGACCACCCGGGTCGGCGACGGCCGCTACCGGATCACCGCCGGGATCACCCGCTCGCCGAACGGGCACGTCTACCGTGCGGTCGAACTCTCCACCGGCCAGGAGGTGGTGGTGAAACAGGCGCGGGCCTTCGTCGCCGAGGACACCACCGGAGTCGACGCCCGCGGCCGGCTCCGGCACGAGCGGCAGGTGCTCACCGCACTCGCGGGCGTGGCCGGGGTGCCGCGGCTGGTCGACTACTTCCGGCACGGCGAGGACGAGTACCTGGTGAGCAGCGCCTGCGGACCGCGCGACCTGCGCCGCGAGGTGCTCGGGTCGGGACCGTACGACACCACGGCCGACCGGCGGGGCTCCCGGCCCGGCGCCCCGCCCGCGCAGGAACGCGGCTGGTGGACCCTGGCCCGCGGGCTGTTGCGGATCCTGGACGCCGTGCACGCACGCGGCGTGGTGGTCCGGGACCTCAAGCCCGCCAACGTGGTGCTCGACGCGTCCGGCGGATGCTCGCTGGTCGACTTCGGGGTCAGCGCCCTCGACGGCGCTCGCCCCGACGGCGCGACCCGGGGCTACGGCCTTCCGCTCGCCACGGAGACCGAACCGGCCGACGACTACTACGCGTTGGGCACCACGCTGTCCTACGCGGCCACCGGACTCGACCCGGTGGTGATCGACCCGGATCCCGCGACCAACCGTGACCGCACCCTGGCCTGCCTCGCCGCCGCACTCGCGCGGACCGGGCGCCCGGCGGCCCCGGTGGTCACGGTGGTGACCGGCCTGCTGAGCCTCGATCCCGCCGAGCGCACGGCAGCCGCAGCCACGCTGCGGCGCGGTGAGACCCCTCCCGCCACCCGTGCCGCGTACGGCCCGCCCGCCGTCACCGCCGGGCTCCTCGACGAGGTCGTCGGCCACCTGCTCACCCGCTGCGTCCGGACGGCCGACGAGCTGGTCGCCGCCGACCGGCGGGGCGGGGAGCCGCGCAAGCTGTTCTCGCTCTACGACGGCGGCGCGGGCCTCGGCCTCGAACTGCTGCAGCACGCCGACCGTCCGGACGCGCGCGCGGCGGTCGTCGCGCTGGCCCGGTGGACGGCCGACCACCCGTCGATGGACCGGCTCGGCCCGGGACTGTACGACGGCCGGGCCGGGGTCGACCTGTTCCTCGCCCACGCGGCCGACCCTCTCGGTACCGAGCCACCGGCCGGCCCGCCGGCCGGTCGTCCGGGCCCAGGTCCGGGCCCCGGCGCCGGGACCTGGGCGGACGCGGTCGCCGACCCGCTCCGGACGGACCAGATCTCCGGCGCCGCAGGTGTCGGCACAGCCCGGCTGCTGCTCGCCCGGCGTGCGGCGGCGGCCGGCCGGCACGGGGACGCCCGGATCCACCTGGCCGTGGCGACCGCGTGCGCCCACCGGCTCACCGCCGGTCCCGCCGACCCCGGGGAGGCTCCCAACCCCGGAACCGCCGCGCTCGCCGAGGGCTTCGCCCACGGCCGGGCCGGCCTCGCCCACTTCCTGCTCGCCCTGCCCGGCGCGTACGCCGAGGCCGCCGCCGCGGACCGGTCCGGCACCGAGGCCCGTGCACCCCGAGGCCCCGCCGCAGAGGCGGCACAGGCAACCCAGGCAGCAGAGGCGGCACGGGCCGCACAGGCGGAGCAGGCGGAGCAGGCGGCACGCAGCATCCTGGACGCACTCGCCGCCGACGTGCCGCGCCTCGTCGCCGACGCCGCGCGGCCCGGGGCCACCCGCCGCTACGGATCCTGGTGCCGCGGCCTGGCCGGAATCGGAACGACGCTGGTCCAGGCGGGCCGGCACTACGGCGAGGACGGGTTCACCGCCCGCGCCGCCGAAGCGGCGACCGCCTGCCGCGCCCTGGCCCCGAGGATGGGCACGGTCGGGCAGTGCTGCGGTCTGGCCGGCGTCGGGGAACTCCTGGTCGACCTCGCCGTGGCCACCGGGGACGAGCGGCACTGGCGGGCCGCCGAGGAGATCGCCGGGCTGATCCTGACCCGCGGCGGAGGCCCGCCCGGCCGGCCGCTGCTCCCCGGCGCCGACCCCGCCGTCGAGTCCGCCACCTGGGCCGTCGGGACCCCCGGGGTGCTGTCCTTCCTGCGCAGGCTGCAGCGCCGGGGCGGGCCCCGGCCGGGCATGCTGTTCCCGTCCTGACCGGGGACGGCACCCCCGCCCCGCGCCGGACGCCGACCTGCGGGGTGTCCGTGCGGTCTCCGGTCAGGGGGTTCCGGTGGCCGCCCGCTCCTCCGCCTGGCCCCGGGTGAGCCGCCAGACCTGTTCCTCGCCGCTCTCCGCCGGGGCCAGCCGCTCGGCCGGGCGGCGGACGTCGGCGGTGAACCCCAGGCGCGCGGGGACGGCGCCGCTGGCCCGGTTGGCCACGTCGTGGACGATCTCGACGTAGTCGACGCCGGGGAGGCGGAACGCCTGCCCGACCAGGGCGACGACGCTCCGGCTCGCGACCCCGCGGCCGGTGGCACCGGGGTGCAGCCAGTAGCCGATCTCACGGGCGCCGTCCGCCGTGCCCTCCCGCCGGAAGAGCCCGCAGGCACCGACGATCGCCCCGTCCAGCACGACCGCGTACGTGAAGTCCGTCCCGCTCTCCCAGCGCTCCGGGCGGGCCGCCAGGAACTCGGCGGTCCGTTCCCGGCTGTGGTCGGCGATCCAGGACATCCACGGCCGCAGATGCTCCAGCGACTCCTCGATGACCCGGAAGTACTCCGGAAGGTCCGCCTCGCCCTCGAAGCGGCGGAGCGTCAGCTCGGTGTCCAGTTCGATCACCCGCAGGGGAAGGTCCATGCCCGAGGATCGTCCTCGACCGTTCCCTGCGGCAAGGCGTTTTCCGGGCGCACCGCAGCAGACCACCGAGCTCCCCCGCTCCCCGGCCCTGCGGGGGTGGCAACCGTTCCACGGCTGCCACCCCCGTTCTGCGTCCCGGTCCGCCCGTGAGCTCGCAGGCTCCGCCATGACCCTGCTGCGCTCCCGTGCGGACGTCGAGGCGCCGCGCTGGACGTGCGGGCCGTACTGGCGGCGCCGGAGGCGGGGTTCCGCCTGCACCCGCCGGCCGACGGTGAGTTGCCGGCACTGCTCGTCCCGGCCTCCGTCACCGCCCGGCGGACCGGGCCGGCCGCGGCACGGTCATGTGGTCGGGGTGGTGGGTGGCGACGTCGTGGGCGGCTCGGACGAAGGCGGCGACGGCTGCGGATCGCGAGGTCTCCGGCCAGGCGACCACGACCGCGCTGGGGCTGAGGCCGGTGACCGGCCGGTATGCGATGTCCGGGCGCTGGTGCCGCTCGGTGGTCGAGCGTGACAGGAACGCCACCGCCTGCCCCAGCGCGACCACCTCCAGGAGTTGCTCGACGCTGGCCACGAGCGGCCCCTCAGGAGTGTCAGCCGGCGCCGGGCCTGGGTGGCCGTCGCCCGCTTCCGCTCCGTCGCCTCCTGTGTAGTAGGCGGTGGTGGAGGGGGCGGCCCCCTTCCAGCGCGGGATCGGTTCGCCCCTGAGGTCGGCCAACCGCAGTCGCCGGCGTCCGGCCAGGCGGTGCGCGGCGGGGAGGACGGCCAGTCGCGGCTCGACCACGAGCGTCTGGGAGTCCAGTCCCTGACCGTCGAACGGGCTGCGGAGCAGCGCTACGTCGGCACGGCCGTCCCGCAGCATGGCGATCGGCTCACCGCTGCCGCCGACGACGACTTCAGGCGGCGGCAGATGCGAACCCGTTCCCCGGTAGGCGGCGAGGATCTCCCGCAGCAGCCCGGCGTCGCCTCCCGGTTTGACCGCCACGACGAGCTGGGGTGTCGGCTGACCGGCCCGGCGTGCTCGCCGGGCCGCCGCGTGCACCGCGTCGACCGCGATCCGGGCCTGGTCGAGAAGCACCTGACCGGCGTTGGTCAGCCTCACCTGCCGGGTGGTGCGCTCCAGCAGGCGTACCCCGAGCCGGGACTCCATCTGAGCGATCGCCTTCGACAGCGGGGGCTGCGCCATCCCCAGACGTTGCGCGGCCCGGCTGAAGTTCAGTTCCTCGGCGACCGCGACGAAGTACCTCAGCTCCCGCACCTCTAGCTCACTCATATCTGTGGACTATAGATCCAGAGTCTTCTGGTCTTTCCCTGCCGCCCCCGGGTGAGGGGAGGCTGGGTGCCATGACGACTTCGCAGAAGACTGCTCTGATCACCGGCGCGAACAAGGGCATCGGCAAGGAGACGGCGCGCAGGCTCGCAGCCCGCGGCATCACCGTGCTGATCGGCGCCCGCAACGCCGAGCGTGGCGAGGCTGCGGCCGAGGAGCTTCGCGCGGGCGGCGCCGACGTTCGGTTCGTTCCGCTGGACGTCACCGACGAGACCTCGGTCCAGGCCGCCGCCAAGCACATCGACGCCACGTTCGGTCGCCTCGACATCCTCGTCAACAACGCCGCGATCGCCGCCGGACCGCAGAAGCCGAGTGAGACCCCGGCCGCCACCGTCCGGCAGGTTTACGAGACCAACGTGTTCGGCGTCATCGCGGTGACCCACGCCATGCTCCCCCTGCTCCGCCGCTCCGCCGCCGCACGCATCGTCAACATGTCCAGCGAACTCGGCTCCCTCACCCACCTGGCCGACCCGGACAGCCCGTGGTCCTCCTACTCCTCGGTCCTCCTCCCTTACTGCACCTCGAAGAGCGCGCTGAACGCGATCACCGTGCTCTACGCCGGTGAACTGCGCGCCGAAGGGATCCTGGTCAACGCGGTGAGTCCCGGCTACTGCGCGACCGACCTCAACCGCCACACCGGGATACGCACGGCGGAGGAGGGCGCGGCCGTGGCGGTCGACCTGGCGACGGCGGGCGAGGACGGCCCGACGGGCGCCTTCTTCGCCGAGGACGGGCCGATTCCCTGGTGAGACCATGCCGCCCGCGGCCGGTCTGCTTGTTGCTCGTGGACGACGAGGGTGACGGCGACGCCGGAGGAGCGGATCTCCCCGGCGGGCTTCACCGCGCCCTCCGGCTCGGGGCCTTCGATACGCGGCCCCGGGCCCCCGGGGCCACCGGACCCCCTTGGGCCAGCGGTCGCCGGTACCCGCCGGGATCTCGGCGGGTACCGGCGCCGTCCACCGCCTACCGTCTGCCGACGGCTCGGCGGCCCGGCCTCACTTCAGGTGCCGGCCGAAGAACCGGACCCCGTCCTCCACCTCGAACCAGGGCGTGCCGGTGTGCCCGCCCAGGTTGGAGTGCAGCGTCTTCTCCTCGGCGCCGAACGCGTCGAACAGGTCCAGGGCCCGCTGCCGGGGGTTCCCCTCGTCGTCCCATTGCAGCAGGAAGAGCAGCGGGACGGTGACCTGCCGGGCTTCCTCGCGCTGGGCGCGGGGCACGTAGCCCCCGGCGAAGAACCCGGCCGCCGCGATGCGCGGCTCGACCGCCGCCAGCCGGATGCCGACGGCCGTCCACCCCGAGTACCCGACCGGGCCGCCGATCCCGGGCAGAGCGAGGAGGGCGTCCAGGGTGGTCCGCCACTCCGGGACCGCCCTCTCGACCAGTGGGCCGATGAAGGATTCGAAGATCTCGTCGACCGGCTCGCCGGCCTGCACCGCCCGGCGGATGTCGGCCCGGGCCCGGTCGTCGGCGGCGGAGCGGGGCCGGTCACCGCACCCCGGGGCGTCGATGGAGGCCACCGCGTAGCCGTGCGCCGCGGAGTGCCGGGCCCGGGCCACCAGCCGGGACGCGCTCTTGGGCAGGCCGTTGTTGTGGGCCATCAGGATCAGCGGCAGCGGTGCCGCCGATTCAGGGGTCCACAGGGTGCCGGGGATCTCCCCGAGGGTGAATTCGCGTTCGAGGACGCCGTCGTCGAGGCGCTGCTCGGAAGTGAAACGCATGGTCGTGCCTTTCGGGAGTGCTCGTGAACGGCGCTCCCGGGCGACCTATCGCCCGACCATGACCCCGGAAAGGAGCACCCATGTCGATCCTGCGTTCACGGGTACCACCTCCTCGGTCTCTCGCACGGCCTCCGGAAACGTAGCAGTGGTCGCAGTCGTCCGCCAACAGGTTTTCGCGGAGGCTCCACGGCCGGATGCCACGGAGCCGGCGCGCTCCGCCGAGCCTTCCCGGTCATCGTGCCGGGGCCTCGGGCGTCTGCTCGACGAGGGTGGCGGTGGCACGGTCGGGGAACCCGCAGAACCGGCGGTGTTCGTCGGCGTCGAAGCGGAGAGTCGAAGCCCTGACCGGGCTCACGCCCGGCCCTGGTCCAGGGCACCGGCACCGGCACCGGGTACGGCGTCGTCCGGCGCGCGGGACGGGCCGGGGGCGTACAGCTCCAGGTGCATGCCCCAGGGGGTGAGGACGTAGACCCAGCGGGTGCCGGCCACCGGGTGAGCGGCGTGGATGGTCTGCGGGTCGGCGAGGACCCGCACGCCACGGGCGCGCAGGTACGCGGCGGCCGCGTCCACGTCGGCGACGCGCAGGGCGAGGTGGTGACCGCCCCAGTCGCTGTTGGCCGGCTGGACACGGCGCTGGTCCGGCGCCTCGTACTCGAAGAGTTCCAGCTCCAGTCCGTCGGGCAGGCGGACCACCGCGACCATCGCCCGGGCCCGCGGGTGGACGTTCAGGTGGCGGGCCATCCAGTCGCCGTCGTCCTCCACCGGCCCGGCCCGGTAGACCTCGGTGGCGCCGACGACGCCGGTGAAGAACTCGACCGCCTCGTCCAGGTCGGGGACGGTGTAGGCGGCGTGGTGAGCGCCCAGCAGCCCGGGCAACGCGCGCGTCAGGGGGTCGGTCGTGGTCACGGCTGGAGCTCCGGGGTGGTGGTAGGGGCCGGCGCGGCGGCCGGGACACCGGCGCGCAGGATCAGCACGGTCAGGACGGCCGCGCCGGCCAGCAGCAGCGGAACCAGCAGGAACCCGGCGCCGGGACTGATCCGGTCGGAGAGCGCGGCCAGCAGCATCGGGGCGGCCCCGAAGGCCGTCCCCGAGGCGTAGCCCATCCGGCTGGAGGCGGCGTCGGGCCCGTTGGTGGCGGTGTCCAGGACCAGCACGATGGCCATCGGGAACTGCAGGGCCATCCCCAGGCCGCAGACCACCAGGCCGGCGACCGCGACGGCGGGTGCCGTCGAGGCCCAGAACAGCGCGAAGCCGACGGCCGAGAACGCGAGCGAGCCGAGCAGGACCGCCCCGGCGGGGAAGCGCAGCGTGAACCGGGCGCCGAGCAGTCGCCCGACGAAGATCCCGACGACCAGGGCCGCGCCGGCGGCGGTCGCGCCGGCGGCACTCACCCCGGCGTGTTCGCGCAGGTAGTCGGACTGCCACTGGGTCAGGCAGACCTCGACGCCCGCCACCGCGACGATCACGCCGAGGGCGGCCAGGAAGAGCCGGGGGTCACCGCGCCCGGTCACGGCGGGGGCGGGGGTCCGGTCGGCCGGTCCACCGGCGGACCGGCCCTTCGACGTCGTCGCGTCCGCCACCGGGTGACCCGAGGGCAGCCGGTGGCGCAGCAGCCGGCCGAGCAGCACGACCGCCAGCACGAGGACGGCGGTCACCGCGATACCGGGCCGCCAACCGAGGTCGGCGCTCACCGAGGCCCCGACGATCAGCGGCGCCAGCAGCCCGATCCCGGACATCGCCGCGTTCGCCTCGCTGATGGCGGCCGGCCCCGCCGCACCGTGGTGGTCGCTCAGCGAGGGCCAGATCGCGGTCAGCGCCACACAGCCGAAGAAGGCCGTCAACAGCGTCGCGCCGAGCGTCTGGACGGTGCCGTGCGCCAGGGCGAGCAGCAGGGAGCCGACGGCCACCCCGCCCATCGCGCCCCAGAGCGTCCGGCTGCGGCCGAACCGGGCCACGAGGCGCGGGAACAGCGGCGCGCAGAGCAGCATCGCCAGCGAGAAGGCGGTGCCGTGCAGGCTCGCGACGAAGCGGCTGGTGTGCTGCTCGTCGCGCAACAGGGGCACGAGCGGGCCGAATCCGAAGACGAAGTACCCGTACGCGGCGATCTGCGCGTAGAGGAGCCACGTGGTGGCGTCCCTGGTCAGTCGAGGCATTGGCCGAAGTTAGCGCTACGCCGGGCGGAACGTCTGTACGCGGCTGTGGTACCCGACCGGGTACCCCGGCCGTGCGCCGCATCCGGCCATGCCGCAACGGGCCGACGGCGTGTCAGCATCACGACTCCGGCACGACGCCCGGTGCCGACGCCGATGCGGCCGGGACCGGTCGGGCGGCGCCGAACGGCCGGGGGGCTGACGCCGCACGTCGGCGAGCGGCTCCGGAGCACCGGCGGGCGGCGCCCTGCACGACGACGGAACGGCGCCGACCGCGACGACGGTGCCGGCGCGCCGCACGGCGTCGCGCCGCATCGGCGGCACACGACGGGCGCGGCACGCCCGGGGCACGAGAGCGCGAGAAGGCGGCCGACGTCCGCGGTACCGCCGTGGCACGAACACGGCGCGAACACGACGCGAACGCGGCGAAGTCTCGTCAGGGGCACGGCGAAAGCACGGCACGGCACGCGAACGGCACGCGAACGGTCCGGCACGGAAACGGCCCGGTGGGAACAGCCCGCCGGCGTCGACGGAGGGGAGCTCGGGGATGGACACGGTGCACAGCGGCAGGGTCCGGGTCAGCGGGGCGGTGATGACGCACCCGCGCCGGGCAGACCTGGCACGGGAGTTGATCGGCCGCTGCCGGCCGGAGGAACTGGACCTGGTGCTCGACCCGGAGCCGGACGGCCCGCCGACCGGACTGCGCACCGCCGTGGCGGCCTGGTCCTCCGTCCCGGCCGGCTCGACCCACCACCTCGTGCTCCAGGACGACGCGGTGCTCACCCCCGGCTTCTTCGACCACGTGCGCGCCGCCGCCGAGGCCGCGCCCGACGCCGCCCTGTCCTTCTACACGCACTGGCAGTCGCGCAACGCCGCCGCCGTCCGCCTGGCCGTGCTCTCCGGACACCGCTGGGCCCCCGCCACCGGCGAGTACACCCCGACCGTGGTCCTGCTGCTGCCCGCCCCGGTCGCCGCCGGGTTCGGCGCGTACGCCCGCGAGCACGGCGCGACCTGGGCCGACGACGTGGTCATGAGCCGCTACCTGCGCGAGCACGGGGTGCCGACGTACCTCTCCGCGCCGAACCTCGCCGACCACGCGGACGTGCCGAGCATGCACGCCAACGGCGGCCACGGGCCTCGGCGTGCGGCCTGCTTCGCGCCGGTCGCGCCCGGCGCGTCGTGGGAACTCGACGGCGGTCTGGCGCAGTTGGACGCGATCCCGTTCTTCAAGCACGGCCGGGCCCAGGTCGCCACCCGGCTCGGCGACGGCGGCTGGGCCGGCATCGAAGCCCACCGCTACCTGAGCCGGCTGGGCCTCGACGCGCAGGACACCGCCAAGCGCCTCGACGACCTGCTCGCCGAACCGGCTCCGGGCCGGGACGTCGTCCTGGCCGAGGTCGACCGGCCCGCGCTGCTCGCCCACTGGCAGACCGCCCTGCTGATGGGCGTGGTGACGGCCACCCGGACCGGGGCGGCGGCCGGCCCCGACGGCGCGCTCGCCGAGTCGGCGCTCGCCACGCTCGGCGCCGGCGGGCTCTGCACCCGGTTCGGCGACGACGACCTCGTCAGGCTGCGCCCCGGGCTCCTGGACCTGGCGCGCTCCGGGTACGCGGAAGGGCTCGCCGCCGGCGCCCGGCTCGGCGCCGCGCCGACCGGGGGCGGCCCCGCCCGCCCGGCCCGGGCGCGTCGCGTCGTCGTGTCCGGCCCCGGGGCGCAGCCGACGGCCCCGACCGCTCCCGCCGCCCCGGCGGCCGTCCCGGCAGGCGTGGCCGGCGTGGCCCACGCGGCCGACGTCCACGGCGCGCAGGACGTGCGCGACGCGGACGGCTCCGAGCTGGCGGCGGCCCTGGCCCGCGCACTCGCCGACGGGGAGTGGGACGTCACCCTGTGGGGCGGGCAGGGCCCGGAGTACCCCGGTGTCCGGCACGCGGAGCCCGGCGCCGGGCTGTCCGGTGCCGCCGCCGTCCTCCAGGTGCTCGCCGACGATCCGGTGCACCGGGCGACGGCCGCGGGGGTCACCCTCGCAGCCGCCGAGGAGGCCGGTGTCGGGACGGTGGTGCTGCTCGTCGACGCGGCCGGAGCGGCGCCCCTCGGACCGGTGCCGGGCGCGACGGTGCTCCGGCACGACCTGGTCTACGGGCCGGGCATCCAGTCGGGCTCGGTGCTGGAGCAGGCCGTACGCGGGTCGCTGCTGGCCCGGCCGATCCGGATCCCCGACCAGCCGGGCCGGCGCTGGCGGCCGGTCTTCGTCGACGACCTGGCCGAGGCGGTGGACCGGGCGCTGCGCCTGCCGCCCGCCGAGGGCCAGGTGGACGTCCGCGGCGTACGGCCGATGGGCGTGGCCGACCTCGCGGAGGCGGCCTCCGCCGCGGTCCGCCCGGTCCCGGTCGAGGTGACCGGGGCGGTCGGGGCGGTCGGGGCGCCGGGCGCCGAGACGAACGGCTCGGACGACCGTCGGGCCGGTGGACCGGAGGACGTCGTCGCCGTGCTCGGCCGGCGGCCCCGGACGGAGCTCGCGGACGGCCTTCGCGCCTGGTCCCAGTGGCTGGCCTACGAGGCCGAGCCCCGCCCCCGCACCGCGCGACGGTCCGGCCCCGGGCCGCTCGCCGAGCCCGCTTCCGCCGCGGAATCCGGTCCCGCGACCGCGGCGCACGCCGACGACGCGACCGGGGGCGGCCGATGAGCACCGTCCCGTTCTCCACCGAGGCCGCCAGCATCCCCTCCCCCGGCGGCGCCAACGAGGACCTGGTCCTCACCGGACCGCACTTCGCCCTGGTCATCGACGGCGCGACCGCCGAACCCGGGGCCAGCACCGGCTGCGGCCACGACGTACGGTGGCTGGTCGCCGAGGTCGGGACCCGACTCGCCCGCGGCCTGCTGCACGACCCCGACGCACGCCAGCCCCCGCGCGAACTCCTCCACGACGCGCTCACCGACCTCGCCACCGAACACGGCCGGACCTGCGACCTCGACAACCCGTGCAGCCCTACCGCCACCCTCGCCCTGCTCCGGCTCACCGGCGACACGGTCGAACACCTGGTGCTCGGCGACTCCACGGTGGCGCTGCGCGAGCACTCCGGCGCCGTCCACGCGGTCACCGACGACCGGTTGGAGCGCCTGATCCACCTGCCCTGGGCCGAACTCCGCCGCCACCGCAACCGGCCCGGCGGGTTCTGGGTGGCCGGCCCCAGGCCGGAGGCGGCCCGGCAGGCCCTGGTCGGACGCCATCCGGTGGCGTCGCTCTCCGCCGCCGCGCTGCTCACCGACGGCGCGGCCCGCCTGGTCGAGCGCTACGACTGCTCCTGGCCGGACCTGCTCGACCTGCTGGAGGCCGAGGGCCCGGTGCAGTTGGTCGAACGGGTGCGGACCGCCGAACTGCGCACCGCGCCCGGCCGGTTCCCCGGCAAGCACCAGGACGACGCCACCGCGGTGCTCTGCCGCTTCGAGCGCGACGACCGCTACCACCGCACCGGCGACCACGCCCGCGCGGAGAGCGGCAGCGACGGCCGGGCCGACGGCGGCGAAGCGGTCACCGAGCCCGGCACCCGCACGAGCGCCACCGCGACCGACGGCAGCGGCCGGGGAACGGAGTGAACCCCGTGCCCGAGGACCGCCTCGACCTCCAGGACCACCAGGACGGCACCGCGCCGTTCGGTGTCGCCTTCGTCGGCTGCGGCTACGTCGCCGACCTCTACGCGGCGACCCTGCCCAACCACCCGTCCCTCCGCCTGACCGGCGTCCACGACCGCGACCCGGCGCGGACCGCCGCCTTCACCGCCCACCACCGCGTCCCCGGCTACCGCAGCCTCGACGCGCTGCTCGCCGACCCGGCCGTCGACGCCGTGGTCAACCTCACCAACCCCGAGAGCCACTACGAGGTGACCCGCGCCGCCCTGCTGGCCGGCAAACACGTCTACGTCGAGAAGCCGCTGGCCACCGACCTCGAACGGGCCCGTGAGCTGGTCGAACTCGCCACCGGGCGCGGCCTCCGGCTGGCCTCGGCGCCGTGCGGGCTGCTCGGCACCGCCGCGCAGACGGCGTGGCGCGCCCTGCGCGAGGGCCGCATCGGGACGCCCCGGCTGGTCTACGCCGAACTGGACGACGGCCCGATCCTGCGGATGCCGTTCCACGAGTGGATCAGCCCGTCCGGGGCGCCCTGGCCCTACCTCGACGAGTTCGAGACGGGGTGCACCGTGGAGCACGCCGGCTACTGGCTGACCTGGCTGACCGCCTTCTTCGGCCCGGTTCGCGAGCTCACCGCCTTCGCCACCCTCCTCGCCCCCAACCCCCATGTCCCACCCGGGACTCCGCTCGCACCGGACTTCTCGCTCGCCGTCCTCTCGTTCGAGAGCGGGGTGACGGCCCGGCTCACCACCAGCATCCACGCGCCCAAGGACTACTCGCTGCGGGTGATCGGCGACGACGGCCTGCTGACCGTCGCCGACTCCTGGCAGTACGACTCGCCGGTCACCGTCCGCCGGCACCCGGACGGCGTCCCGGAGACCGTGCCGCCCGCCGAGGGCCCCGCGCGCCCCTTCCGCTACCCCGGTACCCACGACATGGACTTCGCCCGCGGGGTGGCCGAACTCGCCGTCGCCGCAGGCGGATCACGCCCGACCGGGTTGCCGCTGGACCACGCCCTGCACGTCCTGGAACTCACCCTGGCGATCTCCGGGGCGGGACCCAGCGCCGTCATCCGTCCCACCACCACCTTCGCGCCCGTCCCACCGATGCCCTGGGCCCGGTGAGCAGGACCGCGACTCCCGACCGCGGCACCGCAGCACGCCGCGCGGCACAACCCGCACAACCCGCACAAGCACGGCACGCACGACCCACACCACTCTCACCCCTCGCACCACGAGCAGCGATCAGGAGCAGTGAGGAGCAATGACCAGACCCACGCCTCCCGACCATTCCGTACACGACCGGCCGGGGCTGTCCTTCCTCGGGACCGGCTACCTCGGCACCACCTACGCCGCCTGCTACGCCGAACTCGGCCACCGCGTGATCGGCCTGGACGTCGACACCGCGAAGGTCGCCGCCCTCAACGCCGGCACGGTGCCCTTCCACGAGCCCGGCCTCACCGAGCTGGTCCGGCGCGGACTGGCCTCCGGGCGGCTGGAGTTCACCACCGACCCCGCCGTCGCGGCCGCCGGGGCCGACGTGCACTTCCTGTGCGTCGGCACCCCGCAGCGGCCGGACGGCACCGGCGCCGACCTCGACCAGGTCGCCGCCGCGGTGCGCACGCTGGCCCCGCACCTGCACGGCCGGGCCCTGGTGGTCGGCAAGTCCACCGTGCCGGTCGGCACCGCCGAGTGGATCGAGCGGCTGCTGCGCAAGCACGCACCCGACGACGCCGACCCCGAGGTCGCCTGGTGCCCGGAGTTCCTCCAGGAGGGGCACGCCGTCGACGACGTGCTGCGCCCGGACCGGATCGTGGTCGGCGCGCGCGGTGACTGGGCTCGCGAGACCCTTGCCCGGGTGCACGACGGCGTGCACGAGCTGGCCGCCCGCGAGGGCCGGGAGATCCCCGTCCTGGAGACCGACTTCGCCACCGCCGAGCTGGTCAAGACGGCCGCCAACGCCTTCCTCGCCACCAAGATCTCGTTCATCAACGCGATGGCCGAACTGTGCGAGGCGTCCGGGGCGGACGTCGCCGCGCTCGCCCGGGCGCTGGGCCACGACTCCCGGATCGGACCCGAGTTCCTGCGGGCCGGGGTGGGCTTCGGCGGCGGCTGCCTGCCCAAGGACATCCGCGCCCTGCAGGCGCGTGCGCACCAGCTCGGGGCGGGTGCCGCGGTGCGGTTCCTGCACGAGGTCGACCTGATCAACCAGCGCCGCCGCGAGCGGGTTCTGCAGCTCGCGGGGGAGCTGCTGGACCGCACCGCCGGCCCGGCCGGACCGGAGCTCGCGGGCAGTCGGATCGCCGTCCTCGGCGCGACCTTCAAGCCCGACTCGGACGACGTGCGCGACGCGCCCGCGCTGGCGGTGGCGCGGATGCTGCACGGCGCCGGTGCGCTGGTGCGGGTCTACGACCCGCTCGGCCGGGAGAACGCGCGTCGCAGCCACCCCGAACTCGCCTACGCGGAGAGCCTGGAGGCGGCCTGCGCGGACGCCGACCTGCTCTGCGTGCTCACCGAGTGGGCGGAGTTCCGCACCGCCGACCCGGCCGCGCTGGCGCCGCTGGTCAGCGGGCGCCTCGTGATCGACGGCCGCAACTGCCTGGACCGCCAGGCGTGGCACGCGGCCGGCTGGACGTACCGCGGCCTGGGTTGGAAGGAGGCGGCCTGAGATGGCCGGTGACCGGAAGGAGGAGGGCCTGATGACCGGACGGCCCGCAGAACGGACGATCCTGGTGACCGGAGGGGCCGGCTTCGTCGGCGGCAGGCTGATCGGCAGCCTGGTGGCGACCGACCCCTCGGCGCGGATCGTCTCGGTGGACAACTACTTCACGGGTACGCCCGAGCGTCACGTGGACCACCCGAACGTGCGTTACCTGCACGGCGACACGGCCGACGTGGTCACCCTGTGGACCGATCGGAGCCTGCCCCCGCCGGCCGTGGTGTACCACCTCGGCGAATACTCGCGCATTCCGCAGTCCTTCGAAGAACCGGACCGTGTCTGGGAGTTCAACCTGCGCGGCACCAAGGAGGTGGTCCGGCTCTGCCGTCTGCACGGCGCCAAGCTGGTGTACGCGGCGTCCAGTTCGAAGTTCGGCAACGACGGCCGGGACGAGCACCTCAACCCGTACGCCTGGACCAAGGCCAAGAACATCGAGTACATCCGCAACACCGCGCAGTGGTTCGGCCTGGACCACGTGATCACGTACTTCTACAACGTCTACGGGCCCGGCCAGATCGCCACCGGCTCCTACGCGACGGTGATCGGCATCTTCGAGGAGCAGTTCCGGGCCGGCCTGCCGTTGACGGTGGTCGAACCGGGCACCCAGAGCCGCGACTTCACGCACATCGACGACATCGTCGAGGGGCTGCTGCTGTGCGCGGAGCGCGGCTCCGGGGACGGCTACCTGCTGGGCCGGGGCGAGGAGCACCGACTGGTCGACGTGGCCCGGATGTTCGGGACCGAGATCGAGATGGTGACGGCCCGCAGAGGTGAGCGGGTCGGCGGCCGGGCGGACAACTTCCTGGCACGGGAGCTCGGCTGGGAGCCAAGGATCTCCCTGCCCGACTACATCGCCGAGTTCGTCGCCACCCGGGGGCCGGTGCCGGTCTCCTGAGCACCGACGGGGTCGACGATCCCGTAGCGCAGGGCGATCGCCACCGCCAACGTCCGGTTGGGACAGTTCAGTTTGGCCAGCACCATGGTGACGTGGCGTTTCGCGCCGTGCACCGAGATGCCCAGCCGGGCGGCGATCTCCTTGTTGCTCAACCCCTCGACGAGCAGCCCGAGGGTCTGCCGCTCCCGCCCGGTCAGCGCCCCGCCGGCCACCCCCGGCAGGCCGCCGCGCTGGTCCGGCACCCGCGGACCGGTTCGGACCCGGCCGGGCGCCGGCAGGCGGCGGAGCACCAGCCGGCGCAGCGAATCCTCCAGGACGGCGGTGGTCAGCTGCTCCAGCGGCAGGAAGCCGTCGACCCGGGCGGTGGCCCAGGATCCCGGCTCCCGTGCGGCGTTGGCGCCGAGCAGGACGAGCAGCCGGGCCTCACCGCGCGGGGTGGCGAACACCGCCCGGGCCCACGGGGCGACCTCCTCGGCGCAGACCAGGACGACCACGTCGGCCCGCCAGAGTTCGACGGGCGAACCGATCCGGTCGTGCGGCTTGGTGGTCACCTCCCCCACCAGGGGCAGGGCGCGGAGCATGCCGGCGATCCCGTGACGGTGCATCTCGCCCTCGGCGACCACCGTCACCGCGAGGGCGGCTCCGCGCCCGGGAGGGGTGGCGGGCCCGCCCGGCTCGGTCACGACGCGCCCCCCAGCAACTCGGCCCACACCCGGACCGCAGCAGGGTCGACGGGGTGGTCCCAACTGCCCTGCGGGCGGGCCCGGGTGCCGACGTGGAAGGCGTTCACACCGCCCGCGAGCAACGGCGCCGCCTCCGGTTCGCGCAGCGTCCCCCCGGCGATCAGCCGGGGCACGGCCCCGCGCTCGCCGGGGGCACCGCGCCCGGCCAGCGCCCGGTGTTCGGCGAGCAGGGTGGTGAGGCCCTCCGCGACGCCCTCCCGGCCCCCCGAACTGAGCACCGCGTCGAGCCCGGGAAGCCCGGACAGTGCCGCCCAGGCCGCCGATCGGTCGGCGGCGAAGTCGATCGCCTTGTGGAAGGTCCACGGACGCCCGTCCAGCACCTCCAGCACGGCCTCGACGGCCGGCAGGTCCACCGCGCCGTCGGGCGTCAGGAACCCGAGGACGAACTCCTCCGCCCCGGCACGCAGCAGTTCCCGGGCCCGTTCCCGCAGTACCTGAACCTCGCCCGCGGCGAAGCCGTCCGCCTCGCGCACCATCACGCGCACCGGCAGGTCGACCGCCGCACGCACCTCCCGCACCGTCTCCGCCGACGGCGTCAGCCCCCACCTCGCCATGTCACTAACCAGTTCGATTCGATCCGCACCCCCGTGCTCGGCAGCCCGGGCGTCCCCCGCGTCCAACGCGATCACTTCAAGCATTGGTCTAGACATACCGGAATGATCTCACAGCGCCTCCGACCGGGCTGTCGTGTCCGCATAACAGAATCACCGGGCGGGCGCCGGGACTTCGCGCAGGCGGACATCCCTCACCGTAGGCGGGTACGAAGGGCGGTTCGATCCCAGAGATCTGGGATCGAATGCGCCATGCCCCCCCCGGGCCGGCAAGCCCCAATCGCGGGCTCGCCCTCGACGAGGACGAGCTTGAGCGGGGGCTCGGCGCGGCGAAGTTCGCGTAGCCGGGGCGGCGCCTGGCCGGCCCGGCACCGACAAACTTGGAGCAGAAGGCGACGGAGCCTTCGAGATCGGCGACGCACACGGAGCGAGCCGAACACGGGACATGACGGTCTCCCCGACCAGGGTGTCCCCGGCGCACCAGGCCGAGCGGGCCGGTGACCCGCTCTCGGAGGAGATGGTCGAGGCGCGTGCCGGTGATCTTCTCCAGCGCGGGCCCGGGCGTCACCGGCGGGATCGGAGCGGACGCAGGCGCGCGCCGCCGGGGGTGCACCCGCGACGGCCTGCGGGGCGGGTGGGAGAACGGCGGCGGTCACGGCCGCGACGGTCAGCACGGCGGCGGTGAGCGCCGTGGTCCGGGTGAAGGTCATGACGCACTGTGCGCGGACCGCCCCGGGCCGGGCGGGCGCAACACTCCGCAGGGTCCTCCGACGGGCCCAGCCCGGCCACGCGCCGCGCCGGGACGGGCCCGGGACGGGGGACGTCAGGGCGCCACAGGCGCCCCGAGCCGGTCGGCCAGGGTGGCCAGTGCGGCACCGAGCGGGAGGTCGGCCCGTACGGCGGCGAGGTCGTCGGCGCGGGTGGGCCCCTGGTTGACGATGGCGACGGGCTTGCCGGCGCGGGCGGCGCGACGGGCGAAACGCAGGCCCGACAGGACGCTCAGGGAGGACCCGAGGACGAGCAGCGCGCGGGCGTCGTCGACCAGGTCGTAGCAGTGCTGGACCCGGGGCACGGGCACGTTCTCGCCGAAGAAGACCACATCGGGCTTGAGGACTCCGCCGCACACCTCGCAGGGGGCGATCCGGAAGGACTGCGCCAGCTCGGCGGGCAGGTCGGCGTCCCCGTCGGGGTTGGCCGGCACGGTCTCGGCCAGGGCCCGGACCTGGGCGGGGAAGGCGCGGTTGAGGGCGTGCAGGCGCTGGTCCAGGCGCTCGCGCGGGGTCGTCCGCCCGCAGTCCAGGCAGACCACCCGGTCGAGCGAGCCGTGCAGCTCGACGGCGTCCGTCGTGCCTGCGGCCCGGTGCAGGCCGTCGACGTTCTGGGTGATGACCCCGGAGACGAGCCCCGCCCGGCGCAGCCGCTGCACCGCGTGGTGGCCCGCGTTGGGACGGGCCCCGACGATGGTCCGCCACCCGAGGTGGCTGCGCGCCCAGTAGCGCCGCCGGTTCCCCTCGGCGGCCAGGAAGTCCTGGTAGGTCATCGGGGTGTGGCGGCGCAGGCTGCCCGTCGGACCCCGGTAGTCGGGGATCCCCGACTCGGTGGACAGGCCGGCGCCGCTGAGGACGGCGACGCCGCCCGCCACCAGCAGACCGGCGAGCCGGTCCAACGACGGGAGTGCGCTGTGTCCTTCGGCCGCGTTCCCGCCCGCCGCGGTCCCGACGACTCCCGCCGGCCCGACGCGGTGCTCGTGGTCGCCGCTGCTCATGCGGGCAGCCTAACGCGCGGTGCCCGCGGGTGCCCCGGTTCGGCCGATACGGGACGGCCGGTCCCCGTGCCGGGTGGCTCGGGGTCGGCGCCGGGCGGTCACGGTCGCCACGCCGGACACGACCGACCCGGCGCCGCGAGCGGTGCCGTCCACGGTGGGCGGGGCGGTGGTGAGCGCGCCGCGGACCGTCGCCGGACCGCGGTGGCCTCCGCCGTCCGGGGGAATCCCCCGTGGACGACGGTAGGCGCACCCCGGAGCGGGAAGGCAGGCGCATGTCCGAGGAGGGTGCGGGCCGCCCGCTCACCGGCCCGCGCGCCCCCTCGCCCGGGTCCGCGCAGCCGCACGGACCCGGCACCACGCCGGCCCGGGGACCGTACGGGCACCGGAGCACCGGAGCACCGGAGCACCGGAGCACCGGAGCACCGGAGCACCGGAGCACCGGAGCACCGGAGCACCGGAGCACCCGAACGTACGGGCCCCGGGGCCTGCGCACCCGAGAACACGAGGTACCCACGACATGACGACCCCCCTCAACCGCAGGAACGCCCTGCGCATGGCATCGGCGGCAGCCGTCGGCGCGGGCGCGACCGTCGGCCTGGCCGCGCCGGCCCGCGCGGCCCGACGGGCCCGCACCCTGACGCTGACCGGCAGACGCGCCTCGGCCAACATCCCGGACGTCCTCACCACCGGCACGCCGTACTTCGTCCACTACGAACTCCTGGACGCGGAGGGGAGTCCGGCCGGCACCGAGAGCGCCCACTGCCTGCCCGTCACGGTCGGGACGGACGGGGCCCTCGTCATCGCCACCCTGGTCCTCCGCCTGGCCGACGGGACGCTCACGGCCGCCACCGCCTTTCCCCGCCCGCTGCCCGCGCTGACCGAGGTGCTCACGGCGCCCAGGCAGTGGTCCCACACGTTCGCGGTCACGGGAGGCACCGGGGCCTACGACGGCGCCACCGGGGAGATCACGATCGACCACATCAGCCAGGAGGAGGACGTCCTCACCGTCACCCTGGGCTGAGCCCGCACGAGGCCGGGCGCCGACCGGGCGCCGACCGGGCCGCCCCGACGCGGCGGGCCGGACGGGGCCCGGCGGGGCGATTCGGCCGGACGGCACAAAACGGCTTGAGCACCGCTCCGACCGCTGACTAGCGTGCCTGTCATGACCAAGACTCCGGCACCGACCGACTGGCGCGCGACCAACCGCGCGAACTGGGACGAGCGCGTCCCGATCCACGCCGCCAGCGAGTTCTACGACATCCCCGGCTTCGTCGCCGGCAAGGGCGGGCTGCGGGACTTCGAACTGGACGAGGTCGGTGACGTCGACGGCAAGACCCTGGTCCATCTCCAGTGCCACATCGGCCTGGACACCCTGGCGTGGGCCCGGCGCGGAGCCACCGTCACCGGCCTCGACTTCTCCGAACCGGCCGTCGCCGTCGCGAGGGACGTCGCGAACCGGATCGGCGCCACCACGGCCCGGTTCGTCACCGCCGACGTGTACGACGCCGTCGACGTGCTCGACGCGCAGACCTTCGACATCGTCTACACCGGCCTGGGCGCCCTGTGCTGGCTCCCGGACATCGAGCGCTGGGCGCGGACGGCGGCCTCCCTCGTGACCCCGGGCGGCTTCCTCTACCTCGCCGAGTTCCACCCGTTCGGCGACACCCTCGCCGAGGACGGCCGGACCGTCGAGCTGGACTACTTCCACGACGGGCCGACCGTCTGGGACGAGCCCGGCACCTACGCCGAGCAGAACGCCGCGACGACCGCGAACGTGACGGTCGAGTGGCAGCACGGTCTCGGGGAGGTCATCAGCGCCCTCACCGCCGCCGGACTCCGCCTGGAGTTCCTGCACGAGTACGACTACACGCTGTTCGCCCGGTTCCCCGTCCTGGAGCAGAACGCGGGCTACCGCTTCCCCGAGGGCCGGCCGCGCGTCCCGCTGATGTACTCGCTCCGCGCCACGAAGCCCGAGTAGGCGCACCCCCGAACCGCCCGAACCGCCCGAGCCACAGAGGGCTTCGTGGCTTCGGGCAAAGGAAAACGCCCCGGAGCCGGAGCTCCGGGGCGCGGGGGTGGATCAGCCGTTGCTCCGGTCGAACCACTGCAGCCAGTTGGCGCGCGGACCGACGAGGCCGACCGCGGCGTTGCCGGCCTGGAGGCCCGACTGCGCGGAGGGCTGGTGGCCCCCGCCGTGCGCCACCGCGACGGTCGGCGTGACGACGGCAGCCGCAGCGGCGACGGTCGCGATCACGGCGAACTTGCGGAGATTTCCACGAACCGACATCTCAGGTTCTCCTTGGTCAAGGGTTCAGTAGCTGGCTTCCGCCAACCCGGACGGGTCCGGGCGGAGACACGTTTGCACACGAACGTGGAAAGGGCGGGATTCTCGCAAGCCGAACGGTGCGAACGGGTGAGAAGTTACCTCCTGAGGGTGAGTCAGGTTGCGCCGTCCGGAGCCGGGGCCGGCTCCCACCCGGGCGCGGGCTCGGGCCCGGGTGCCCGCTCCCGTCCCGTCGGTTCCCCGGCCGGCCACCCCCGGAACGCCGCCGCCCACCGGGGGTCCAGGGCCGAGGACCGCAGGCCGTCGAGCGCGACCGACCCCGGTACGGTCGGCCCGCTCGGCGTCCAGGCCTCCGGCGCCGGCCGCCACGCCGCGGGTGCCTCCCCGCCCGCGGCCAGCGCCGCCAGCAGGCGCCGGGCCCGCCGCGGCAGTCGCACGGTGGACCGGTCCGCGGTCCGGTCGGACACCCAGGTGGCGAAGCGGACCAGCAGGTACGTCAGCACCAGGAGGACGACCACGGCCACCAGCGGTGCCAGGACCGGTCCCTCCCCCACCGACGAGAAGACGACCACACCCGCACAGGCGATCGCGGCCGACAGAAGTCCCAGGAAGAGGACGAAGAGCAGTACCAGCGTCAGGCAGCCGGCCAGCAGCCGGATTCCCTCGCCCCGGCCCGTCAGCCGCCTGAAGTCCGGTCCGCGTCCGACGGCCACCAGGGAGGGGTGGTGGCGCACGCCTCACGGACCTCCCCCACTGAGCGGCGGAGGTCCCGCCCGACGGCCGCGAGCAGCGCGGCCTCCACGTCGTCGGTCGGGCGCGGATCGACGACGGTGACCCACGCCGCCTCCACGTCGACGACCAGTCGCCCCTCCCGGTGCATCCGCACCAGGGCGGTGTCCACGACGCGTTCCGCCCCGCCGGCGACGAACGCCAGCTCGTAGAGCGACAGTCCGGGTTCCACCGCGCTCCCTCCCCCGACCCGTTCGACCGACCGTTCCCCCGACCGCGCTTCCGGCGGCGCCCCCAGCCTACGGACGGCCTCCGACAACCCCGGCCCGCCCGGTCCGCCCTGCCCGCAAGGTCCCGGCGCCCGGGTGTCGGAACCCGGCAGCGACCCGGGGCGGTTGCACGGCCCCGGAGTCCGGCGGGACCGGAGCCGTCCGCCCGCGTCCCCGCTCGTCACCCGCGAGGAGGAGCGGGCGGACCGGGAACGGTGGACGGACCGGGGAGGAGGGCGGCGGCCAGCGGGACCGCCGCGACGAGGACGCCGCCGAGCCACATCACGGCCGCCGGGCCGAGGCCGTCGACGATCCGCCCGCCGGCCAGGGCGCCCAGGGCGATGGCCGCGTTGAAGACCGCGACGAACAGCGCCGACGCGCCCTCGGTCGCGTCGGGGGCGGCCCGGGTGAGCCAGGTCTGCGTGGTCACCGACACGCCCCCGTACGCGAGGCCCCAGAGTGCCACCAGGACGACCGCGCCCGGCACGCCCCTGCCGACCACGGGCAGCGCCAGGACGCTGACGGCGAGCGCCGCACCGATCCCGGCCGCCGACGCCCGCACACCGCGGCCCACGACGGCGCCGGCCACGAAGTTGCCCACGATCCCCCCGGCCCCGTAGACCAGCAGCAGCACGCCGACCTGCCCGGCCGAGGCACCCGACACCTCTTCGAGGACGGGACTCACGTAGGTGTACGCGGCGAAGTGCCCGGTCACCAGGAGGGCGACGACGATCAGCCCGGTCCGCACCCCGGGGACGGCCGCCAGCCGCAGGACCCCGCCCAGGCCGAGCGCGCGTTCGGCGGGCAGCGGCGGGACCAGCAGCGCCACGGCTGCGGCGACGAGCAGCGCCAGACCTCCGAGCACGGCGAAGGCCGCCCGCCAGCCGGCCGACCCGCCGAGGAAGGCGCCCGCGGGGACGCCGAGGACCGAGGCGAGCGCGACGCCGCTGAAGGCCGTCGCGGTGGCCGGCCCGGCCGAGGCGCGCGGCACCAGCCGGACCGCCACCCCGGCGGCGAGCGACCAGACACCGCCCATCGCCAGTCCGACCAGGACCCGGGCCGCGACCATGACCGCGAACACCGGCGCCCACGCCGCCAGCAGGTTGGCGGCCCCCAGCAGGACCAGCAGCACGCAGAGCGCCCGCCTGCGGTCCCACCGGCCGAGCGCGGACGTGAGCGGCGGGGCGGAGACGGCGGCCACCAGCCCGGTGACGGTGAGCGTCAGTCCGGCGGTGCCCTCGGTGACGTCCATCGCGCCGCCGATCGGGGTGAGGAGCGCGACGGGCAGCATCTCGGAGGTGACGACGGCGAAGGTCGCGGCGGCCACCGCGAGGACGGCCGGCCACCCGCCCGGCGGGCGCGCGACCGGGGCGGAGGGGAGCGACGAGGACGAGGGCGGGAAGGGCGGCCGCGGGGCGGCGGTCGGTGTCAGGGAGTGCTCTGCCATGCGTCCCAGCCAACGCGTCGGCGCAGGTGGGAACAAGGACGGATCACTCACGCTTCCATGAGTCGGGCTCATCGATCGATTCGTCCGCCGTCACGTCCGCACATCCCACATCCGTCACATCCGCCGAATCCGCCACATCCGTGCTCCGGGCGACCGGCGCGCGCCGAGAGGAGTCCCCGCCATGGGCAGTCCGGACCTGCGGGAGCTGGAGTGCTTCCTCGCCGTCAGTGAGGAGCTCCACTTCGGCCGTGCCGGCGAGCGGCTCCTGGTCTCGCAGAGCCGGGTCAGCCAGCTGGTCCGTTCGCTGGAGCGCCGGATCGGGACCCGACTGCTGGACCGCACCAGCCGCCGGGTGCGGCTGACTCCCGCCGGGAAGGACTTCCTGGCCGAACTCGCCCCCGCCTACGCGGCGTTGCGAGGCGCGGTCGACCGAGCGACCCGCGCGTCCGCGCAGGGGGTGCGGGGGCTGCTGAGGGTCGGGTTCCAGGGCAGCGCCGGCGCCGGCTTCACGGCCGCCGTCACCGCGTTCCGGCGGGAACGGCCCGACTGCGCCGTCGAGATCACCGAACTCCCGCTGGCCGACCCGTTCGGCGCGGTGCGCCGGGGCGACGTGGACACCGCGGTCGTCCTGCTGCCGGTCGTCGAGGAGGGCCTGACCCTGGGGCTGGTGTTCTCCCGGCAGCCGCACTACCTCGCGGTCGCCCACCACCACCCGTGGTCCGGGGCCGCCTCGGTCGACGCGGAGCAGCTCGCCGGCACGACCCTGATCGACCTGGCGCGTACCGCGCCCGCCTACTGGCGCCGGGCCCAGGTGCCCGACCGCACGCCCGACGGCGTCCCGATTCCCACCGGTCCCGAGGTCCGCACCCTGCAGGAGGGCCTCTCGCTGGCCGCCGGCGGCCAGGGGGCCATGCTGCTCTGCCGGCCGACCGCCGACCACCACCGGCGCGAGGACCTCTGCTACCTGCCCGTCACCGGTCTGCCGGACTCCGCCCTGGGCCTGGTGTGGCGCGCCGGTGACGAGTCGGCTGCGGTCCGCGGCTTCGCCGGCGCCCTGGCCGCGGCCGTCCGGGCGGCGCCGGGCCCGGCCCGGGCGTAGGCGCACGGGTTCGGGCACCGGCGACGGTCCCGCGCCCCACGCCCCGCACCCCACGCCCCCACGGGTGCGCCCACCCGTCCGAGTGGTCCGCCGCCGTGTCCCGCGCGCCCGGCGGTGGGGCACGTCGATGCTGACGGTGACGCGGCCGGACCCGGCCCGTGCCCGAGCAGCGACGAAACGGGTGAGCGCGATGTCCCAGAACCTGTTCCACCGATCCCTCCGGGCCGCCTGCGCGGTGGTGCTCCTGACCGCCGGTCCGGTCGCGGCGGCCACCGTCTGCGGCGCCGACCTCGCGGTCACTGTCGCCGATCCCGCGCCCGTCCACGACGGCGGCTTCACGTTCCTGCACCCCGTGGTGAGGAACACCGGTGGCATCGCCACCACCGAGCCGTTCACCCTGGCCGTCCACCTGCCGCCCGGGGTCGTCGGCACCGGCACGGCCCCCGGCGGCACCTGTTCCACCGGACCGCACGGCCACACCGTGACCTGTACGTTCCCGGCCGGCCTGGACTCCGGTGCCACCGCCGGCGCCGAGGTCCGGATCTCCGTCGCCTCGGGCATGGACCCGGAGGTCCTCCGGGGAACCGTGGAGGTCGCCCTCCCCGGCGACCGGACCCCGGCCGACAACTCCGCCACGTTCGACATCGAGGTCCTGTAGGCCCGTCCGCCCGGGGCCGCCGCACCGCGGCCCGGGACGGCGGCCGGGGCGTGCCCCGCCCGGCGGGAGCCCCGCCCGGCGGTGCACGCCGGGGACCGCCGAAAGTAGAGACATCCCCGGGCCCGATTCACTACCGTCGTTCCGACGGGGTTCGGGGGCGCGGCCGTCGGCCCGCGGTCGACGGCCCGCAGGGCGACCTGACGGCAGGTGGCCGGACCACGGTCGGCCCGCGGCCGGCCGGTCTCGGCAGGGGGTGGGAATGGCACAGGCGAAGAGGCGTCTGTCGCGTGCGGAGGCGGTGCGGCAGCGGGCCGGGGCCCAGTTCATCGGCCGACGGGCGCAGTTGGCCCTGTTCGTGGAGAACCTCGGCAAGGATGCCGATCCGGACGCCGGGCCGGACCCGGCGGACTTCCTGTTCCACGTGCGCGGGGTGGGCGGGGTCGGCAAGTCGACACTCCTCGCGCAGTGGCGGGAGGCGGCCCACCGGGCCGGAGCACTGACCGCGCTGGTCGACGACACCGACGTCCACGGCGTCGAGACCACGCTGACCGCACTCGCCCGCCAGCTGGCCGAACAGGCGGGCCCGCTCAGGGAGTTCGACAAGGCGGTCGAGCAGTACCGGCGGGCGCTGCAGGCCTCCGCCGAGCGCGTGCCCGAGCAGTCGCCCGGCGCGGAGGCGGCGTCGCTGCCGGCACGGCTCGTGACACAGGCGGCGTTCGGCGCCGCCTCGGTGCTGCCGGGGGCGGGCGTGGTCGCGGCCATCGCGAGTCCGGAGAACGTCGCGCAGGGTGCGGACCGCCTCGTCGCGGGCGTGCGGCAGCGGCGGCGCGGCGGCGACGGGGACGAGTCGGCACTCAGTCGCGCCTTCGTGGCCGAACTCGGCCGGATCTGCGAGCGCGACCGGGCACGGCGACCGTGGATCGTGCTGTTCCTCGACACCTGGGAGGTGACCGGCCGCTACCTCGACGGTTGGCTGAGGGAGACCATCGACGACGCGTTCGGCGCCCTGCCGCTGGAGGTCGTCTTCGTCCTCGCCGGGCGGGACGAGCTCGCCGAACGCGAGTGGGCGCCGTGGCGGCCCGTCCTGGTGGACGTGCCGCTGGAGGTGTTCACCGAGCAGGAGGCCCGCGACCTGCTCGCCGCCCGGGGCGTCACCGATCCCGGTGTGGTCGACGCGGTCCTCCGGATGTCGATGCGGCTGCCGCTGCTGGTCGCCCTCCTGGCGCACGCCGACCCCGGCGCGGTCGACGTCGTCGCCGACGTCGGCGCGGACGTGGTCGACCAGGCCGTCGTGCGGTTCCTCCAGTGGATCGCCGAACCCGAGCGCCGCGAGACGGTGGTGGCCGCGGCGCTGCCGCTGCAACTGAACCAGGACCTGTTCGCCTGCGCCGTCCCTGACGCCGAACCGGCCGCCTGGGAATGGCTGTTGGGCCAGCCCTTCGTGGCCGGGCACGGCGACTTCCGGCAGTACCACGCCGTGGTCCGCACCAGCATGCTCCGCCGTCGCCGCACGCAGTCGCCCCGGCTGTGGACGGCCGCCCACTCCCGCCTCGCCGAGTACCACGCCGCCGCCCGGACGTCGGCGGAACAACACCTCCAGGTGTCCCGGCGGACCGCAGACCCGCGGTGGCGCCGGCACCTGCTCAACGAGACCTACCACCGGCTGTGCGCGGATCCGCTGGCCGGCCTGCCCGCGGCCCTCGAACACACCGCCCGGACCGCCGGTGAGGCCCCGGACGCCCTGGCCGTGTGGGCGGAGATGCTCCACCAGGCCGCCCAGGACAGCGCCGACGCCGACCTCACCCACTGGGCCGACCTGATCAAGTCGGCCGCCGCCGGTGAGCAGCCGGTCCTGGAGACCCTCGGCGTGCTCACCGCCCCGGTCCTGCCCGCCCGCGTCCGGGCCTGGGCCCTCACCCACCGGGGCTACCAGAACTTCATCGAGGACCGCGACGACGATGCGCTCGCCGACCTCGACCTGGCCGTCGCCACCGCGGCCGGTCTCTCCCAGACGCTCGCCTACCGTGGCCGCGTGCACAGTTGGCACGCCCGCTACGAGCAGGCCCTGGCCGATCTCGGTGCCGCGCTGGCCCTCGACCCGGGCAACGCCTGGGCGCTCGCCCGGCGCGGGGAGACCCACCAACTGGCGGGCCGTGCCGAGGAGGCGATGATCGACTTCACCGCCGCGCTGGCCCTCGACCCCGACGACGCCTGGGCGCTCGGCTCGCGCGGCCAGGCCCACCGCCAGGCCGGCCGACCCGACGAAGCCATCACCGACCTCACCGCCGCCCTCGCCCTCGACCCCGAGTACGCCTGGGCCCGGGTCCAGCGCGGCGAGGCGTACCGGCAGACGGGCCGGTTGGAGGAGGCCGTCGCCGACCTCAGTGCCGTCCTGGCCGTCGACCCCGAGGACATCTGGGCGCTCGGCTCGCGCGGCCAGGCCCACCGCCAGGCCGGCCGACCCGACGAAGCCATCACCGACCTCACCGCCGCCGTCACCCTCAACCCCGAGTACGCCTGGGCGTTCGCCGAACGGGGCGAGGCCCACCGCCAGACCGGCCGGCTGGAGGAAGCCGTCGCCGACTTCACCGCCGCACTCACCCTCGACCCCGCCTATGCCTGGGCCCTCGCCGGGCGCGGCGAGGCGTACCGGCAGGCGGACCTCCTGGAGCAGGCGATCGCCGACCTCACCGCCGCGCTCGCCCTCAGCCCGTCGGACGTCTGGGCGCTCCGCGCCCGCGGCCAGGCCCACCGCCAGGCCGGCCGACCCGACGAAGCCGTCACCGACCTCACCGCCGCCGTCACCCTGAATCCTTCCTACGCCTGGGCGTTCGCACTTCGGGGCGAGGTGCACCGGCTCGCGGGCGACCTGGAGGAGGCGGTGGCCGACTTCGACACGGCGCTCGCGCTCGATCCGGACGACGGCTGGACGCTCGGCTCGCGCGGTCAGGCCCACCGTCAGGCGGGCCACGCGGAGCAGGCCGTCGCCGACCTCACCGCAGCGCTCACCCTCAACCCCGAGTACGTCTGGGCCCACGCCGAGCGGGGCCAGGCGCACCGTCAGGCGGGCCGGCCGGCCGAGGCCGTCGCCGACCTCGCCGCCGTCCTCGCCCTCGATCCCGCCGACACCGCGGTGCGGTGCGCCCTCGTCGCGGCGTACCGGCACGACGGACAGCTCACGGCCGCACGGGAGGCCCTGCGCGAGGTGCCACCGGCGGACGCGGCGACCGCGCCGGTCCTGGCGGAGGAGGCCATGCTGCGGTTGTTCGAGGCGGGGCGGGCGGCCTCGGCCCCCGAGTGGAGCGCCTTCCTCGAAGCCCCGTACGGCGATCCCGAGGACCCCTTCGAGGTGGCGGTTCGGCAGTTCGTCCACGGCCTCGTCCTCGGGGACACCGCTCCGGACGGCCTGGCACGCGCCTTCCTCGCCGTGGCCGGCGCGCGTGCCGTGCTCGCCGACATCCGCCTGTACGTGGCCGAGCTGACCCACGCGGAGCCGCCCGTCTCCGCCCGGGCCGAGGCAGCTCTGCGGCTCCTGGGGTAAGGCGGTAGGGCCGGCGGAGCCGGGGCGCCGGGGCGGCGGGAGCAGGGCGGGAACGGGCCGGGCTATCCGACCGGGGCCGGAGCGAGGAGGGCGCCGATCGCGCGGTCCGTCTCGTCCAGGACGCGCCCGCCGGCGGCGAGGGAGTCGTGCAGGAGGACCACCGAGGCGTCCGTGATGCCGCAGAACTCCGAGATGCCGGCCTTGAGCAGGCGGGTGACCGTCACGTCCCAGCCCAGCTCGGCGAACTCCGCCGCCGGGTAACTGCTCAGCCCGAGCCAGAGCATCCGCTTGGCCGCCAGCCCCGGCCGGCTGCGCCCGTAGGCGAAGCCGTAGTTCCAGACCCGGTCGATCCAGCCCTTCAGGACGGCCGGCGGGCCGAACCACCAGAGCGGGAACACGGGGACGATGACGTCGGCGGCCTCGATCCGCCGCATGTGGGCCCGGACGTCGGCGGAGTAGGTCTTGTCCCGGTGCTGCCAGTCGGGCTCGTCCTCGGGCGTCATCCGGGGATCGAAGCCTTCGGCGTGCAGGTCGAACAGGTCCACCCGGTAGCCGGCGGCGGCGAACCGGTCTGCGGCCCGGGCGGCCACCTGGGCGGTCAGCGAGTCGGGCCGCGGATGGGCGAGGACCAGCAGGACCTGCGGTCGGCGGCCCTCCGGCAGGGCGCCCCCGGAGACCTCGCCGCCCTCGCCTGCGCGGCGGGCTGCGGAGTCGGCACGGTGGAGCGCGGGGTCGGTGACGAGGGCGAGGACGGGGTCGGCGACGGGGTGGGTCACGGCTCGGGTCACGGTGCTGCTCCTCGGGAAGTCGGGCGGCCGGGCGGGCGGCCGGGCGGGAGGTCCCGCGGGGGGCCTGTCCCGGACGCTGTCGCGCGGGCGGTCGTCCGGCGGGCCCCGGTGGGCTCCGCCGTTCACGGGAATCACCCTGCCGGGCCGCGCGCACGGACCGCTCACGGCCTGCGCACGGGCGGCGCCCCGCCCGCCGTCCGCCACCGGGGCGGCCACCCGCCGTGCACGCCCCGCCCGCCGGTACCGGACCGGTACCGCCTAACGTGGCGTCATGCGCTTCGACCTGCTCGGCCCCCTGCGGATCCGCACCGACGACGGCTCGCCCGTCACCGTCCGCGAACCGAAGGTCCGGGCCCTGCTCGCCGATCTGCTCGCCCACCACGGGCGACCGCTCCCGGCCGACCGGCTGGTGGAGGACCTCTGGGAGGACCGGCCGCCGGGCAACCCGGCCAACACCCTCCAGACGAAGGTGTCGCAGCTGCGCCGCGCCCTGGAGCAGGCCGAACCCGGAGCCCGGGCCCTGGTCGCCCTGACGCCGGCCGGCTACACCCTCCAGGTGGCCGACGAGGCCGTGGACACGGGGCGGTTCGCCGTGCTGACCGCCCTGGCCGAGCAGGCGCACCGGGCGGGGGACCGGACCGGGCGGGCCCGGCTGCTCGGGGAGGCGCTCGCCCTGTGGCGCGGCCCGGCACTCGCCGAGTTCCGCGACGCGACGTTCGCCCGGGCCGTGGCGGTCCGCCTGGACGAGCAGTACCTGACCGCCCTGGAGGCATCCGCCGAGGCCCGCCTCGACCTCGGCCAGCACCGGGAGCTGGCCGACGAGTTGGCCGCCGCGGTGGCCGAACACCCGCTGCGCGAGCGGCTTCGGGGGGCCCACCTGCGCGCGCTGTACCGGGCGGGCCGGCAGAGCGAGGCGCTCGCGGGGTACGCCGAGATCAAGGCGCAGCTGGCCGAGGACCTCGGCCTGGACCCGGGGCCCGAACTCAGCGACCTGCACACCGCCCTGCTGCGGCAGGACCCGTCGCTGGGGGTACCGGCCGCCACCGCGGGCAGCGCGCCCGCGCCGCCGGAGCACGGCGAGGCCCACCTGCCGGCCCCGGTCACCGCCCTGGTCGGCCGGGCGGCGGACGCGGCCCGGGTCCAACGGCTGGTGCGGGACGGCCGGCTGGTCACCCTGGTCGGACCGGGCGGGGTCGGCAAGACCCGGCTGGCCCTGGAGGTGGCCGCCCAGGTGTCCGGCGACCACGCCGACGGCGTCCGGTTCGTCGAACTCACGCCGCTCGCCGGTGACCTGGCCGCGGCCGTCGCCGCCGCACTCGGCCTCCGGGAGGACCACGCCGCCGGATCGGCCGCCGACCGGCTGGCGCGCGCCCTGCGGGCCCGGGACCTCCTGCTCGTGCTGGACGGCTGCGAGCACCTCGTCGACCAGGCCGCCGACCTCACCGCGCACCTGCTCCGGCACGCCCCCGGCCTGCGCGTGCTGGCGACCAGTCAGGAGCCTCTCGCCCTGGACGGCGAGTCCCTCCACCTGGTCCGGCCGCTCGCGGAGAGCGACGCGATCGCGCTGTTCACCGCCCGTGCGCGGGCCGCCGCACCGGACTTCGCACTCGGGCCCGCCACCGCCGACGCGGTCGCCGCGATCTGCGCCCGGCTGGACGGGATCCCACTGGCCCTCGAACTGGCAGCCGCCCGGGTGCGCGCGCTCGGCGTGCACAGCATCGCCGCGCGCCTGGACGACCGGTTCCGGCTGCTCACCGCCGGCCGCCGGGACGCCCCGGCCCGCCAGCGCACGCTCCGCGCCGTCATCGACTGGAGCTGGGAGCTGCTCGGCGACGAGGAGCGCACGCTGCTGCGCCGGCTCGCCGTGTTCGCCGGCGGTTGCACGGCCGACGCCGCGCAGGAGGTCTGTGCCACGCCCGGCCCGCAGCCGGCCGACCTGCCCGCGTCCGCCGTCCTGGACACGCTCGGCCGGCTGGTCGAGCGGTCGTTGGTGTCCGTGAGCGCGGGCCCGGCGGGCCCGGGTTCCGGGGGTGCGGGTTCCTCCGGCCCGGGCGGGGAGGACGGCGGCCCCCGGTACCGGCTGCTGGAGTCCATCGCCGCGTACGGGCTGGAGCGGCTGGAGGAGGCGGACGAGACCGCCGCCGTCCGGCGTCGCCACCGTACGTACTGCACCGAGCTCGCCGAGCACACCGGCAGGCTGCTCCACGGGCCCGGCCAGCACGCCGCGCTGGACCGCCTCGACCGGGAGAACCCCGACCTGTGCGCCGCCCTCGGCGACGCCGTCGAGCAGCGCGACACCGCACTGGCGACCCGGCTGGTGAACGCGCTCACGTGGTACTGGTTCCTGCGCGGCCGTCCGGCCGAGGCGCACCACCGGCTGACCACCGTGCTGGCCCTCGCCGGGCCCGCCGACGCGGCCCGCGCCGCCGCACTGGCCCGCCGGGAGGCCTTCGCCCTGCTCACCGGTGAGGCCGAGGCCGACCGGGGCGCCGACCGGGGCGCCGGTCGGGGCGCCGGTCGGGGCGCCGGTCGGGGCCTTGCGCCCGACGAGGCTCCGGCGGACGCCGGTGCCGTCGGCACCGAGCACGGCGGCGGCACCGGCCACCCGGCGGAGGCCCGGGCCCGCTGGCTGCTGGGATTCGCCCGCTGCGGCTTCGGCCGCTCCGGCACGGGAGGCACCGAGACCGTCCGTCTGCTCGCGGAGTTCCGCCGGACCGGGGACCGCTGGGGCGAGGCGGCCGCCCACGCCACCCTGACGGCGCAGGCCGGCTACCGCGGCGACCTGCCCGCCGTCCGCCACCACGCCACCGAGAGCGCAGCTCTGTTCGCGGAACTCGGCGACGGCTGGGGCCGCCTCCGGGCGACCGAGCACCTCGGTGTGCTAGCCGAGATCGCCGGTGACTACGACCGGGCGCGCCGGCTGCACGAGGAGGGTGTCCGGCTGGCGGAGGAGCTGAGGCTCTGGACCGACCTGTCCTTCCTGCTCTCCCGGGCGGGAAGGATCGCCCTGCTCACGGGGGACCTCGACGCCTCCGCGCGACTGCACGAGCGGGCCCGGACGCTCGCCGTCGAGCAGTCGCACCGGCCCGCCCAGCAGTTCGCCGACATGGGTCTCGCCCTCACCGCCCGTCGCCGGGGCGACCTCGAAGCCGCGGAGGTGCTGCTCCTCCCCTGGCTCGCCTGGAACCGCGAACAGGGCGTGGACGCCGGCACCGCTCTGATCCTGGCGCAGCTCGGCTTCGCCGCCGAGCAGCGGGGGGACGCCGGGCGCGCGACCGGTTTCCACCTGGAGGGACTGCGCACCGCCGAGCGGACCGGGGACGTCCGGGCGGTGGCCCTCGCCCTGGAGGGGCTGGCCGGCGCCCGTTCCCTCGGCGCGCCCTCGGTCGCCGGGTCCGCCACCGGGCAGGACGACCAGGCCGGGCACCGCGAGCACGCCCAGCACGCCCAGCACGCCGAACACGCAGCCGAGCTCCTCGGCACCGCCGCCGAACTGCGCCGCTCGGTCGGCTCCCCGCTGCCCGCGGCCGAGCGTTTCGACACCGACCGGATCGGTGCCCGCGCCCTCGGCTCCCTCGGCGCGGAGGGCTTCGCCGCCGCCCACGCCCGGGGCGAACGGACACCGGTGGCCGACCACCCGGTCCGTTTCGCCCCGTTCGACAGCCCGGCGAGCGGCCTCCCGGCCCGGTGAATCGAAATCGGACTTTCGTGCTGTTTCTGCCCCTTCGGGCACAGGTTTTCTGAAAAATTACGAACCAAAACGATCATCTGGATAGATTCATAGCCGACTGCCGAGCCGTCATTCGGGGCACCCGTCTGCCTCCGTCCGACGGGTCGTCACGTCGGCCGTGCCCGTTTTCACCCGCTCCACACCCCGAGACAGGACACCCATGCCGAACGCCCGACCCGCCGTCACCCGGCGCACCCTGGTCACCGCGATAGGCGCCACGGCCGCCGCACTCGCCACCGCGAACGCCGCGAACGCCGCCACTGCGAGCACCCCTGCCACCGGTTCCCCGGCCGGCACGCCGGCCGCCCCGGCCTCGAACCCCGCCCGTACGGTCACCACCCCCGCCACCCGGGCCCGGTCCGCAGCCGGCGGGGCAGCCGCCGACGTCCGCGCGGAGTTCCCGATCCGCTACGTCGGTGTCAGCTGGGACGGCCCCCGGCGCGGCGCGGCCATCCGCCTCCACCACGACGGCACCGGGCCCGGCGCCTGGAAGCCGCTGACCGCCGGCTGCGCGGGCGGCCCGGACCCGGTCGGCCACTCGGACCTCGCGGCGGCGACCGCCGCCCCCGCCGCCACCGTGCTCGTCGCCGCCGACGGCGCGGTCGGCTACGAGCTGCGCCTGCCCGACGGCGCCGCCAACCTCCGCTCCGCGGCCGTCGACACCACCCACGGTCCGGTCCGCAGCGCCTCGATCTCCCCGAGCGCTCCCACCACCTTCTGCGGCGTGCAGTACCTGCCGCGCGCCGCGTGGGGCGCCGACGAGTCCAAGCGCTTCAAGAACGGCGCCGAGAACTCCCCCGCCAAGTACTACCCGCTGCAGACCCTGACGGTGCACCACACCGACACCCCGAACGCCGACGCCGACCCGGCGGCCACCGTGCGGGCGATCTACGAGTACCACGCCATCACCCTCGACTGGGGCGACATCGGCTACCACTTCCTGATCGACGAGGCCGGGCGGATCTACGAGGGCCGCTGGTCCGGCGAGGACGGCATCCCCGGGCACGACGCGACCGGCAACGTGGTCACGGCCTTCCACACCGCCGGGTTCAACTCCGGCAACCTCGGCATCGCCCTGCTCGGCACCCTCACCGGCCAGGAGCCCACCGCGCAGGCGCGGCACTCGCTCACCCTGCTGCTCGCCCTCGCGGCCGGTACGCACGGTCTGAACCCGCAGGCCCACGTCACCTACGTCAACCCGGTCAACGGTGTGACCAAGCCGGTCGACATGATCAGCGGCCACCGCGACTGGCTGGCCACCGAGTGCCCCGGCGGCGTCACGTACGCCACCCTTCCCGCCCTGCGCGCCGACGTCGCCGCCCGTATCGGCTCGGGCAGGTGACCTCCGTCAGGTGACGTCCGACAGCTGATTTCCTGCTGCTGACCTCCTGCAGCCGACCTCCGGCTGCCGGTGGCACCGGGTACCCCCCGGGGCCACCGGTGGCCGGGCGGCACACCCGCGCAGGGACGCCGTTCAGGCGTGCTCGACGCCGGCCGCACCGCCGAGGCCCAGGAGCCCGACCGCCTGTTCCCGCATCTCCACCTTGCGGACCTTCCCGGTCACGGTCATCGGGAACTCGTCGACCAGGTGCACGTAACGCGGCACCTTGTAGTGCGCGATCCGGTCGGCGCAGTACTCCCGCAGGACCTCGGCCGTCAGCTCCGGCGCACCGGGGCGCGGCCGGACCCAGGCCATCAGCTCCTCCCCGTACCGGGCGTCGGGCACGCCGATCACCTGGACGTCCAGGATGTCGGGATGAGTGTGCAGGAACTCCTCGACCTCGCGCGGGTAGATGTTCTCGCCGCCCCGGATGACCATGTCCTTGAGCCTGCCGGTGACGGTGAGGTAGCCCTCCTCGTCCATCGCCGCGAGGTCACCAGTGTGCATCCAGCCGTCGGCGTCGATCGCCTCCGCCGTCCGGTCCGGCTCCTCCCAGTAGCCGAGCATCACCGAGTAGCCGCGGGTGCAGAGTTCGCCGGGGGTGCCGCGCAGGACGGTCGTACCGGTGTCCGGGTCGACCACCTTGACCTCCAGGTGCGGGCCCACCCGGCCGACGGTGGAGACGCGCCGCTCCAGCGGGTCCTCCGCGCGGGTCTGGGTGGAGACCGGTGAGGTCTCGGTCATGCCGTAGCAGATGGAGACGTCGCGCATGCCCATCCGGTCGACCACCTGCTTCATCACCTCGGTCGGGCAGGGCGATCCCGCCATGATCCCGGTGCGCAGGCTGGACAGGTCGTGGTCGTCGAAGCCGGGCTCGCCGAGTTCCGCGATGAACATCGTCGGCACGCCGTAGAGCGAGGTGCACCGCTCGGCGGCCACCGCGCGCAGGGTGGCGGCGGCGTCGAAGGCCGGCGCCGGGATCACGACGCAGGAACCGTGCGAGAGGGCCGCCAGGTTGGCCATGACCATCCCGAAGCAGTGGTAGAACGGGACGGGCACACAGATCCGGTCCGCCTCCGAGTAGCCGCACGCCTCCCCGACGAAGTAGCCGTTGTTGAGGATGTTGTGGTGCGAGAGCGTGGCGCCCTTGGGGAAGCCGGTGGTGCCCGAGGTGTACTGGATGTTGATCGGATCGTGCGGTCCGAGCTCCGCGCCGATCGCCGACAGCCGGGCCCGGTCCCCGCGTCCGCCGGCCGCCGACAGCTCGTCCCAGTCCGCCGAGCCGATCAGCAGCACGTCCCTCAGCTCCGGACAGCGCGGGCCCGCCTCCGCCAGCATCGCCGCATAGTCGGAGGTCTTGAAGCGCGGCGCCGCGACGACCGTCCGGATCCCCGACTGGCGCAGCACGTACTCGACCTCGTGCACCCGGTAGCCCGGGTTGACGGTCACCAGGACCGCGCCGATCCGCGCGGTGGCGTACTGCACGAACACCCACTCCGCGCAGTTCGGCGCCCAGATCCCGACCCGGTCGCCCGCCGTCACGCCCAGCCCCACCAGCCCGAGCGCGACCCGGTCCACCTCCGCCGACAACTCCCGGTACGTCCACCGCCGTCCGCCCGGCACGTCGACCAGGGCCTCCCGCTCCGGGAAGGCCCGCACGGCGAGGTCGAGGGCGGCGCCGATCGTGTGGTCCAGCAGCGGCGTGGAGACGCTGCCGGCACTGATGCTGGGAGACGGCGAGGTCATGGCGAGGGCTCCTGGACTCGTCCGGGCACAGGGCGACCGAGTCTACGCAGACCGCCCCACCCCGTCACCCGTCCGGACAGCGGTCCTTCGGGCCCGGGACCGGGGGCCACCGCCCGGACCCTCACAGGTCTGAGGTGCCGGGGAAGGCCCGGACGGGCCCAGGATGGTCGGCGGGCGAGGGCGGGCTCTCCGGGCGGGGCCGTCCGGCCGCCGTCGTCCGGGCGGGGACACACCTGCCGGCAGCGCACCGGAGAGTCGGGACAGTGGGGAGAGGGACCGTGGAACGAGGGACCGTGGAGAGAACGACGGGAAGTACGTCGGGGCGAACGGCGTACCGGCGGGGCCTGCCGGGCGTGTTGCTGCCGGTGCTGCTCGCGGCGCTGGCCCTGCTGGGCGGGGCGGTCCCGGCCGGTGCCTCCCCCGCGCGGGGGCGGGCCTCGGCCGACACCAGGCCGGTGTTCCAACTGCCGTTCCCGTGCGGCACCGTGTGGCAGTTGAACACCTGGGGGCACGACCCCGCGCTGGACATGGTGGTCGAGCACAACACCGGCTCCGACGGGCTGCCGGTCCTCGCCTCGGCGGCGGGCACCGTCTCCGCCACGTACTGGAACAACGGCTCGGGCAACACCGTCCAGATCAACCACGGCAACGGCTGGTTCACGGCCTACTACCACCTCAAGGACGGCCCGGCCGCGTACGTGCAGAAGGGCGACCCGGTGACCCCGTCCACCCTGATCGGGCGGATCGGCACCACGGGCAACTCCGGCTGGTCGCACCTGCATTACGAGCAGCGCCACCTCACCACCGGCGGTGACTTCACCGACGAGAGCCACCGGGTGCCGGCGCGGTTCGACGGCGTCGAGTACGCGGGTGCCGCGCGGGAGTGGCCGAGCGTGACCAGCCGCAACTGCTCCCCCGGCCCGTCCGACGCCTGGCAGGACTGCCCGGCGGGCTGGGTCTGCTTCTACTCCGGCACGGACGGCACCGGCACCGTCTGCCGTACCGACGTCGACGTGCCCTCCAGCACCTGCGGACTGCGCCGGTCGTTCTTCAACAACGGGAATCCGCAGCCGGGTTACGACCACGTGCAGGTGTACTTCCGGGAGGGCGGGAGCCAGTGCCTGCACTTCGGCCCGACCGACGGCCGCGGCAACCTGCCGTCCGGCGGGCGGACCGTCGACCGGATCGAGTGGCGCGGCGAGTGCTGACGACCGCGCGGCGGGACCGGCTCCGGCGCGGACGGCTACGGTCACCCGGAGGGCGGAGCGACCGGAATACTAGCTGATCGAGCGTCAAAAACGGTCGAGAAACGGCACTTTCAACGGCATTTGGCCCTCTGCACCTACCTTCTCCCGGCCGTCCGGGAGAAGGTACTGTGTCATGCACAGTATCATCGTGGTTCCGACGGCGGCCGACCCGTCCGCCCAGATCCGGCTGGCGCCCGGCGACACGCTCCACTTCGGCCGCAGCGCCCCCGCCGACCACCGCCGGCACCTCCTGCTCCCCCACGCCGGTGTCTCCCGCTCCGCCGGGGAGATCACCTGCGTCGGCACCTTCTGGTCGCTGAGCAACTTCAGCCCCTCCGCCACCTACGTGGTCGAGAACCCCGAGGGCGCAGGTGAGCACATCAAGGTCGCCCCGGGCCGGGTCGAGGCGCCCGTCCCGTTCGAGTTCGCCCGGATCGTCCTGCCGGCCGGGGGCGACCTGCTCGGCCTCGACGTCTGGGCGCCACGCCACGAGTACGTCGAGTTCGGGGCGCCCGACGGCCCCGACGGACCGGACGACGCCGGCGGCCAGGGCGACCGCGGCGGTACGCCCACCGTGGTGGCCTTCCCGCTCGACCGCACCAAACGCTACTTCCTCGTCCTCACCGCGCTGTGCGAACCCCGGCTCCGCGGACGGCCACACGCGCCGCTGCCCACCGTCGAACAGGTGGTGACACGGTTGCGGCCGATCTGGCCCGAGGTCAACCGGGCGGCGGTGCAGTGGAACATCGGCTATCTCGCCGTCAAACTCCGCCTGCGCGCCGCACCGGACACGGCCGCCGCCGACCCGGACGGCCCGGGCATCCGGCTGAACGGGAAGAAGGACGCGCTCGTGTCGCTGGCGCTCCGCTTCGACCTGGTCCGCGAGGAGCACCTCGCCGCCCTCACCGCCCCGGTGACGGGCAGGCCCCGCCGATGAGCGGGCCGGAGCAGCACCCGGCACCCGCCCGCCCGGCGTCCTCCGGGTCGCTCACCGTCCCGTCCGGCTACCGGGTCGGCCCCTGGGAGGTCGGCGAGCCGCTGGGCGCGGGCGGATTCGGCAGCGTGTACGCGGGCCGGGGAGCCGACGTCTCCGACGGGGCGGGCCACACGACCGGGACGGGGACAGGGACCGGCACGGACGCGACCGGCGCGGGCGTCGCGCTCAAGTTCCTGCCCACCGGCACCCGCACCCCTCGCCAGCTCCGTCATCTGCGCGAGCTGGCCGACCGTGAGATCGCCCTGCTCAGCACCCTGCGAGCACCGCGCCTGATCCGCCTGCACGACGTCCTGACCGTCGACGACCCCGCCCGCCCCGAGCTCGACGGCGCCACCGTCCTCGTCCTCGAACGGGCCGAGCGCTCCCTCGACACCCTCCTCGCCGACGACGGCGCGCCGCCCGGACGGGCCGCCGGCGTACTCACCGACGTCCTGGAGGGGCTCCACCAACTGCACGGCGCCGGCTGGGTGCACGGCGACCTCAAGCCCGCCAACGTCCTGCTGATGGCCGACGGCACGACCCGGCTCGCCGACTTCAACCTCTCCGCGCAACTGGAGGACACGCACGCCTACTCCCCCGCGTTCGCCACACCCGACTACACGCCGCCCGAGCTGCTCTGGGCCGACGTCGGGGAACGCGGTATCCGCACCAGGCCCACCACCGACATCTGGGCCTTCGGCGTGCTGGCCCACCTCGTCCTGACCGGATCGTTGCCGCTCCCCGGCACCACCCCCGCCGCCCGCCGCGACGCCACCGCACGCTACGCCCGCGGCAGGGAGGAACTCCGCCTCTCCCCCCGCCTGCCGGCCGGCTGGCGGCAGATCGTCACCGACTGCCTCGCACCGACCCACGAGCAGCGCGCCGCGCACGACGCACTCTCGCTGCTCCACCGGGCCCGGACGGCCGGAGACGGGCCGGAGGCGGACGGGTCCGACCCGGCCGCGGGGGGAGACCGGCCGACGGCAGCCGCCCGGCCGGAGCACCGGCCGGGCGGAGCACCGGGCGGGGAACCCGGCCAGGGGCTCCGAAGACGCCGGCGGGCCTCCCGTCGACTGCTGGCCGGCGCGGCCGTCCTGGCGGCGGTGGGCAGCGGGGCGCTCTGGATCGGCCTGGCCCCCCGGGCCGGGGCCGAGGGCTACGAGCGATGTATCCGCAGCGCCGTCTGCCTCTTCTCGGAGCACGGCGGCCGGGGCGAGATGTGCTCGTGGATCGACGCCGACGACGACTGGCTGGACGACCAGATCGCCTGCCCCTGGATGGCACGGAAGCCGCCCCGCTCGATCTTCAACAACGGGTACGGACCGGACATGGGCGCGCTGAAGAAGGACGTCGAGTACTTCGAACGACCGGGCCTGACGGGCTTCCTGGCCTGTCTCCCCGTCCAGACCCGGACCGACCTCGACCCCTCGGTCCGGCCCCGGTCCCACCGCTGGGTCGCGCAGTGCTGATACGGCGCGCCGGCCGGAGCCGACGCGCCGCACCTCCCGGAGGGATCCGGTCTACCAGGTGTTGTTGCCGCAGGAGGTGACCCAGCGGTGCGAGGCCGCGTTGTCGTGCAGGCTCTGGTTCAGACCCCGGTTGTCCCCGTTGCGGGTCCAGGTCAGGTAGTAGCCGTTGCCGCGCAGGTTCCAGGACGTCCCGTAGCCGATGCAGGCGTAGGCGCCGTAGCCCTCGGCGGCCGTGCCCCAGTAGATGTTCACCTTGTCCCGGCCGCCCGGCGCACCGTTGTTGCCGACCCAGTCGACCTTGTTCTTGACCGAGCTCGGCCAGTCGTCCGACGGGCCGGACCACTGCACCGTGGCTCCCGTGTCGTCCGCATAGGCACAGAAGTTGGTCCAGTTGCACCCGCCGTCGGCGTGCGCCGCGGTGGGCACCGCGAGGACCGCCGCTCCCGCGGCGACGAGACCCACCAGGGCCGTGCTGAGCTTCCTCATCCTGCCACTCCTCTTCGTGTGTCGTCGTGCTGTGTGTTCCGTACCGGTGTTCCGCCCCGGGCGTTACGTGCCGGGTGTTACGTGCCGGGAGCCTCCGTACCGGGTGTTCCGTCCTGCACGCGCCGTGCCTCGTCCGGGGCCGCGTCCGGCGCCGGGTGCCGTCACCGTGTCCGGTGTGTTCTTACGTGTCGCCAGGTCAGCCGCGTGCGGCTACCTCGCGAGCGGTGGGGAGCGCCCCGGTCTGCAGGCGCCACATGGTGTCGAAGACGGCCCGGTGCTCGGCCCGGACGGCGTCGGCGTACCGCCGGTCCAGTCCCGACACGGTGGTGTCCAGACCGGTGGACCGGGCGCACTCGGCCTCGGCGACCGCCACCGGGACGTCCTCCCGTTCCGCCGCCTCCCCCTCCCGCGACAGTTGACGATCCCTCAACTGCCTCGGGTCGTCGGCAGGGTGACCGCGTCCGGCGACGCAGGCGCTCCACACCGCGACCGCGTCCCGGTACGCCGGGTCCTGGGTCACCCGGCCGGCCCGGATACCGAAGAGGTTGTTCACGACCTCGCTGGAGCCGAACCAGGCGCGCGCGTCCCCGTACAGCCGCTGCCAGGCTCCCACCGCGCACCCCTGGTCGCTGTGGGTGAGACGACCGCCCACCGGGTTCGCGACCTCCAGCCCCGTGGGGGACGGGCCGTTGAGGGCGACACCCAGCGCCTGGGCCCGGTCGGGCGGCAGACTCCGGTAGTACGCGGTCCGTGGGGCGACCGCGTCCTCCTCGTCCAGGCGCCGTTCGACGGCCCGCCCGTATCCGTTGGTCCGGGCCCAGTCCACGTCGTCCACCACGTAGGGGAACTCGCGGTAGTCGGCCGACGGGCGGCGCGGCACCGGGAAGTAGGAGAAGCCCTGCTCCTTCATGCAGTCGCGGATCAGCAGCTGCTCCGCGCGCTGCAGGACGTCCAGCTCGTCCTCGGTCGGCCTGCGGACCGGACCGGCCGCACCGCCCCCGGCCGGCGCCGGGTCGGCCGCACCCCAGAGCCAGCCGCCGACGGCCAGCAGCACCACGGCGGAGGCGAGCGCCGACAGCCGACGTGCGGCCGGGCGGTGGCGCCTCGACGCGACGCGCTCGTCCGCGCCGTCGGGCGACGCGTCCGCCGCCGTCCTCCCCCGTCCACCGAACACGCCCATCGGGCCGTCCCTCCACCGTGCGGTCACTGCTGCCAGCGGCCATACAACCCGGGGCGCGCGGCGGCGTGAACCTGTGAAGAGTGAGGTTGACGGCGGCCCGCCGGTGGGCGGGCACAGGTCTCGGCGAACGGCTCCGCGCAGGCCGGCTCCACGCAGGACGACCGGCGCGGGACGGCCGACCCGGGAGGGACGGCACGGGAGGGACGGCCGACCCGGGACGGCCGACCCGGGAGGGACGGCGCACGACGAAGGCCCCGACCCGCCGGTGGGCGGGTCGGGGCCGCGCGCCGGTCAGGCGCGCGCCGCGCCCTCCGCCGCTCCCGCCCGCTCCCCGCCGGCCGCGTCGACGCCCGGATCGGAGGCCGCCCGTCCGCCCGCGTCGTCGCGCGACACGGGGATGGTCGCGGCCACCGCGGCGGCGCCCAGCGCGACACCGCAGCCGATCAGCAGGCCCACCCGGAAGCCGGCCTCGGACGGCAGCGTGTGCCCGCCCACGCTGGTGTTCAGCTGCGCGAGGACCACGCCCACGACGGCGGCCGAGAGCGAGGTGCCGAGCGAGCGCATCAGGGTGTTGAAGCTGTTCGCCGAGGCCGTCTCCGACAGCGGCACCGCGCTCATGATCAGCGCCGGCATCGCGCCGTACGCGAGGCCCACCCCGGCGTTGCAGACCAGCGTGACCACCAGGACGCCCCAGGTGGAGCCGATCAGCACCATCGAGAGGCCGTAGCCGGTGGCGATCGCCAGGGCGCCGGCGACCAGCGTGAACTTCGGACCGCGGGCCGCCGAGAGCCGCCCGCCGAGCGGCGAGACCGCCATCATCATCAGGCCCGAGGGAGCCATCCACAGCCCCATGGCCAGCATCGACCGGCCCAGGCCGTAGCCGGTGGCCTCGGGCAGCTGGAGCAGCTGCGGGATGATCAGTGCCTGCGCGTACATGCCGAAGCCGACCAGGACCGACGCCGCGTTGGTCAGCAGCACGCGCGGGCGGGCCGTCACCCGGAGGTCGACCAGCGGCTCGGCGATGCGCAGCTCCCAGCGGCCCCAGGCGAGGAGCAGGAGGACGGCCGCACCGAACAGGCCCAGCGTGAGCCCGCCGGTCCAGCCCCAGTCACCGCCCTTGGAGACCGGCAGCAGCAGGCAGACCAGCCCGGCCCCCAGGCCGATCGCGCCGACCAGGTCGAAGCGTCCGCCCGCCGGGCGGACGGCGGGGGCCGGGACGAGGAACCAGATCATCGCGGTGATCGCCACGGTGAGGGCGGCGGCTCCCCAGAACAGCACCCGCCAGCTCGCGTACTCGGCCACCGCGGCCGAGATCGGCAGCCCGAGACCGCCGCCGATGCCCATGGAGGCGCTGACCAGGGCTATCGCCGAGCCGAGCCGCTCCGGCGGCAGGACCTCGCGGAGCAGGCTGATGCCGAGCGGCACCACGCCCATCCCCACGCCCTGGAGGCCGCGTCCGACGATCATCGGCAGGACGGAGGAGGTGAGCGCGCAGATCACCGAGCCGACGAACAGGGGAACGCAGCAGGCCAGCAGCATCCGCCGCTTGCCGAGCAGGTCACCCAGCCGCCCGCTGACCGGCACGAACACGGCCGCCGACAGCAGGGTCGCCGTGATCACCCAGGTGGCGTTGGACGGGGTGGTGTTCAGCAGCTTGGGCAGCTCGCCGATCAGCGGGGTGACCAGCGTCTGCATGATCGCGGCCACGGTGCCGGTGAGGGCTAGCGTGGCGACCACACCGCCGGTCCGGGTGGTGGCCTGGGGGCCGTCCATGGGGATCTCCTCGGAAACTCGGTGGGGCGGACACGTGGACGCACACGCCGCGACCTATGCATAGTACACATCATATGTATCGTGCACATTCACCGACCGGTGCACACCCTGCGATACTGGACCGACGCCGCAGGTCAGAGCTGCACGGAACCGACGGAGGACGGCATCATGGGCGGCCCCACGGACGACGTCGCGTTCGAGTACATGGTGCTCAGCCGACACCACTACCTGAGCCCCTCCGGCGCCCGCCCGCAGGGCAGCCGGCTGGACCGGTCGGCGTACATCCTGCTCAGCCGGATCGGCATGCAGGGTCCGATGTCGATCGGCGAGCTCAGCGACGCGTTCGGACTCGACGCCTCCACCCTCAACCGCCAGACCGCCGCGATGACACGCGCGGGGCTGGTCGAGAGGATCCCCGACCCCGACGGCGGGATGGCCCGCAAGTTCCGCGTCACCGAGGAGGGCCACCGTCGACTCGAAGAGGACCGCGCGGCCCACGCACAGGCCCTCGACCTGGTGATGGCCGACTGGTCCGCCGAGGACGTCGCCGCCTTCGCCACCTACCTACAGCGGTTCAACACCGACATCGAACGCCTCGACGGGCGCCCCTGGCCCCGCACCCAGGCTCCGTCCGCACGGGACCGGTGAGATCCACCGGAGGGGTGCCACCGGGGCGGAACGGAGTGAGTCCGCCCGCAGAACAGCACCCGCCGGTGATGGCCCGTGAGTGTGCGTCTCGGGTCCGGCGGGCGCTCGTTCGTAGGCTACCGGGACACGGCCGACGGGCCGGGGATTCGTGCCCGCCGCAGGACGAGCGTGTCACCTGCGGCGGGCAGCGCTCAGATCTGCCGCTCCGGATCGGAGAAGGTGAGGCCTCCGGCGGCGAGCGAGCGCCGGGCCGGGGCAGGGGCAGGCACGGCCTCGCCGGGCGGCTGGCGGAAGTCCGCGCCCTGCTCGACCGGAAGCAGCCGGCGCCCACCCGGCTGGGCGGGCACGGGAGCATCGGCGGCGGGCTCGGAGAAGGCGGGCAGCCCGAGGCTGCGACGGTCAGGGTTCATGGCCCCCAGTCTCGCAGCCCGTACGGGTGCCGCAGGCCGGAGCGCCGTCACCGGTGGTAACAGTCTGACCCTCATCGTGAGGACCACGGGGCCGTCCGCGCGTTTCGGCGCCCCCGCGCACCGCCGTCGAGCCCCTGCCACCGCCGCCCGGCCCGGGGACGTACGGCCGCGTCCCGGGTGGCGTGGGAGGCTACCGGGGCCCACCGCCACGCCCGACCAGGAGCCGACACCATGGACCGCCCGCAGGCCGCCGCCTTCCGACTCGACGCCACCGCCTCCGGGCACCCGGCCGGCATCCTCGACGCCGCCGAGCAGGCCGAACGGCGGGGCATGGACCGGCTGGTCGTCTCCGAGACCGCCTACGACCCGTTCCTCCAGCTGGCCCGCGCCGCCGACCGCACCAGCACCGTCGAGCTGGCCACCGGCGTCGCCGTCGCCCTCGCCCGGACCCCGATGACGCTCGCCTACCAGGCCTGGGGCCTGCACGCGGCCTCCGGCGGACGGGCCGTCATCGGCCTCGGCTCCCAGGTCAAGCCGCACATCGAGAAGCGCTTCGGCATGCCCTGGGACCGGCCCGCCGCCCGGATGCGGGAGTACGTCCACGCCGTGCGGGCGATCTGGCAGAGCTGGCAGACCGGTGAACGGCTGCGCTTCCGCGGCGACTTCTACCGGCACACGGTGATGACCCCGGTCTTCTCCCCCGATCCGGTCCCGGCGGGAGTGCCCCGGATCCTGCTGGCCGGCGTCGGTCCGCTGATGGTCCGCACCGCCGGGGCCGTCGCCGACGGCTTCCTCAGCCACCCGTTCACCTCGGTCGACTACCTCACCGGGCAGGTGCTGCCCGCCCTCGCCGAGGAGCGCGGCCGGGCCGAGGCCGAGGGGGCGGCCTGGACCGCCCGGCCGTTCGAGGTCGTCGGCAACGTGCTCACCGCGACCGGCCGCACCGAGGAGGAACTGCGGACCAACCTGGCCGGCGTCCGCGAGCGGCTCGCCTTCTACGCCTCCACTCCCGCCTACCGGCCGGTGCTGGCCCAGCACGGTTGGGAGGACCTCCACGAGGAACTGCACCGGCTGTCGGTGCGCGGACGCTGGCAGGAGATGACCGGGCTGATCGACGACCGGGTCTTCGACACCTTCGCCGTCGCCGGCGAGGTCGGGCAGGTGGCACGCGAGATCCACCACCGGTACGCGGGACTGGCCACCAGGATCTCGGTCAGCCTGCCGGAGGACGCCGCGCCGGAGCTGGGCCTGGACGTGCTGGACGCCCTGCGCGACCTGGGCCGACCCGGGCCGGGCGGCACCCGCGGGCGCCGTACCGGCCTCGGTTAGGGTGGGCCGCGATCCGTACGGCAGAGCAGGAGGAACAGGCGATGGCGCAGCGGACGGACCATCAGAACGACCGGTACCGGGTCCTGTTGGCCGAGCTCTGGGCGACGTGGGCCGAGCGGGGGGCGGCCCTGGACGCCGAGCAGTGGGGGCGGGCCACCCGGCTTCCGGGCTGGTCGGTGCGCGAGCTGTACGCCCACGTGGCGCCGACACCCGGGCTGTTCACCCGGATGCGGGAGGCCGTGGTCGACCGGCCGGCGACCGTGGCGCACGGCTCCGCCGTCCTGCGTGCGTACAACCGGCCCGACGGCGTGGCGCACACGGCGGCCGATCTCGTCGCCGATGACGCGCGGGAGCTGGCGGCGACGGTCGGAACCGGCGCCCTGGTGGCCCGGTTCGCCACGGAGGGGCCGAAAGCACTGGCCGGGATCGCGGACCTGGCTCCGACGACCGTGATCGCCCACCCCCTCCTCGGTACGGCCACGCTGGGCGCCCTCGCCGAGGTCGCGGTGATGGAGGCGACCGTCCACCTGCTCGATCTCACGGCGGCGATCGGCGGCCCGCCGCCGCCGGACGGTGCGCTGCAGGCCACCCGCGTGCTGCTGGCGGAGATCGCCGATCCGGTGGAGTTCATCGAGGCCGCGGCGGGGCGGACCCGTACGGCGGTCCTTCCGGTCATCCGCTGAGCCTCGCGGCCGGCCCGGCCGGCGCACGGCGCTCGGGCCGGCCAGGCCCGGGCGCGGTCAGTGGCCGTAGTGGTACGGCGTCGCCGTGGTCAGGGCCGCGAAACCCAGGCGCTCCAGGATCGGCCGGCTCTGCGGCGAGGCGTCCACCCGCAGGTACGCGTACCCGAGTTCGTCCGCGAGCCGGGCCCGGTGCGCGACCAGCGCGCGGTAGACGCCACGGCCCCGCCACGCCTCGACCGTGCCGCCGCCCCAGAGGCCGGCGAACCCCGTGCCCGGGTGCAGCTCCAACCGCGCCGCGCTCACCGGCACCTCCCGGCCGTCCACCTCGGCGAGGGCGAGGTGGATCCGCAGGGTGTCCGGGGACTCGGCCAGCTGGGCCAGGATGCGGCGGCGCAGGCGGGAGCCGTCCGCGCCGAAGGCCTGTTCGTGGACGGCCACGACCCGATCCACCCCGGCCTCGTCGGTGACCTCGCGCAACGTGATCCCGGCGGCGCCCGGCCGTCCCGACCCGGCCGGCCCGGCGAGCAGGTCGGCGACCCGCGCGACCATCAGCGTCTCGGGCGCGTCCGGGGTGAACCCGGCGGCGAGCAGCCGGTCCCCGAGGTCGGCCGGGCGGTCGTGCCCGTACAGCGTCCACTCGAAGTCCCGGCCGAGCGCGGTGAAGTAGGCGATCTGGTCGGCGACGGCGCGGTCGACGTGGTCGGCGTGGTTGGCGTGGTCGGCGTCCTCGGCGGTGCCGACACCGGCGCGGGTGCCCAGGTCCGACCAGAGCACGCCGTTCCACACGCTGTCCGGGCCGCTCTGCCGCACCACGGCGCCGACGTGCTCGACGCGTGCCGCCGGGGACTCGGGCTGTGCGCCGCGCCGCATGTGCTCGTCGACCAGGGCAAGAAGTTCTTCATGATCCATAGCGGCACAGCCCATCACTGCCGAGCCTCGGTGGCAATCGACATAGGGTTTCCGGGCGGCGATGACGCTACGGAGTCGGGCGGAGCGATCAGGGCTTCACGGGAAAACCGGACACGCTGTTTGGTTCTGGTGCCTCGGCGACGTCGGTTGCCGTCTCCTCCGCAGCGGCAGGATCCGCGGCCGCCATCTCCGCGACGACCCGCGCGCCCCGGTCCGCCGCCAGGTCGAGCGAGGCCAGGACGCCCGGGACGGCGATGCTCGGCATCAGGTGCCGGTACAGCGTGGCGACCCGGACGGCGAGGTCCGCGCGTCCGGTGAACCGCTGCGACTGGAGCTGCACCCCCACCCAGGACGCCGTCATCAGGGCGGCCGTGTCGGCCGGCACGACGTGCGGCAGCAGCTCGCCCCGCTCCTCCGCGGCCACCAGCAACCGCTCCAGGCGCGCTATCCACCCGGGGGCCGCGTCGACGCCGAGACTGCCGTCCGCCCCTTGGTCCACCGAGAGCCTCACACCGGCGCTGAGCATCGGGTCGGTGGGGATCAGGTGGGTGACGACCATCCCCGTGTCCACGAACTCCTGAAGCTTGCAGGCCCGCTCGGGAACGGCCTCGCTGGCGTACTGCGCCTCGATGACGCCCTGGGCCAGCTCCCGTTTCGACGCGAAGTGGAAGTAGACGGCGCCCCGGGTCACACCCGCGCGGGCCACCACCTCGCCGATGGTCGCCCCCTCGTAGCCGGACTCGTCGAACACCGAGGCCGCCGCCTCCAGAATCAGCCGCCGCGTCCGCAGCGCCCGCTCCTGTCGCGCCATCACGACCACTCCCACCCAGGAAACAAAACCAAACAGCCCGTATCTTACCCGGCCGCCGATGCCGCCCACGGGCACGCCACCAGGGCAGCGGGCAGCGGCGCCGCACACTCAGCGTCAGAGAATACCGACCATGCGGTCCGATTTGAACGGTGAGACTTCCTCCTGTCGACCGCAAGGTGAACTCCCCGCCGGGGCGGACCGGGCGGCGGCGGACGACCGGGCCGGATCGGGACCGCCCGCGCCCGTCACCCCAAGACGGCGACCGCCTCGACCTCCACGAGCTGGTCGTGGTACCCGAGGACGGTGACCCCGACCAGGGTGCTCGGCACGTCGTGGTCGCCGAGGTACTCGCGGTAGACCTCCCAGACCGCCACCAGATCGCTCTGCCGGGCCGAGGCGACGTACACCGTGGTGCGGACCAGGTCGGTGAGCGCCGCTCCCTCGTCCTCCAGCACGGTGATCAGGTTCCGCATCACCTGGTGGGTCTGACCGGCGTGGTCGCCCACCGCGACGGTACGGCCCTCGGCGTCGAGCGGGCAGGCCCCGGCCAGCCAGAGCGAGCGGACCGGCGCATCGACCGCCGCCGCGTACGCGTAGTCCACGGCCGGGGTGAGCCGGTGGTTGCGGATCAACTTGACGGCGCTGCTCACGAAGTCCTCCGAAGTGGTCGCGGGTGATGCCGCGCCCATCGTTCGCACGCCGCCCACGGGCCGTCAATCGAATAACGAGGCCGACCCGGACGGCCGCGGACCCGTGTCCGGAGAATTCACCGTTCCGGGTGATGGCGGGTCGCGGCCTCCGGCCGGGATCCTGGTGGCCCGCCGACGACCGAGGAGGCTCTCGTGCTGTTCCCGCCGCCGACACCGGAATTGGGCCGCCGCCGCGTCCTGGGGCTGGCGCTGGGGGTCGGCGTCGCGCCCGCCCTGGGCGCCGGGACCGCGTCCGCCGCGGCCCCTCCCGCCCGACCCGCCCCCGTCCGGCCCCGTGCCGACTCCCCCGAGCAGGCCCTGGGGCGCCGGGTGGCCACCGTGGCGACCGCGCAGATCGGAGTGCCGTACGCCTGGGGCGGCGGCGACCGGCTGGGCCCGAGCCTCGGCTTCTGCGACGAGGAGAACGGCTACCTCGACGGCCGGTGCCTCGGCGAGAGCACCGTCGGCTTCGACTGCAGCGGCCTGGCGCTGTACTGCTGGTACCGGGCGAGCGGCGGTGCGGTGGAGCTGGCGCACTACACCGTCGCCCAGTACCACCGGTCCGCTCCGGTGGCACGGGCCGACCTGCTCCCCGGAGACCTGCTCTTCTTCTCCCGCCCGGGCGCGCCGCTGCACCACGTCGGCCTCTGGGCCGGCGACGGCGCGATGATCCACGCCGAGCGCACCGGCACGCTGATCGCCCGGGTCGAGGGCGTGCTCGACCTGCCGCGCTGGGCCGGCGAGTTCGCGGGCGCCCGCCGCCCGCTTCCAGTCGGGTAGGGCCGCCCCGCCCGGCCGTCGGGGCGAACGCGGCGGCCCGTCGTGAACCCGGCCGAGCAGGGCGTGGCGCACACCGACCGCCCGGGCCGGGGCCCGGGCGCCGAAGCGGGTGCGGGTCCGTCAGCTGCGGAAGAACCGGAGGTCGCAGACGGCGTCGGTGTAGGCCCGTCCGAGGTCGTCCTCGGCGGTGGCGTGGCCGACGACCGCGGCGCAGTACCGCGTGTCCGGGACGGGCAGCGGGCGGTGGACGGCGGGAGCCGCCGGGGCGGCGACGGCCGCGGCCGTGAGGGTCAGGGCGGCGGTGAGGGTGGCGACGGTGAGCCTGGGGGCGAGGCGCATGGGGGTACCTCCCGGTGCACGGGGACGGGGTCGGGGACGTCGGCGGCCCCGGACCCGGGCCGCCGGCCCCCATCGAACGGCGGGCCGGCCGTACGGGCGGGCCGACACACCGCACACCTCTGCTAGTCATATGTGTACGACCGCACCGCGGCCGGCCCGTCCGCCGCTCGCCCGCGCCGGCCGAGACCCCGTCACGGGCCGGTACCCGGTACCCCGCCGGGCCTCCGGCGGGGTACCGGGCGCCCGCGGCCTCGTCAGCCGCCCGACTCCCGGCCCGCGGGCTCCTCGTCCCACAGGTCCAGGCTGCACGCGCCCACCAGAGCGCCGATCCGGGACAGCGCCTCGGCGGCCGGCAGCGGATCGAGCCGCCGCCCGTCCCGCAGCCGCAGGGCGACGAGGTCGTCCGCCGCCTCCCGCGGCCCGATGACCGCCAGGTACGGGGCCGGCCCGGCCGCACGGATCCGGGCGCCCAGGCTCCCCCGGTCGGGCCCGGCGACCTCGGCGCGCAGCCCGCGGTCCAGACACCGCGCGCGGAGCCGCTCGGCCTGCTGCCGCTCGCCCTCGGAGAGCGGCAGCAGGACCAGCTGGGTCGGGGCCAGCCAGGCCGGGAAGGCCCCGCCGTACAGCTCGATCAGGTGCGCGACCACGCGCTCGACGCTGCCGATCACGCTGCGGTGGACCATCACCGGGCGGTGCCTGGCACCGTCCGGGGCGATGTACCGGAGCCCGAACCGCTCCGGCTGGTGGAAGTCGATCTGCACGGTGGAGAGGGTGGACTCGCGGCCGGCGGCGTCGGCGATCTGGACGTCGATCTTCGGACCGTAGAACGCGGCCTCGCCCTCCGCCGCCTCGTACGGCACCCCGGAGCGCTCCAGCACCCCGGTCAGCAGCGCGGTGGCCCGCTCCCACAGTGCGGGATCGGCCACGTACTTGCCGCCCGCGCCCGGCAGGGAGAGGCGGTAGCGGACCGGCCGGATCCCGAGCGCCCGGTACGCGTCCCCGATCAGCTCCAGTGCGGCGACCGCCTCGTCGCCCGCCTGCTCGGGGGTGCAGAAGACGTGCGCGTCGTTCAGTTGGATCGCCCGGACCCTGGTCAACCCGCCGAGCACACCGGACGGCTCGGACCGGTACATGCCGCCCAGCTCGGCGATCCGCAGGGGAAGTTCACGGTAGCTCCGGGCACGGGAACGGTAGATCAGCGCGTGGTGCGGGCAGAGGCTGGGCCGCAGCACGACCTGCTCGGCTCCCAGGTCCATCGGCGGGAACATGTCCTCGCGGTAGTGCTGCCAGTGACCGGAGATCTCGAAGAGCTCGCGTTTGCCCAGCACCGGCGAGTAGACGTGGCGGTAGCCGGCCCGGCGTTCCCGGGCACGGACGAACTCCTCCAGGGTGTGCCGGATCTCGGCCCCGTCGGGCAGCCAGTACGGCAGTCCGGCCCCGATGAGCGGGTCGGTTCCGAAGAGTTCGAGCTCGCGGCCCAGCCGCCGGTGGTCGTCGGCACGATCACCGGTCACGGGGCCGCTGCTCGCGGCGTGGGCGTGGTCGGGCACGGAGGTGCGGTTCATGGCGGCGGTCTCCACTCGGATCTGCGGGCGAGTGGACCGGTACGACGAAGCCCCGGGGCACTCGCCCCGGGGCTTCGGACTAGGTCAGCAGTCAGCGCACCGGGACTCTCTCCGGCGTCGTCGTGAGGACGGCAGCAGCGCGCTTCATGTGTTCCACGGTAGCAGGGGCCCCGGACGGCGGCGAGCGGCTTTCCGCCCGCCGCCCCACGCCGCCCCACGCCGGACCTCACCGGACCTCACCGGACCTCATCGGAGGACGACGCACCCGCGTTCGGCCAGGGCACCGAGCGCGCGGGTCGCGGGCCCGAGGTCGTTCCACCGCAGGTCGAGCTTCTCCAGGGCAGGCAACTCCGCCAGCCAGTCCGGTAGTTCGGTGATCAGGTTGGCCCGCAGGTCGAGCCGGCGCAGCAAGGGCAGGCCGGCCAGCGCCACCGGGACGGCGGTGAGGGCGTTCTCCCGGAGATCGAGTTCACGCAGTTCACCGAGCCCGGCGAAGGACGGCGGCAGGGCGGTCAACGCATTCCCCCGGAGCCAGAGTTCACGCAGGGCGCGGAGTCCTCCGAGCGAGCCGGGCAGCGAGGTGAGCCGGTTGTGCTGGGCGCGGAGTTCGACCAGGCCGGTCAGCTCTCCGAGGCTGTCCGGCAGCCGGTCGATCCGGTTCTCGCCGACGTTGAGGTAGCGCAGTGCGGTGAGCCGGCCGAGTGCCGCGGGGAGGCCGGTGAGCGCGTTGTCGTGCAGGTAGAGGAAGTCCGTGAGCCCCGCGAGGTCGCCGATCTCCTCGGGTACGGCGGTGAGCCGGTTGTGGCCGAGGTCGAGGGTGCGAAGTCTCCCCAACCGTCTCACGGTGGGCGGCAGTTCGGTGATGCCCGTCTCGGCGAGGATCAGGACCGTCAGGTCGGTGCGGTCCCAGACTTCCTCGGGCACCGTGCCGAGGGGCTGTCGCCAGAGGTTGAGGGTGGTGTCGGTCACCCGGTCATTCTCCCGCGCGTCCGGGTGCGGGCGTTCCAGGGGCGGGCGTTCCACGGCCCCGCGGCGATCTCGGCGTCGGCGAGCGTACCGGCCGGCGCGCCGCTGTGGACGACGACCCGTCAGTCCGGCCACGCGCCACGGGGGTCCGACGCTCCCGGGAGGACTCAGGAATCCAGTGAAGTCAAGGCTTTCGTTCGGAGGGGATCCACCGCATAGTGGTGCGCCGGACCGAGAGGAGGACCTGTCTTGTCGCAGGTCAATGACAGCACCGTGCGTGTGGTGGAGGCCGAGCGGGCCGAGGTGTCGGCCGTGTACGGGCTGCTCGACGAACGCCTCGCCGACGCGCGGGCGCGGTTGGCGCAGGTACTCGCGGCGGCGCCCGGCAGCGCGGGCGAGGTGCACGAGCGGGAGCTGGCCGCGCACCGGTGGGCCGCCGAGGCGCGCCGGCTGGAAGGCGCGGCGGACGGACTGGTCTTCGGCCGGATCGACGCCGGGGACGGCTTCGCGCTGCGGATCGGACGGATCGGTCTGCACGTGGAGGACGCCGATCTCCCGGTCCTGGTCGACTGGCGGGCGGACGCCGCACGGCCCTTCTACGTGGCGACGGCCGTCCACCCGATGGGCCTGCGGCGCCGCCGCCATCTGCGGACGGCCGACCGCACCGTCGTCGGGGTGAGCGACGAGCTGCTGGACGGGTCCTCGCCCACCGAGGAGGACGTGGTCGGCGACAGCCCGCTGACCGAGGCGTTGCAGGCGCGGCGGACCGGCCGGATGGGCGCGGCGGTCGCCACCCTCCAGGCCGAGCAGGACGCGATCGTCCGCTCCGCGCACCGGGGGGTGACGGTGGTGCAGGGCGGACCCGGCACCGGGAAGACGGTCGTCGCCCTGCACCGGGCCGCCTACGTGCTGTACGCGTTCCCGAGGGCCGCGGAGCGCGGTGTGCTGGTGCTCGGGCCGAACACGCGGTTCCTCGACTACATCTCGCAGGTGCTGCCCTCGCTCGGCGAGAACGACGTCGTGCTCGCCACCTGCGCCGACCTCGCCGGGATCCGGCCGGCGACCGCGGACGGTCCGAGCGGCACGGACGCCACGGACGCCACGGACGCGGCCCGGCTGAAGGGCGGCGCGGAGCTGGCCGACGCGCTGGCGGAGCTGGTGCGCTCCCGGCAGGCCCCGGAGGGCGGCTTCACCGTACGGTCGGGCCAGGAGTGGGTGGAGCTGACGGAGCAGGAGGTCGCCCGGTCCCGGGAGGTGGCCACCCGCACCGGCCTGGGCCACAACCAGGCCCGACAGGTGTTCAAGGAACAGCTGGTCGACGCCGTCACGGATGCGCTGGAGCGGGGCACCGAGGCGGTGCTGGACCTCATCGACGCCCAGGTCGCCGAGCTCACCGGCATCAACCTCGACCGGACCGCCGCCGCGGACCTGCGCCAGCTCGGCCTCGACGGGCCGCCGGTGGTCGACGCGACCGACGTGTTCGACCCCGACGCCGTCCGGGCCGCCCTGCTGGACGACCTCGGCGTCGAACGGGCGGTGGAGGAGCTCTGGCCCCGCCTCGGGGCCGAGGACCTCGTCCGGGAGCTGCTGGACCGGCCCGACGTGACGGCCCGCTACCTGCCACGGCTCACCACCGGGGAGCGGGGCCTCCTGCGACGGAGCCCGAACGCGCCGTGGACCGCCGCCGACGTGCCGCTGCTGGACGAGGCCGCCTGCCTGCTCGACGGGCCGCCGCAGCGCACCTACGGCCACGTGGTGGTCGACGAGGCCCAGGAGTTCACCGCCATGCAGTGGCGGATGGTGGCCCGTCGGTGCCCGGCGCGGTCGATGACGCTGGTCGGCGACTTCGCGCAGGCGGGCCCGGCGACGACCGCGCGGGACTGGGAGGAGGCGCTGACCCCGCAGCTCGGCTCACGGTTCACCCTCAACACCCTGACCGTCAGCTACCGCACCACCGAGGAGATCCTCGCCACCACCCGCGAGCTGCTGGCGCGGATCGCCCCGGGCCAGCAACCGAGCCGGTCGATCCGTCACGGCGAGGCTCCGCGTACGGTCGCCACGGCGCCGGACACGCTGGCCGCCGCGGTCCTCGGGGAGGTCAACGCCCAGGCCCGGGAGCACCCCGGCGACCTGGTCGGGGTGGTCTGCGCCGACGACCGGGTCGCGGAGCTCGCCGCCGTCCTGCCCGGCCCGGTCCAGCTGGTGCCGGCCTCCCAGGCGCGGGGTCTGGAGTTCGACGGTGTCGTGGTCGTCGATCCCACCGGGATCACCGGGGCGCACCCCGGCGGGGAGCGGGACCTCTACGTCGCCCTGACCCGGGCCACCAAGCGCCTCACCACGATCACCACACTCGCCGCCGGCCCCACGGCGGCCGACACCGGGACCGCAGGTGTGGAGACCGCAGGCGCCGAGTCCTCCGGCGTCGCCGTGTCGCGGGACTGAGCCCGGGATCCGGGCGGGGCCGCCCCGGGATCAGGCCCCGCCCGGTCGGGCCCCCGGCTCCCGGTCGCGGGTCTCGTCCCGGATC
>NZ_JBHXDN010000039.1:0-89982 GCF_042726075.1 Kitasatospora sp. NPDC127035 | reverse complement strand
GCGATCCGTCGTCCCTCCTGCTTGGGGAGGTGGTGGAGGTCGGCCATGAGGAGCATGTTCTCCTCGCCGGTGATGAGGCCGTCGACGGCGGAGAATTGGCCGGTGACGCCGATGGCGGCGCGTACCGCCTGCGGGGCGGCCGTCAGGTCGTGGCCCGCGATCCGGGCCTGCCCGCCGTCGGCGCCGATGAGCGTGGAGAGGATCTTGACGACGGTGGTCTTGCCGGCGCCGTTCGGGCCCAGCAGGGCGAAGACGGATCCGGCCGGGATACTCAGACCGATGCCGTCGAGCACGGTCTTGTCGCCGTAGGACTTGCGCAGACCGGTGGCGGAGATGGCGACGGGCGGCTGCGGGTCGCCACCTCGCCTGGGCGTGGGCATGACAGACGAAGGCACGGGGCCCTCCCGTTCGGGGCTGAAGCGGAGCTGAGGGAGTCGGTGGGGTGAAGCCGGTCCTGCCGCGGGCGTCAGGACCTGGCGCGAAGGATGTCGATGTTGCCGTACCGGGTGCGGGCACGGACCTCGACCGTCTCCTCGGCCTGCTCCGGGGGCGCGGAGTCGGTGAGCGTGTTGCGCACCTGCCCGGAGCCCGAGCTGACGTCGAGCCAGGCGGCGGTGCCCTTGCGGACGCCGACCTCGATGGCGCCGTAGGAGGTCTCCAGCTGGACGGCGCCGCGGACCACCTCACCCACGCGCAGGGTCCCGTGGGCGGTGGTGGCGGCGACCGGGCCCAGCGCGCGTCCGATGCTGATGTCGCCGTTCGCCCCGCTCACCCGCAGGTCGCCGGTCGCGGTGTCGACGGTCGTGGTGCCGTGCGAGTTCTTCAGGACGGCGGGGCCGTCGACGGTGCCGACGCGCAGACTGCCGGAGCTGGTGGTGATCTCGGCCGCACCCTCGATCCGGTCGACGGTGATCGAGCCGTGGGAGGCCGTGAGCGTCAGCGGACCGGTGGCGTCGAGGCGGACGTCGCCGGACGAGGTCTTCACCCGGGTCTCGCCGAGCCGGCCCTCCCCGAGGACCTGGGTCCACGAGCCGGTCATGACGACGTGCGAGCCCTCGGGCAGCTCGACCGTCACGTCGACGACTCCGGGGCGGCGGAGCGAGTTGCGCTGCCTGGGGGTCCTGACGGTCAGGGTGCCGCTCGCGTAGACGACCTCGGTCCGCTCGGCGGCCCGCAGATCCTGGTCCTTCTTCGGGTCGCGGGGCCGGACCTCGACGACGGTGTCGAGGCGGTCCGCCGCCGTGAAGCGGACGGAGCCGGCTTCCACGTGGGCGGTGACGGAGATCGGTTCGGGAGTGTCGAAAGAAGGCATGGCTGTACCGTCCTCGTGGGTCTCGGCAGCGTCCCCCCTGGTGGGACGCAGCACGTGGGTGGAGTGGTGCCGGCGGGCGCGTGGCTAGCGCACCCAGCCCGTGATGCTCTGTCCGACCGTTCGGGTCCTCTCCGTCGCCCGCGGGCGCGCGCCACCGTCGACCGCCACCGACACGGCCCGCACCAACCACGCGTTGACCGACAGGCCCTCACGGGTCGCGGCCTCCTCGGCACGCGCCTTGAGGTGCGCCGGCAGTCGCAGGTTGACGCGGGCGGTACCGCCCTCGTCCCCGTCCGCGGACACCTGCGCCCGGAACGGCTCGGCGGGCACGACGGGCGCTTCGGCGGGGCCGGCCGCCGACGGCGGCGTCACCACGAAGTCGGGGTCCAGTCCGCGCAGCCGCACGTCGACCGACCCCGGGGCGAGCTCACGGGTGACCTCGTCCATCGCCGCGGAGAGCACGTTGAGCAAGGTCAGACGAGTCGCCGATTCCAGCGGCAGGGTGAGCCGCTCGGCCAGCTCGCGGGCGCCCTCCCCACCGGCTTCGGCGGCCACCGCGAGTTCGCGACGGAGGTTCTCGACATACGGGGTGAGGTCCATGACGCCATGGTGGCACCACGATGGCGCCATCCGCAAGCCCCTGCGACACCCCGCGTGGCGCGGCCTCAGGGAGGGCCCCTCTGACCTGGCGAAACATAGAACCGGGAACCCGGATCGGGCCGACACCGCGCGGGCACCACCACCGCACCGGCACAGGGTGACACCGGGCGGCGCCGATGTGGCGCCGAATGGCACCACGTCGCACCATCGACACCAGCCACGCCCTCCGAGCCGGCGGAAGTGCTCGCACAGCCCGAACGGGAACGCGTCCTGCACCGAGGCGGCCGGCTTACCCGGCGGGCTACGGGTACGCGACTCCGAGCAGACGGACACGGCCCGCGCTTCACGCCCCGGGCCCGGCGGCGGAGTCACCACGCCGTCGGGAGTTGTTGACCACCGACCCGGACGAAGGCCCCCCGGGCAGGCCGGCGCGCGCGTACGTCGGCGCCGTGCAGTGCATGACACGGTCGGGGAGGGCCGAACGTCAACCCGTTCGCGTCGAGGGAGCGGCCTCGGCGGCGGAACGACCGGTCAGCCGGTGCGGCCGGCGGCTCTCGATCCCGGGGTCGGACGCGCGAGGGTCGTCATCGCGCCGTCCGACGGCAGGGCGGCCCCGCTGCCGCGAGGGGCAGGCGGGACCGCCCGGCGGCCGGCAGCGGGGCTCGTCGGCGCGGGTACGTCAGCGGCCACGACGAGCCCTGCGGCTGCCGGACGGTGTACCTCTAGAGACCCTGCCAGGCGGGCTTGGCCGCGTAGGTGTCACGGAAGTAGTCGGCGAGCTTGAGGCCGGAGGCGGCCGCCTCGTCGACGACGACGGTGGCGTGCGGGTGCAGCTGCAGGGCCGAGGCGGGCACCAGCGCGGACAGCGGGCCCTCCACCGCGAGGGCCACGGCCTCGGCCTTGGCCTCGCCCGTGGCGAGGAGCACCAGGTGGCGGGCCTCCAGGATGGTGCCGATGCCCTGGGTGAGCACGTGGTGCGGCACCTCGTCGAGGCTGTCGAAGAAGCGGGCGTTGTCCTCGCGGGTCTGCCGGGTCAGCGTCTTGATGCGGGTCCGGGAGGCGAGCGAGGAGCACGGCTCGTTGAAGCCGATGTGGCCGTCGGTGCCGATGCCGAGCAGCTGGAGGTCCACGCCGCCGGCCTCGGCGAGCGCGCGGTCGTAGTCGGTCGCCGCTGCGGCGATGTCCTGCGCGTTGCCGTCCGGGCCCATGAAGGAGGCCTCGGTCAGACCGAGCGGACCCACGACCTCACGCAGGACCACCGAGCGGTAGGACTCGGGGTGGCCGGCCGGGAGGCCGACGTACTCGTCCAGCTGGCAGATCCGGGCGCGGGAGGCGTCGACGGTTCCGGCCTCCACGCGGGCGGCGAGCGCCTGGTAGATCGGCGTCGGGGTGGAGCCGGTGGCCACACCGAGCAGGGCGTCGGGCTTGGCGGTCAGCAGATCGGCGATCGCTGCGGCGATGAGGCTGCCTGCGGCGGCGGCGTCGGGCACGATCACGATTTCCATTGGTCCACCATTTCTGGAGCGACAGTGAGGTCTAGACCATTCTGTCGTGAATCCCGCCCCCAGGTCCATTCCGCTCCCGGGGTTATTCGAGGCCGGGGCCGGTGCCGGCCCCGACGCCACGCTCCGGGCGAAGGCGACGCGCCCCGTCGAGGCGCCCAGTCGAGGCGCCCAGTCGAGGCGCCCGATGAGACACCCGATGAGACGCGTCTCGTTGACGCGCACATGTTCCCCGGCCGCCGCCGGTGCCGTAGCGTTGCCGTGTGAGCGCGCACCCGTCCCTCAGGTACGACGCCGTGATCGTCGGCGGTGGACACAACGGACTCGTGGCGGCGGCGTACCTGGCGCGCGCCGGACTCCGGGTCCTGGTGCTCGAACGGCTGCCGCACGTGGGCGGGGCCGCGGTGTCGGCCCGCGCGTTCCCGGGAGTGGAGGCCCGGCTGTCACGCTACTCGTACCTGGTGAGCCTCCTGCCGCACCAGGTCGTCCGGGACCTGGGGCTGCGGCTGGACCTTCGGCGGCGCCGGATCACCTCGTACACCCCCACCCTCCGCGACGGGAAGCCCACCGGGCTGCTGGTGGACGCGGCCGATCCCGGCCGGACGCGGGAGTCGTTCCGGGCCCTGACCGGGACGGAGCGGGAGTGGGAGGCCTGGCAGCGCTTCTACGGGATGACCGGGCAGGTCGCCCGCCGGGTGTTCCCGACGCTGACCGGGCCGCTGCCCTCGCGCGCCGGGCTGCGCCGACGGGTCGCGGACGACGCCGCGTGGGAGGCACTCTTCGAACGGCCGCTGGGCGAGACGATCGAGCGGACCTTCGCCGACGACCTGGTGCGCGGAGTCGTCCTGACGGACGCGCTGATCGGCACCTTCACCCACGCCCATGACGCCTCGCTGCTGCAGAACCGCTGCTTCCTCTACCACGTGATCGGCAACGGGACGGGCGACTGGGACGTCCCCGTCGGCGGGATGGGCGCCGTGACGGACGCCCTCGCCGGGGCCGCCCTGGCAGCCGGTGCGGAGATCCGGACCGGCTGCGAGGTCACCGCCGTCGCCACCGCCGGCGTCGGCGACGCCGAGGTGTCCTACCGCCATCGGGACGGGGAGGCGACCGTGGCGGCGGGCCGGGTCCTGGTGAACGCCGCCCCCGCGACCCTCGCCCGCCTGCTGGGCGACGATCCCGGGCCGGCCCCGGAGGGCGCCCAGCTGAAGGTCAACATGGTGCTGCGCCGACTGCCGCGCCTCAGGGACGTCTCCGTGGATCCCCGGGAGGCGTTCACCGGCACCTTCCACATCGCCGAGGGCTACCGGCAGTTGGAGACGGCCTACGCCGAGGCGGCGGCGGGCCGGGTCCCCTCGGCTCCGCCCTCGGAGATCTACTGCCACACCCTCTCCGACCCGTCGATCCTGGGTCCTGAGGCGATCCGGCAGGGGTTCCAGACGCTGACCCTGTTCGGCCTGCACATGCCCGCACGGCTCTTCGCCGACCCGGCGGCCAAGGAGCGGGCGCTGGCGTCGAGTCTGGCCCGGCTCGACGCGGTCCTGGCCGAGCCGATCGCCGACTGCCTGGCGACGGATCGCGAGGGCCGGCCCTGCCTGGAGGCCAAGACGCCGCTCGACCTGGAGCGGGAGGTCGGCCTGCCGGGCGGTCACATCTTCCACCGGGATCTCTCGTTCCCCTTCGCCGCCGACGAAGCCGTCGGCGAAACGGCCCAGGACCCCGGCGACAGCCCCGCAGCGCGTTGGGGCGTGGCGACGGACCGCCCCAACGTCCTGCTGTGCGGCGCGGGAGCGATCCGCGGCGGTGGCGTCAGCGGCATTCCCGGACACAACGCCGCACAGGCCGTCCTGGAGGACCGGGCCCGGTAGCCCCCGACGCACCGGGTCGTCGCGGGCCCGGTTCAGCCAGGCAGTACCCTGGTCACGCCCTCCGGGAGCCGGGGCCACCAGTGGTCGTAGCGGCGGTAGACGCGGGGCTCGCGGTCGGCCAGCAGTCCCGTCAGGGCGCGGGCCTCCTCGGCCAGGCCCTCCCACGCCCCGGCGGAGAGCTCGTGGAAGGCGGTGGCCTCGATGCCGTTCTCGACCGGTCGCCAGACCCCGGCGACGTGACCGTCCACCAGCAGGGTCGGCAGCACGTCACCGTTGTTGCGTATCACCAGCCGCCGGTAGTCCGGCGGGATCAGCCGGCTGCGGTCGGCGTACGCGAGCAGGACGCTGTCCCACATCGCCATCAGGCGGGGCGGCGCCGGGGTGTCGGCCGGCGGGCGCGGGGCGTCGGGAAGGTCGAACAGCGCTGTACCGTCCGGCCCTTGGAGCTGCTCGACGGCGCCGGCGGCCTCCAGCACGCGCAGCGCCGTACGCACCGGCGCCCGCTGCACCGTGGCGAACTGGGCGACGTCCGCGACGGAGGCCGGCCCGAATCCGGCCAGGTACCTCACGACGAGGGTCTCCAGCGCCTCGGTGTCCACCTCACGGCCGCCCGGTCCGGTCCGGGGCTCCTCCGGAGGGTGGGCCGCGACGAAGGAGGGCCGCGGGCCGAAGGACCACGGACCGCCCGTGACGGCGTGCACCAGCGGCGCGTACGCCCGCAGTCCCCACCACGCGCCCGCCTGCCGCTCGGCGCCGAGCCGTTCGCCCAGCCAGGCCTCCATCTCGCCGTTCGCGTGCGGCTGGTCGGCGAAGGACAGCAGCGACGGCACCAGCTCCTCGGCGTCGGCCGGGGTGAGTCCGGCGGCGGCGAAGCGGTTCCCGAGCCGGGCGGCGTACAGTGTCGGCCGCATCGCCCGGCGCAGGACCCGGTAGTCGTCGGCCCGGACCGCGTGCAGAGTGATCCGCATCAGGGTCGCCTTGAGGATCCTGCCGTCGGCGAACGCGGCGTCCAGCTCGGCCGGGGCGAAACCGTCGATCCGGTTCCACAGCGCCAGGTAGGGCGAGGCCGGGTGCTGCGCCTGCAGCGCGACCACCCGGCCGAGGGCCTCGACGACGTCCAGCGGCTCACGTCGCACCAGCAGTTGGCGGCCGAGTGTGGCCCGGTTGAGCTCCCGCGCAGTGATCTTCACGATCGAGCATTGTGCCGCCCGCCGCCGCACCGTCGCCACCGGGCCCGGCCGGGCCCGCCCGGCGCGTCCCGGGGCGTCCCTGGTCCCCCCGGCGTCCGGCCTCGGCGGAGCACGCACAAAAGGTGTGGCCCCCGGGCACGGGGCGCGTTAGCCTCGGGACCATGAACGTCATGGGCCGAAGCACCACCGCGACCGCGCGAGCGACCAGCTCGCCGGTTGCCGCCGCCTGACGTATCCCGTCACTCCCACCGGCCACCGGAAACGGTCCGCCGGTGGCTCCACGCGTTCGCGCCCCGGTTCCGTCGACCGGGCGGACCTGTTCTCCGGTGCCCTTCCCGCTGTTCCGCGAAGGAGCCCACCCCATGCACAGCGATCAGATCGTCCGCACGTTCACCGAGTACTTCGAGGAGCGCGGGCATCGCCGGATCACCGGCTCGACCCTGCTGCCCCCTCCCGGCGACCCGGTGCTGTTCACGACCTCGGGCATGCACCCGCTCACCCCCTACCTGGAGGGGCGCCCGCACCCCCTCGGCAGGCGACTGGTCAACGTCCAGCGCTGCCTGCGCACCACGGACCTCGACGAGGTCGGCGACCGAACGCACCTGACCGTCTTCGAGATGCTCGGCAGCTGGTCGCTCGGCGACTACGAGGGACCGTCGAGCCTCGACTGGGGCTTCGGGCTGCTGACCGACGGGTTCGGCATCGACCCGGGGCTGCTCCACGCCACCGTCTTCGGCGGCGACGACCGAACCGGCCCGGACACCTCCTCCCTGGAGCTGTGGCAGGAACGCGGGGTGCCGGTGGAACTCACCGTCGAGGACAACTGGTGGTCCAACGGACCGACCGGCCCGTGCGGCCCGGACTCGGAGATCTTCCTGTGGACCGGCGACACCCCGCCGGAGTCGACGCCGACCGGCGACGACCGCTGGGTGGAGGTGTGGAACCACGTGATGATGCGTCACCGCCGCCTCGACGACGGATCCCTCGTGCCGCTCCCCCAACGCAACGTCGACACCGGACTCGGCCTGGAACGGCTGGCCTCGCTGCTGCAGGGCCGGACGTCGGTGTTCGAGTGCGACGTCTTCGACCCCTGGCGCCGGCTCGTGCCACCGCTGTGGCGGCTGGACGAACCGTCACTGCGGCTGGTGTGCGACCACCTGCGCTCCGCCGTGGTCGTGATCGGCGACGGGGTGCGCCCGGCCAACACCGGCCGCGGCTACGTCCTGCGCCGGCTCGTGCGACGGGTGCTCACCGTCCTGCGGCGCGACGATCCGCGGCGCGGTCTCGGGGACCTGCCGGACGAGCTGATCCGGCACACCCTGGACCGGTTCCGCCAGGACGTGGGGCAGGACGTCGTGCGGCGGGTGCTGCTCGACGAGGAGCAGCGCTTCGGCCGGCTGCTGGAACGCGGACGGCGGATCCTGGCCCGGCCCCGCTTCCACGGACCGCTGGGCGAGGAGGACCTCCACTACCTCCACGACACCCACGGCCTCCCGCGCGAGCTCGTCCTGAGCCTGCGTCCGGAGTGACGGCCGAGGGCGTACCGGGCGCGGGGGCGGCGATCAGGGTTCCCGGCCCGGCGCCCCGGGATGCCGGGATGCCGGGGTGCCGGGGTGTCGGTCCGTCACGGCCGGTGCCGGCCTCGGGTCAGGGGCGGTCGGCGGCTCGTTCGGGCCCGCTGTCCAGGCGGACCGCGCCGTGCAGCAGCAGCCCCGCGGCCCGGGCCTCGTCCAGCCGACGGGTGAAGACGCCGATGCCCTCCTCGGTCCCCAGCTCCATCAGGTCGGGCGGCCAGGTACCCGGTGGCACCAGGATCACGATCACCCTGCCGCGCCCCTCGGCCGCCGACACCCACCCGGGCGAGGCCCGGACCTCGGAGGCCGGTTCCCAGACCTGTCGGCCGCCCACCAGTACGAGCCGCGTCAGCAGCGATCCGCGCACCTCCATCACGGCGGTGGTGGCGGGCGGCTCCCCCGCCGCCAGGACGAACCCGCTGTCCACCACGCTCTCGACGAACTCGCCGTACAGGTGCGGGCCGATCTCCACGATCACCTCCGCGAAGGGCACCCCGGCCGCCGACTCGTGCACCGCCAGCGCCCACACCATCGGCGCCGGTCCGGCGCCTTCCACGTCTTCCGCCATGCCCTGTCAACGAGCCGGACCGGCAACCGAACCGGGCAGGCCCGGAACGGCGCACAGGGCGGTGCGGGGCGGCGGCGCGCGGAGGTCCGTCGACCTCGCGGACCCCGCCGCCCCGTGCGCCTTCGTGTCACCGAGGAATGTCCGCACGGCATTCCGCGGTCCGCGCCGCGGACCTCACAGGACAGAACAGCTAGAGCGGCGCGGCGTCGTCGGCCTTGAACGGGCCTCCGTGGCCGGGCACGATCAGGTCGGCGGCGGCCAGCACCCGCAGCCGGGAGGCACGCAGGACCTCACGGTCGGGGGCGACGGGGTCGTCAGCCGGGCCCTCGGAGTGCCACCACAGGTCGCCGGCGAACGCCACCACGCCCGCGCTCGTGCCCGCCAGCAGCGTGATGTCCTCGGGGCTGTGCCCCGGGGTGCGGATCAGCCGCAGCGACGGGGTGAGTTCGTACCCCTCCGCGTCCCGGTTCCGCCACCGGTCGTCCGAGTACTCCACCTTGTGGTCGTGGACCGTCGCCCGTCCGAACAGGCCCACGTTCATGGTGTTGTCCGGGTGGTGGTGGCTGAGCACCACGTCGGTGATGTCGTCCGGGCCGAGGCCCAGTTCCGCGAGCGGGGCGAGGATGCGGTCACGGCTCGCGACCATGCCCGGGTCGAAGATCACGTGGCGGCCCGCGTCGGATATGTAGGACACGGTGGCGGCGACCCCGGGGCCGGTGGAGCCCACGTAGCCGGTGGTCAGGATGGTGTATTCGGCGCTGCGGCCGATCGGTGCGTCTGTCACGAGCACGATCATTCCGAATGAACGGGCCGCCCACCAGTGGCTTTACCTCGGACGATCACGGACTTCGCACCGCCCGGGCAGCGCCCCCGCTCACCCGGCCCGGCCCCGTCGGCCCACAACAACCGTTCCACGTAACGATCTTGACGCCGGCTATCGCGGACGGACCGACTGTTCGGCCGTGGTTCCGCAGGGATGGCAGGTCCAGGTGAAGAGCGCCGGGGAGTCGGGGGCGGAGAGGATGCCGTCGTAGCTGGAGTGCCCGGGGCCCGCCGAGGCGGCGCCCCGGCGGTGGTGGGCGCCGTCCGGGAATCCGGCCTGCAGGGGGCGCGGTGTGCCTTCGGGGCGCCGGGAGCTGAGGTCCCACGCCGGGTCGTCCACCAGGTCGGGAGTGCCGGGGCCGCCGGCGGTGCCCGGGGAGTCGGGGGTGGCTTCGAGGTGCGTGAACAGCAGGTTCCGGATCCGGAGGAGCCCGGTGTGCCACACCTGGACCGGTTGGGGGGCCGGTGGCGGCAGGACCGCCGGCTCGACGAGCCACGCGGCCGAGGACGACGGCGTCACCGGCGAGTCGAGGAACACCCCCAGGGAACGCGGGAGATCCGGGTGGTGGACGGCCATCACCAGCCGACCGGGGTCCCGCACGGGGCCGAAGCTGCAGACGGTGAACTGGACGCCGTGCTCGGCGTCGCCGAAGAGGCCGGGAAGGGCGAGCAGCGCGTCGCGGCGGCCGGGCTCCGTGAGGTAGACCAGCCAGGGCGACACGGATCCGGCCGGGCGCGGCGGACCCGGCCGGCGTTCGAGAGCCAGGACCGTGAACAGACCCGACGGGGTGTCCAGGACGCCGCCGTGGGAGAGGCGGGCACCGGGCTCGTCCAGGAGCGTCTCGGGCGCGCGGAGGACACGCAGGCCGCGGCCGGGGGTGCTGGTCTCGCTCATGTCGCGAACGTAACGGCGTGCCGGTGCGGCCGCCAGCGGTCGCACCGGCACGCCGACCGGGCGGGCGCAACGGCCGACCGCGCCGCGGACACGGCGGCCGCGGTCCGACATGCCGCGCCCGGCCCCGGGTCACCGACCGGCGGGCGGCGGCGCGGGAGACTTCCGAGGGGGTCGAACGAGACGGAGGGTCCAGCCGTGAGCAGTGCCGCGCCATTCCACACGTGGGACGTTCGGGAGGCGGGCCCGGCCGACGCCCCGCACCGGGTCCTGCTGCTGCCCGGCGGGCTGTGCAGTACGGCCTTCTACGAGGACATGACGGCCGCGCCGCCGCTCGCCGACGCACCGATCCGCCTGGTGGCGGCGACCGTCCCGGGCCACGCCGGGACGGTCGCGCCCGCGGACGTGTCGATGGAGCACTACGCGGCGATCACCGGTGCCTTCGCCGCCGAGCACGGCTGCACGGTCGTGGTCGGTCACAGCATCGGCGCGAACATCGCCATCGAGATGGTCGGCGGCGGGCACTTCTCCGGCCCGGTGGTGCTGCTGTCCCCGACGTTCTCGCGGCCGGACGAGTCCAGGGCGCTGGCGGTAGCGACGGCGATCGGACGCGTGCCCGGTCTCGGGGCCGCGGCCTGGCCGGCGATGCTGTGGCTGGCGCCGAAGGCACTCGCGGACAGCATCCCCGAGCGGCGCAGGCCGGCGCTGCTCGCCGATCTGAGGAAGAACTCCGCGCCGTTCTGCCGCCGGGCGATGGCCGAGTACTTCGCGTACCTGGACCGGCACGGTTCGCTGGTGCCCAGGCTGTGCGGCTCCGGTGCCCGGGCGTGGGTGGTGCGCGGCGACCGCGACGAGGTGGGCCTGACCGACGCCGAGCACGCCGCGCTGGAGGCCTGCCCGTCCGTGACCCTGGAGGTGGTCCCGGACAGCGGGCACCTGGTGATGGTGGAGCAGCCGCACGCGGTGGCGCGTCTGATCGCCGACGTGGTCCTCGGTCCGGACCGCTGACCGTCGGCGGGCCCGGCGGCGGCACGCACGGCGACGGTCGCGCGCGCGGGGCGGTGGCGCGCAGCACGGGGCGCGCGGCCGGGGCGCGCGGGGCGGTGGCGGGGCACCCCGGGCCCTGATGCGCGGACCGACGCAGGGGCGGTCAAGATAACGAGAGACGAACGTTTCGCCTCCGCCCGTCCTCCGCCCCGCCGCCGGGCGTCGCCGGTGAGGCACCATGGCGGCCCACGAACCACCCCCGGACTCCCCAGGATCACCGTGCCCGCACCCCAGCTCGTCGCCTCCGCGCTCGCCGGAGCGGTCCTCGCCCTTCTCGCGGGCTGCGCGGGCGGAGGGGCCGGCGCCGGAACGGCCGACCCGCCGACCGCGGTGTCGTCCCCCGCGAGCCCGCCCGGCGCCTCCACGAGCTCCTCCGCGTCCGGCGCCGACCCCTCGGTCACCGGCTCCTCGGCCCCGGCTGCCACCCCCACCGCGCCGGCTGCCACCACCGCGCCGTCGGCCACCGCCGCGCCGTCCGCTCCCGGCGACACCGGCGCCCGCACCGGCACGGCCGTCCTCGCCATCCCCGCCATCGGACTGGCGGGGCTGAAGGTGGTGCCCTACGAGGGCACCACGGACGACGCGCCGGGGACCCGGATCCAGAACGGCGGGGTGGCGGCCAGCCCCTACGGCGAGCAGGGCGGCGTCGGCCCGGGCCAGGTGGGCAACTACCTGGTCACGGCGCACCGGCTCTCCGCGGGGAGCCCGCTGCGGGACCTCCCCGCGGTGCGCGACGGCGACGTCGTGCTGGTCACCCTGGACGGCACCGCGTACGAGTACGTGATCACGGGCACCAGGGCCACGTCGTTCCGCTCCCCGCGTTCCCTGGCCGAGCAGCGCGCGGCCGTTCCGGGGCGTCCCGGCGAGGCGGCAGTCCAGCCGATGGTCACCGTCTCGACCTGCGCCACGCCGGAGGACAACGCCGCGGGCAACCGCTGGCGGGACGCCAACGGCAACCCCGAGCACCGGATCGACAAGATCGGCGTCCTGCGCGCCACCCGGCCGGCCGGCTGAACGGGCGCGGGCCCCTGATCGCGCCACCGGCTCCCGGCCCCGGCCGTCAGCCGACGCCGAGGGTGAGTTCCGCCGTGTGCAGCCGTCCCTCGGTCTGGAACTGCAGGAACACCCGCCAGTTCCCGGGCCTGCCGAACATCGCGTAGAAGGTCAGGTCCGGCCCGCCGTGGTCGCCGTCGACCCGGTCCGTCGGGTGGAGGTGGGCCAGCGCCCGGTCTCCCTCGTGGAAGGCGGTGAGGTGGGCGTAGCTGCCCAGATAGGGCTGGAGGGCGTCGACGGGTCGGCCGTCCCGGCTGACGGTGGCGGTGAGCCGGTGGGCGCCGGCCGTCGGCTCGCTCCGGAGGGCCACCGTGTAGCCGTCGACCGTGGTGGTGCCGGCCGGGGCCGGCAGCCGCACCGGGACGGCCTCGCCCGGCACGGTGACGGTACGGCTGAGCACGATCTCGCTGCCCCGCCGCGACCGGGCGTCCGGGAGGAACGAGGCGTACATCCGCCAGCCACCCGGGCCGAGGGCGGCCAGGTCGGCGGTCCAGGTGCCGTCGGGGGCCATCACCGGGTGCAGGTGCTGGAAGCCCGTGAGGTCGCTGCGGATCGCGTAGAAGTGCAGCTTCCTGGTCTGGTGCTCGACGAACTCGGTGACCGTCCGGCCGTCCGGGCCGGTGAGGGTGAACGGGTAGGCCACCGCCCGGCCGGCGGGCAGCTCGGTGAGGTGCGCGTCCAGGCGGTAGCCGTCGCGCTCGGCGGTGAGGCCGTCGGGCACGTCCGGGACGACGGGGGACGCGTCGGTCGCGGGCCCTGCGGGGGCAGCGGGCATCGCCGTCGCGCCGTGGTCCGCCGCCGCCCGGCCCCCGTGCCCGGCGAGGGGGGACGACGCGCCGGCCGGGGGGACCGGCGGAGGGGCGGACGACGCGCAGGCGACGAGTCCGAGGAAGAGCAGCACGGGCACGCAGGAGGCCAGTGCCCAGCCGCGGGAGAGCGAACGGACGGAGGCGGGCATCGGCAGGTCCTTCGCGTACGGGCACGCCGGGGGGCGCCCGGGTGGGCAGGTGCGCGTGGCAGGGGCGGTCACCACAGCACAGGAGACCGCCCGACGACCGCCGCGATAACGAAAAGTTCCGCCCGGCGTCCTCCCGCCCGGGCCGGTGCTCGCCCGCCATGCCCGGGCGGGGGCCCCGCTACACGCCCGCGGGGCCGCCCGGGGCCGGCGGGCCGGCCAGGAAGGTGGGGTCCCCGGCGAGGTCGGCGAGCAGGGCGTCCAGCTTGGCGCGGTCGACCGAGGGCATCAGGAAGACGTGCACGTAGCTGCGCCGGGTGGTCTCGTCGCCCGGGACCGTCAGGACGTCCTGGGAGGAGAGCGACCACTTGGCCACCAGCTCGGGCCCGGGCCGCCGGAACCGCACGGTGACGGCGCCCGGCGTGCGGGCCGGCCAGAGCGCGACGCCGGTGCGCCGCTCCAGTTCCAGCAGGCGGGACTCCAGGTAGCCGGCCAGTTCCTGGGCCGAGCGGATCCGGTCCACCTGGTCCCGGTAGGAGTGCCGGGACAGGTGGTCCCAGAGCACGAGCGGGGAGAACCCGTTGCGCGAACCGGCGAAGGTGGTGTCCGGTGCGCCGATGTAGTCGGGCTGGGACGGCGGCGAGATCTGGTACTTCACCTTCGTCATGTAGATCCCGCACGGCCACGGCGCACCGGGCCACTTGTGGCCGCTCATGGCGATCGAGGAGACCATGTCGACGTCGCCGGACCGCTCGGTGGGCAGGGTGAGTCCGAAGTCGAACTCCGGTGTCGCGGCCTCGGGCGACCAGCCGTACGCCGCCGGGTCCTGGGCGGCGAGCCGCAGGAACGGCGCGTAGCCGGCGCCCAGGGCGCCGTCGACGTGGATCCAGAAGCCTCGGCGCACGTCGGACAGCGGCTCGCCGGTCCGCGGGTCGGTGCCGTACACCACCTCGCGCCGGACCAGGCCGTGGCGCTCGAAGATCGGCAGCAGGCGCTCGCAGACCCCCCGGACGTCGTCGTGGGCGCCCTTGAAGGTGCTGCCGAGGTTCAGGCCGACGAAGACCGGGTGCCCCTTGGCGGCGAAGAACTCGACCAGCGCCGCGAGGGCGTCGACGTCGATCTCGCCCGGGCCGTCCCAGGACAGGCCGGACGGGCCGGGGCGGGAGGGCACCTCGGTGGGCCAGGCGCGGCGGCCGGTGACCGGATCGGCCAGCGGGCTCTCGTCCGGGTACCGCTCCAGGCCGACGGCGTGGAAGGTCTCGACGCCCAGCACCTGGACGGCCTTGGCGAAGGAGTAGTGGGTGTCCTCGGAGTAGAACGCGACCGGTCGGTGCGCGTTCGGGTTGTGCCGGTCGGGCGTCGCCCGGACGTACCGCAGCGCGTCGAGGGGGGCGGCCGGTGCCTGGATCAGCGCCTTACCGCTCAGGTAGTCGCGGGCGTTCCAGAGCGCGTACATGTTGCCCTCGGTCGACCCCATGGAGAGCATGTAGCCCCAGTACGACTCGGGGTCCGCGGGGTCGTGCGGGCGCCGGGCGTTCCACAGCGTCGCGTAGTAGTCGAGTACGGCGCGCTCGACGACCTTGGTGTTCGGCTTGTAGCCGCCGCTCCGGAACGGGTCGCCGAGGTTGTTGATGTTGTTCGGCATGAACCGGGCCAGGTCGAGCGCGCAGCCCTGCATGTCCTGGGTGGCCTGGTAGCCGACCAGGTGCCGGCGCTTGCGCGACAGGTAGGCGTCGACGGTGTCCAGGGCGCGCACGCGCCGGGCGTCGTCCAGCCCGCTCTCGGGGAGCGCGAAGTCCCGGCCGTCCAGCTCCGGACCGGGGTCGGCGGCGGTCGCGGCGGCGAAGGTGGCGGTCGGGCTCATGGGCGCGGCACTCCCGGGTCATCGGTCGGCCGGTCCGCGGACGGGGATCGGCCGAGCGGCGAAACGGCGTTCGCGGCTCGCCGACAGAATGGAACTTCCACGCGCCGGGTGGAAGATCTCCCGAAGAAGATTCGGTTCCGGTGCGGGAATCCTTGCGAATCGTCGGAATCTGCTGGGATTCTGTGCGCCGTGCCGAACAATCAGCAGGCCCGCAGGACGCCCGTCGACGACATCGACCGGACCATCATCCGCGCCCTGGCCGACAACGCCCGGATGCCGAACAACGCCCTGGCCGAGGCGGTCGGCGTCGCGCCCTCGACCTGCCTGGCCCGGGTGCGCGCACTGCAGGAGCGCGGGATCATCCGCGGGTTCCGCGCGGACGTCGACCCGGCGGCGATCGGTCTCCCGCTCCAGGCGATGATCTCGGTCCGGCTCCGGGCGCACACCCGGGAGCAGAACGAGAGCTTCCGCAGCACCGCCCCCGACCTGCCCGGCGTCCTCGCGGTCTTCCACATGGCCGGGTCCGACGACTACCTGCTCCACGTGGGGGTCGCCGGCCCGGAGGGCCTGCGCGACTTCGTCGTGGACAACCTGACGACGCATCCGGCGGTGGCACAGACCCGGACCAACCTGATCTTCGAACAGATAGCCGGCCGCCGGTACCTGGCTCCGGAGCAGCAACGGAGGACAGTCGCGGACACGATCTGACCTACACGGCTCCTACGGTGGTTCCTGTCGACGGAACGCACTACCGACGAAGGCGGAGACCATGAACGACATCACGACCCTCGACCGGGCCACCACCACGGAGGCCGCACCGGTCGCCACCGGCGAGCGGGCCGACCTGCTGGACATGCTCGGCCAGCAGCGGGGGTTCCTGCGCCTCACCACCCAGGGCCTGACCGACGAACAGGCCGGGCGGCGCACCACCGTGAGCGAGCTCTGCCTGGGCGGGCTGGTCAAGCACGTCGCGGCGGTCGAGCGGGGCTGGGTGGACTTCATCCTGTCGGGCCCGTCCGCGATGCCGGACTTCACCGCCATGACCGAGGCCGACTGGACCCGGCGCGAGAACGAGTTCAAGCTGCTGCCCGGGGAGACGCTGGCCGGTGCGCTGGCCGACTACGCCGAGGTCGCCCGCCGGACGGACGAGCTGGTCGCCGTGCTCCCCGACCTGGACGCCTCGCACCCGCTCCCCAAGGCCCCCTGGTTCGAGGGCGACGTGCGGTGGTCGGCCCGCCGGGTCCTGCTGCACATCGTGGCCGAGACCGCGCAGCACTCGGGCCACGCCGACATCATCCGCGAGGCCCTGGACGGCGCGAAGAGCATGGGCTGAGCTCTCGCCCGCTCCGGCGCGCCCCGCGACCCGGCGTCGGGCCGGGCCGGCGGGCAGGCCCCGGCCTGCGGAAGCGGCGCGCCGAACCGCGCGGCCACCGGAGGCGGCACGGGTGACGGGTCAGTCCGGCGGCTCACCGGGGCCGGGGTGCCCCGGATCGGGCACAGGACGGGGCCGCGCCGGGCGGGGCGGTTCCGGCGGGGGCACGGGACTGCCCGGGGGCCGGGGAGGGTCGGGCGGAAGGGGCGGCCGGATCGGCTCGGGCGGTTCCGGGTGCGGCGGTGTCCCCGGCGGGGGCGAAGGGTTCGTGGTCATGGCGTGGTGCTCCTCTCCGGTCCGGGGCCGACTCCGCCCGGGACCAGCGTTCTCTCTCGGCCGCGTCCGGAACGGAGGCCGTGGTGCCGCGGGTCCGACGACCGGTCAGGTCCGCGCCTGCACGCCGGGGTCCCGCAGGACCGACCGGCGCTCCTCCGCGGAGAGCCCGCCCCACACCCCGTACGGTTCACGGGCGGCCAGGGCGTAGCGCCGGCACTCGATGCGGACGGGGCAGCGGGCGCAGACGGACTTGGCGGCCTGCTCGCGCTGCTCGGCGGAGGATCCCCGCTCGTTGACGGGGTGGAAGAACAGCCTGGTGTCGGCGGAACGGCAGGCACTGCGGAGCTGCCAGTTCCAGTGGTGCTCGGACGCCCCGGGCAGGCGGGATATGTCGGTCACGGCGAGTTTCCCTCCGTTGGCAGCGGTCGACACCACCCGTCTAACCGCCCTCAGGACTTTCATGCCCGCCGGATCCGGGAGAACGTGGACCGCCGCCCGGACGGCCCCCGCCGGTCCGGGCGAGCGGCTGTCCGGGCGGGGGCCGTCGGGGCGGGGGCTGTTTCGGGGCGGGGGCCGGAACTCAGTTCACGTGGACCGGCGGGCTGCCGGCCCGGCTGGTGTCGACCAGCGGCCCGTAGGTGGCGGAGAAGTACCCCTCGCCGGGACAGAGGCCCGACCCGCCGCTCTTGACGAAGCGCTCGTTGCGGAAGGCCAGGCTGTGGGTCGCGTTGTCCGCGGTTCCGGTGAAGGCGCCGCTGAGCTGGTAGGTGCAGGTGAGGGTGCCGAACCAGGAGTTCAGGACGGCCGAGGCCTGGATCGGTCCCGCCGCCCCGGGGGTGAGGACGACCGGGAGGCCGGCGCCGCCGCCGACCGCCACGTGGTACGCGAGGTTGCCGACCGTGAGGCTCCTGACCGACGTGACGCCGGTGACGTTGGCCGTGCACGAGCCGAAGGTCAGCCCGGTCAGGGACTCCGTCGCGGTGCCCGGCGCGGCGGGGTTGCCGAGCACCCGTGCGGTGAACGGCGAGACGCCGCAGCTGACCCCGGTGGAGCCGTCGGCGGTCGAGGAGAAGGTGGCCCTGGAGCCTGCGGCGAGCGGGGCGACCAGGACGTCGCCCACGGCGACGGCCGGCCCGCCGGCGCCGCCGGTGGTCAGCACGGACACCTCGGCGGCCGTGCGGGAGGCGGCGAACGCGGCGGAGGCGGGGGCGGCACCGGCGGTCAGCGCCGCGGCGACGGCCACCAGGGCCGGAAAGGTGCGAGTACGCATGGGAAAGCCTCGTCTCGGTGAGGGCGCGAGAAGGCGGACGTCCGACGCTCGCCGGACAGTCGGGGACGTCACGGCGAGCTGACTACGTTGTAGGACCGTGTCCGCGCACCGTCAAGGAGCTGGACCGCACTTGCTGACAATTCGTCAGCAAGTGCGGTCGCCCGAAGCGGCCCCGATGCGGCCCCGGCGCCGCTTCGGGCGACCTGCGTCGGACCCCTCGACGGTCGGCTCCGAAGGGTCAGTGATCACTTCGGTGCACGGGCGTCCTCGACCGCTCGCCGCACGTCCGGGTGCGGGTCGTCGACGAGGCCGTCCAGCAGTTCGCCGACCCCGGGCGTGGACCATCGGCCGACGGCCCACACCAAGTCCCCCCGCACCGTGGGGTCGGGGTGGGCGGCGAGGTGGGCGAGACGGTCGAGCGGGCCGCGCCGGCGCATCCCGAGCCAGTACAGCGCGTCACGGAGCGCGGCCGGGTCCCCGGGGTCACCGGCTTCCGCGATCCGGTCCAGCAGCACCCCGACCGGCGGGGGCGGGCCGTCCAGCGGGTGCGGCAACCGCTCACGCAGGCGCCGCCCGCCGTACTCGCCCCGCACCCGGCACCCTCGGCAGGTGCACGGGCGCGAACCGTGGGCGCCGGGCACGTAGCGCCAGCCCGCGACCTGCGGCGGGGTGCGGACCCTGTGCACTTCGCGCGGACGGATCGCCCGGGGCACGAACACCTCCCACCCGCGGGGATCCGCCACCCCGGCGATCCGCCGCACCGCCTCCGCCGCGGAGAGGGCCGGCTTCGCCTGGTCGGCGTAGCGCCCCACCAGCACCTGCTGGGCGTCATCGAGACGCAGGTGGACGGCCACCATCCCGCCCTGGCTGCCGAATCGCGCCAGCTCACGCAGCCACTGGTGCGTCAGGGTGTACGACGGCAGCACCGGAAAGCAGTACACCCCGCGAGCACCGCCCTGCCCGTGGCTCACGGCACGGATCCCGGACCGCCGGATGCGCGGCACGTTCGCCGCCGAGGTCAGGTGCACGAACATCGCCATGACCCGGCATGCTAGACGACCGCCCCGCAGGCCGTCGAAAGCACCTCGGGAGGCGGTCCGGCACCACCGCCTCCCACGGTCGATCGCCCAGGCCGGCCTAGCCGGGGCCGTCCGGGGCGGCGGTGTGGGCGAGGGCGGCGGGGGTCAGGCGGCCGACGATCGCCGGGGCCTCGTGGACGAGCGCGTCGTCGGTGAGCGCCTCCACCATGAACAGCGCGAAGTCCACCCGTCGCGTCAGGTTGCCGGCCAGGACCGGGTCGCCCACGTGCCGGCTCCACACCGGCAGGCCCTGGCTCTCGCCCTCCTCCAGGTCGCTGCCGCGCACCACGGTCCACCGGGTGTCGCTGGCGAAGACCCTCCGGCACGCCTCCACCTGGTCGTCGATCTCCACGGCGCGGACGAGCTTGCCCAGCACGGCGACGATCCGGAGGGCGGTGGTGAACAGCCACGAGTACCGGTCCTTGCCGTCCCGGGTGATGTGCCACCCGCACGAGAAGACCAGGCGCGCACCCGGCCGTGCGTGGTCGAGGACCGCCTGCGCAGTGCCCGACGCGTACTGCTGCACGCCCCAGGGCACGAGCACGGTCAACACCCCGTCGCACCCGGCGACGGCCCTCCGGATCGCCTCGGGGTCGTTCGTCGCTCCGGGGACGACGGTCATCCGCCCTTCGAACGCGGCCAGCTTCGGCACGCTGCGCTCCCGGCACACGCCGACCACCTCGTAGCCGCGGTCCAGCGCGTGCCTGACCATGTACTGCCCGAGCTTCCCCGAAGCCCCGACGATGCAGACCTTCATCACACGATCCGTGCCCATGGCGCAGCCCCTTCGCCGGCATGGTGACCTTATGGTGTAAGGCACGTTAGCCTTATGCTGTAAGGCAGTCAATGGGAGCGGAAGGAAGAGGCGGATGCCCGAGGCAGGCAAGGGCCGGCGCGGGGCGGCGGCACGCACCCCGCTCAGCCGCGAGCGGGTGATCCGCACGGCGGTGGAGGTGGCGGACGAGAAGGGGTCGGCCGCGCTCAGCATGCGGGCCATCGCCCAACCGCTGGGGGTCGAGGCGATGTCGCTCTACCACCACGTGACCGGCCGGGAGGACATCCTCGACGGGATGGTGGACGCGGTGTTCGCCGAGATCGACCTGCCGCCGCGCGACACGGACTGGAGGAGTGCCACACGCCACCGCGTGCTCTCCGCCCGCGCCGCCCTGCTGCGCCACCCGTGGGCCATCGGCCTCATGGACTCCCGCTCACGGCCCGGACCGGCGACCCTGCGCCACCACGACGCCGTCATCGGGGCGCTGCGCGCCGGAGGCTTCTCCGTCGCCATGGCCGCGCACGCCGTCTCGCTGGTCGACAGCTACCTGTACGGCTTCGTGCTCCAGGAGCTGAGCCTGCCGTTCAAGGGCGCGGCGGAGCTGGACGAGGTGGCGGAGGCCATCCTGCGCGAGATGCCCGCCGACGCCTACCCCCACCTCGCCGAGCTGGCCACCGAACACGTCCTCAAACCCGGCTACGACTACGCCGACGAGTTCGCCTTCGGCCTCGCCGTGATCCTCGACGGCCTCCACCCGGACGAGACCGCGGGGACCTGAACCGGACGTGTCCGCACCCGGTCACCGACCGGACCGCGACTGGACCTGGTGGGAGCGGTCGCGCGGGCGTGGGCGCGCGGCCGGGCGCGAAGGGCGACGCCGGCGGCCGGGTGACACGCCCGGGGGCGCCGGCCCCACGCCGGACGCGGGCCGGTGGACGTGCCGCGGGACCGGCGGACGGTCTGCGGATCGGCCCGGGGGTGACTGTCGACGGCCGCAACCACCTTGACCTGCACGCAAGTTGAGTGGAACGAAGCCACCGCCCGAAGGCGACGGACGGCCCGACCGCCAGGACTCGTGACAGTACGACAGGTGGTATGCGAAGCTGCACCCGGCGTGCATCGGTTCGCGCCACGGGGGCACGGGGGTATCCGCATGAACGACGATGCGGCGCGGAACGCGCGCCGATCGGGGCAGGTCGACACGGCACGGCCGGGCACCGGGCAGGTGTCCGGGGTCGTCCTGGTCGTGGCCGGTCTGCTGCTCGCGGCAGCCGCGCTCCGGCCGGACGGCGGGCTGCTCGGCACGGCCGCCACCGGACCGGTGGGCACCATCGGGTGGGTGGTGCTGCTCGCGCTCGGCTGGGTGGTCCTCGTCGGGCGCTACACCTCGCGTCTGCGCGAGGAGGTCCGTCACCTCACCGGGCCGACGCCCTGGGCCGAGCGACTGCGGGCGTGTGCCGTCACGCTGCTGACCGCCCTCGTCCTCGCGGTGCCGGTGCTGATGATGGTCCTCCACGTCCGGGCGAGGCCGGAGCCGGTCGCTCGCGACCTGCCCCAGGTGATGCCGACGACCACGATGCCGCCCGGGGATCCCGCGGTGGAGGCCGCACAGGACGACGCTCTGCACGGCGGCGTGCTGGCCCTGCTCGGGGGCATTCTGGTCCTCGTCCTGCTGGCCGCGCTCGTGGTCGCCGTCGCCCGGAGGTTCGGCCGGCTGCGGTTCTCCCGCCGGCCGCGACCGGGGGCCCCGCTGCCCGCGGCACCGCCACGGCCCGGGGACGTCCTGGCCCTCGCCCTGGTCACCGGACGGCGCGCCCTGGTCGGCGACGACGCCCGGGCCGCCGTGATCGCCTGTTACGCGGCGATGGAGGGCTCGCTGGCGGTCTCCGGGGTGTCCCGGCGCGACTGCGACAGTCCGACGGAGCTGCTGGACCGTGCCGTTTCCCACGACGGGGTGGACCCCTTCCACACCCGGGCCCTCACCGCCCTGTTCCGCGAGGCCCGTTACTCCACCCACCCGATGGACGACACCCACGTGCAGCGCGCGCGGACGGCCCTCGACGCCGTCGCCGCGGGCCTGGAGAACCGGGCCGCCGCGCCCTCGGGCCCCACCGGACCGAACGGACCGAACGGGCCGGGCACGCCGGTCACGGCCGCCGGGGCGGGCGTGACCGGTGCGCCGGGAGAGCACCGGTGAGCGCCGCCGGGCCCGAGCGGGCGGCACCGGAAGGACGACCGGAGGGCGCGCGGATCACGCCCGGCTCGATCCGGCACAGCCTGGTCGAGCTGAGCGCGGCGGCGGTCCTGGCCGAGATCCTGCTCGCCCTGGTCGGCGGCCTCCCCGCGGCCGGCGCCGGAGCGGTCGTACTGGTCGCTGCCGCCCTGGTCACCGCCCGCGTCGTCGCCGGCGCGGGCTTCGCGGAGGTGTCCCTGCGCCGCCGGCCCCGGCTGATGGAGAGCTACGGGCAGGGGCTCGGCGACTGGCGGTGGACCGTCCGCCAGGGGCTGGACCCGGAGGGGGACGGCCAGCTGCTGCGCCTGCGCCTCCAACGGCTGTTCGCCGCACGCCTCTCCGAGGCCCACGGTCTCTCCCTGGCCACCGACCGCGACCGGGTCGCCGAGCTGCTCGGGCCCCGGCTCTGGCCCTGGATCGACCCGGAGTCCCCGGCGCCGGCCCCGACCGTCCCCGCACCGGTCCTGCACGCCCTCGTCGACCGGCTCGAATCCCTGTAGCCGCGCGGCGTCCCGGGCCACGGCCACACCCCTGGGCGCACCGTCCCCCCGGACCGGCGGCGGCGCCGCCGACCCGACCCCACCACGACACCGCACCCATCAGCCTCTCAGGAGAGTCATGACCGCCGTTCCCCAGGCCACCGCCGACCCGGACGCCGCGCACGACCCGAACGGCCGCACCGGGACGGCCGTCCTGACACCGCACCAGGCGGGCGAGCGCGCACGCGAGGTGCTCCAGGAGGTCAACCGGGCGGTGGTGGGCAAGCCGGAGGCCCTCCAGCTGGTCATGCTGGGCGTCCTGGCCGGCGGTCACGTCCTGATCGAGGACCTTCCCGGCCTCGGCAAGACCCTCCTGGCGCGATCCTTCGCGACCACCCTCGGCCTGGACTTCCGCCGGATCCAGTTCACCCCCGACCTGCTGCCCTCCGACGTCACCGGCGCCCCGTTCTACGACCGGCGCAGCGGGGAGATGGTCTTCAGGCCCGGCCCGCTCTTCACCCAGCTCCTGCTGGCCGACGAGATCAACCGCACCCCGCCCAAGACCCAGGCCGCGCTGCTGGAGGCGATGGCCGAGGGGCAGGTCTCCGTCGACGGCGCCACCCGGCGCCTGCCGCAGCCCTTCACGGTGATCGCCACCGCCAACCCGATCGAGTACGAGGGCACCTACGCCCTGCCGGAGGCCCAGCTCGACCGGTTCCTGCTGCGCGTCCGTATGGGCTACCTGTCCACCGGGCTGGAGGCGGACGTGCTCCGGGCCCGCCTGGACCGGGCCACGCCCGAGCCGGTGCTGGAGCCCGTCAGCAGCCCGGCCGAGCTGCTCGCCATGCAGGCGGCCCTGGAGCGCGTCGAGGTGGACGACGACCTCGTCGCGTACGTGGTGGCGCTGGTCGACGCCACTCGCAGTGACCAGCAGGTCCAGGTCGGCTCCTCGCCCCGCGGCGGCCTCGCCCTGGTCCAACTGGCCCGCGCCCGAGCGATGTTGGAAGGCCGCGACTACCTGACGCCGGAGGACGTCAAGGCGCTCGCCGTGCCCGCCCTCGCCCACCGCCTCACGCTCCGGCCCGAGCTGTGGGTGCGCCAGGTCGAGGCGGACGACGTGATGGCCCGGCTGGTCGACTCGGTACCGGCCCCGCAGACCGTGCCGCGTGCGGCCGCAGGCCCGGGCGAGGGCCCGGGGCCCGGCGCCGTGGCCGCCCCCGGCGGCACGCGATGAGCGCGGCGCCACCCGCCGGCGGCCGGACCGGCACCGCGCGCACGTCCGCCGCCTCGCACGCCGCCGGCCTCCGGGTACTGGCCCGCAGCACCCGGGCCACCCTGGCCGGTCTGCCGAAGTCCCCGCCCTCCCCCCACTGGAGAGCCGGCGAGCGGACCCTGCGCCTGCTCACCGTGGCCGCCGCCGCAGCCGTCGCCGCCCTGGCCACCGGCCGCCCCTGGCTGCTCGCCCTGGCCGCCGGCCCCGCCGTCCTGCTCGCCCTCGCCGCCCCCGGGCCCGCCCGCCCCACGGAGCTCACCGCCGAGGCCACCGCCGAACCGCGCCGCTGCTTCGAGGGCGAGCAGGTCACCGTCCGGATCACCCTCCGGCACGACGGGCGGATCGGCCCGCTCGACCCGACCTTCTCCTTCGGCACCGGCCTCACCCCGGAAGCCCTCACCGTCGGCGCCGACGGGATCGACCTGGTCCTCCGGACCGGTGCCTGGGGCCGCTGGACCCTGGGCGCGGTCGACCTCGACGTCTACGACGCCGGAGGACTCACCCGCCGCACCGTGCGCGCCGAACTGGGCGAGGTCGACGTCTTCCCGGTGCCCAGCGCCTCCCGGCTGACCCCGATCCCGGTCCGCCTGCCCGAGCGGATCGGCGAACACATCACCGCGCACGAGGGCACCGGCGTCGAGGTCGTCGGCGTGCGCCCGCACGTACCCGGCGAGCGCCAGCGGCGCATCCACTGGCCGTCCACCACCCGCCGTGACGCGATCCAGATCAACCAGTTCGCCGCCGAACGCGCCGCCGACGCGGTCGTCCTGCTGGACACCCTCACCGACCTCCACGACGCGGCCACCGGCCTCTCCAGCCTGGACGAGACGCTGCGGGCGGCCGGCGGCCTCACCCGCGCCTACCTGCGGCGGCACGACCGCGTCGGGCTGATCGCCGTCGGCGGCCGGCTGCGCTGGCTCACCCCGGCCGGCGGGGACCGCCAGTTCTACCGCATGGTGGAGAGCGTGCTGGAGGTCCGCCAGGACCGGCGCCACCGCGGCCCCACCCTCCCCCGCCTGCCGCTGCCCGCACTGCCGGGCCACGCGCTGGTGTACGCGTTCACACCGCTGGCCGACCAGCGCATCCTCGACGTGCTCGGGCAGGTCCGCGAACGCGGCAACCCGCTCGTCGTGGTCGAGATCCCGTCCGGCGAACCGGCGACCGACCCCGGGGACGAGGTCGACGCCCTCGCCCTGCGCCTCTGGCACGCCGAACGCGAGGCGATGCGTTCGGCGTTGCGCGGCCGGGGCATCCCCGTGGCCCGCCACACCCCCGGCGAGGCACTCGACCTGGCGCTCGCTCCGCTGCTGCGCCGCAGGATCGGAGGACCCGCCCGGTGAACGCGTCCCGGACCACGCTCACGACCGACACCACCGCCGACACCACGACCGACACCACGACCGACGCGATGCCCGGCGCCGCGACCGGCCCGGTCCCGGGCGCCGACGCGACGGGGAGCGCGACGGGGAGCGCGACGGCCGACCGACCGGGCCCGTTCGCCGCCTGGGCCCCCCGGCTCCAACGAGCCGCCGCCCGCTGCACGGGCGCGGCCCTCGCCCTGGCCGCCGCGCTCGGTGGCGCGGCCGACCGGTTCGGTCCCGCCGCCCCGGTGGCGGCCACCGCCCTCGCCCTCTGGGCCGCCGTTCCTCCCGAGGCCCCGGCGGCCCGCCCGCTCACCTGGACCGCCCGCCTCACGGAGGCCCGCACCACGGTGCTCGCCACCGGGTGCGTCCTGCTCGCCGCACTGGGCGAGCCGCCGTTCTGGCGGGCCCTGGCCGTCACCGTGCTGCTCGTCGGCCACCTGCTGCTGCTCGACGTCCTCGGCCCGCACGGCCGGGTCCTCGCACCGGCCCGCGCCCTGGTCGCGGTGGCGTCGTCGTGCCTGGTGCTGCCGGTGGCGTTCGCGCCGACGGCGGCGGGCGAGTGGTCCCGCCCCATCGCCCTGCTCGGCCTGTTCGCCGCCGCCTGGGGTGTCGGGCTGGCCCTGTGGCCGCACCGCCACCGGCGTCCGCGCCGGTCCGGAACCCAGGACCGGGACCGGGACCGCGACCGGCCCGAAGTCCCGTGAACGGCGGCCGGTGGACGGCGGACGGCGCGTCAGGCGTCCACGCCCTGCCCGCCTGCGGAGCCCGACCCGGCCGCACCGGGGAGCCGGTGTGACGTCTGGCACCCGGTCCGGGGCGAACCCGGGCTGCCGCCTCCTCGTCGTGGTGCACGAGGACACTCCAGTGATGTGACGGACCGTGGGGGGACCATGGAGAGCAAGGCATCCGGTTCGAGAGCCGGTCTGGCCTGGACCGAGGACGAGGACGAACGGCTGCTGGAGGCGGCGGGCCGGGGAGAGTCCCTGGAGGACCTCGCCGCCCGGCACGGCCGTACCGTCGGCGGCATTCGCGCGCGTCTGAGCCGCTTCGTGCCGCTCACCGACGCCGGTGACGAGGAACTGCTGCAGTGGCTGCGGACCCATGCGGGCCCGGTCCGCGCGGCCGCTCACACCGCTGGTCGCACCGCCGAACGCACCGCCGAACGCACCGGTGGTCGCGCCGGTGGTCGCGCCGCCCGCCGAACACCGGCCGCGCCGGACCCCCGCGCCGCCGACGTTCTCGCCGAGTGGCAGCACCTGACCGGGCACGAGCTGCGTCCCGATCGGCAGACGGCCTTCCTCGCCCGCCCCGTGGTCGGCACGCTGGCGGCCGCGGACCCGGCCGTCCGCCGGGACACCGGCCGACGGCTGTGGCAGGACACCCGGCAACTGCTCCTGGAGGACTGGGCGCTGGAGTGCCGGTGCCCGGGCGCCACCGCGCCGGCCCCGCCCTGGAGCGCCGTCGCCGGGCACGACGACGACACCGCGATGGCGCTGCGGGAACTCCTGGCGGCGGCCGTCGACGAGCTCCCCCGCGAGCGCCACCGCCGGATCATGACCCTCCGGCTCGGCGTGGGCGACCACGAAGCACAGACGCTGGAGACGGTCGCCGACGCCTTCGGCCTGTCCCGCGAACGCATCCGCCAGCTGCAACAGAAGGCCGTGAGCGCGCTGGCCCGCGCCACCACGCCCGCGGCCCGCAGGTTCCGGAGCCTGCTGTCCGAGCTCGGCCGCCCCGACGGGACCCCGACCGACGGCGAGGACGGACCGCCCGACGCCGAACGCCTCCTCGACCTGGCGCGGGTGCTGCTGCCGTCCGTCCCGCCGCGCCGGGCGGTCGCCCTGCTCGCCACCCTCGCCGGGGCCGGCAGGCTTCCGGCGGACAACCTCGCGGCCCAGGCCATGACGATCCGCACCCTGCGCCACGGCGCGGCCCGCCGCGAGGCCGCGCGGCAGGGCCGTACCGAGCGGGCCACCGTGCGGTGGAGCCGTCTGGAGGCCGACGTCCGGTGGGCCGGTACGGGCGGGAGCGCTCCCCCGCGCGCGGAGCTGGAGGCGCTGCGCGAGGCGGACGACGAGGATCCCCGCTCCGGGTCGTGGGAGTGCCCCAAGCTCGGCCGCGCGGTGGCGTACGAGTCGGAGACCGAGCTCCAGGTGATCCAGCTCCTCTCCTTCGCCTCGCAGGTCGCGTACTACCAGGAGCAACCCCTCGCCGTCGGCTACGAGTTCGACGGGCGGGCGCGCACGTACTTCCCCGACCTGCTCGTCGCCACCACCGACGGGCGCTGCGTCCTCGTCGAGGTCAAGCCGGTCTTCGAGATGGCCACCGCCGTCAACGTCGCCAAGTACCGTGCCCTTGAGGCGTTGTGCCGCGACCACGGCTGGGGCCTGCTGGTCACCGACGGGTACCGCACCCGCTCGCTGGTGGAGAACCACCCGGCGGACCCGCGTCTTGCCGAAGCCATCGGCCCGCTGCTGGCGGAGGGCACGGTGCTGGGATGGCCGCACGTGCTGACCGCAGCGGGTGCGCAGCGCCCGGGTTCGCTGGACATCGCGGCCCTGGCCCTGCGTCACGGGTGGGAGTGGCGCACCCGGCCGTTCCGGCTCTCCGCCGGCCGGGCCGCGCCCGCACCGGTTCCCGTCGCCGTCCCGGAGCTCGCGCCCACGCCGACGCCCCTGCCCGGTCCGGACCTCGTGCCCGCGCCCGTTTCCGTTCCGGGCCCGGTAGAGGAACCGGAACCGGACCCCGGTCCGGCGGCCGTCCCCGGGCCCCGTCAGGAGACGCTTCCGGGGCAGGACGACCCGGCGCCCGCCGGTCCTGGCGAGCCGGTGTGCCCGACGCCCGAGGAGATCGAGGCGGCCCGGACCCCGGCCGGCGGGTGGCGTCGCAGCCAGCTCGCGGCCTGGGGCGTCCCGTGGCCTCCCCCGAAGGGCTGGAAGCAGCGGCTGACCGCCCGGTCGCGCTCCGGGAGGTCCTGACGGGACGGCCGCCCCGGTTCAGGGGTGCGGCCGGTCCGGGCCGGTCCGCAGGTGCTGCCGGTCGGTGGCGAGGTCGACGAAGAGGGCCGCGGACCAGCCGAAGCCGGAGGTCGCGCGCCTGCCGCGGGCACCGGTCAGGGGGTTCCAGTACTCGTAGAGGCCGCCGGCGCCCGCGACCATCGCCAGGGTGCGGCTTCGGAGCTCGTCGGCGGTCTCGGCGAAGCCCGAGTGGCGCAGGCCCTCGACGAGGAGGTAGTTGACGTTCAGCCAGACGGGGCCGCGCCACATCGCGTCCGGGTCGAAGGCGGGATCGTCGAACGCGACCGTCGGGACGGGGCGTTCCCCCCAGAAGGCGGCCGAGCGGAGGGTCCGCTCCAGGTGGGCGGCGATCTCGGCGGGCAGGCGGCCGGTGAACAGCGGCATCAGGTCGAGGACGGTCCGGACGGGCACGTCCGCACCGTCGGCGAGGGTGCGGAAGCGGGTGCCGTCCCAGCGGCGTGCGACCAGCAGGTCGGTGTGGGCGGCGGCCCGCGTGCGCCACCGGGCGGCGTCCCCGGGCCGGCCGAGGGCGTCGGCGATGTCCGCCAGGCAGTCGGCCTCGTGGATCAGGTAGGAGTTGAGGTCGGGGGGTTCGGCCCGGGGGCCGTAGTCCCAGACGGGACTGTCGTCGAGGCCGGACGAGTAGGGGTGCAGGTATTCGGGCAGCCCGTCGCCGTCCGGGTCGGAGGCGGTGAACCACCAGTCGTGCGCGCGCACGAGCCGGGGGTAGACGGAGGCGAGGAACGGGACGTCCGGGTGGCTCCGGTGGAGCTTCCGCACGGCCCAGGCGGCCAGCGGCGGTTTGGTGACCGGGACCGGATCCGCGGAGGGCAGGGCGCCGTTGGCCCGGCCGACGTGTTCGCTCAGGCGGGCGTGGTCCGACCGGGGGAGGTCGGTGGTCTCGGCGAGGACGCCGTGGTCGTGGACGACGTCCGGGAGGCGTCCGTCGGGGAGCTGGTGGTCGAGGACCAGGAGGATCTGGTCGCGGGCGAGGGCGGGCGAGGCGTGGCGCAGGCCGACGGCGTGGAAGAGGGCGTCCCAGTTCCAGACGCCCACGTAGCCGTACTTGGAGGGGACGAGTCCTTCGCGGCCGGCGATCGGCAGCAGGTTGACGGCCAGGGTCCACCAGGCCGTCCGGGCGCGTTCCGCCAGGTCCTCCGGGACGGGCGGCATCCGGGCGAACCACGCGGCCCAGCGGGCCTCGGACGCGGCGCGCACGGCCGCTTCCGACCACCGGCCGGGCGGGCCGACGAGGACGTGGCAGCCCGCCAGGGCGAGGGTGTGCTCCGTCCCGTCGGGCCGCCGCCAGGAGGCCCGGGCGCGGTGTCCGGCGATCACCAGCGTGGCGGGGTCGGCGAACAGCAGCGACACCCCGCCGGCGAACACCACCTCGGTGGGCGTCGCGGAGACGACGGGGAGGTCCTTCCCGGCGGGGTCGCGGACGACCAGGGCGGACAGCTCGGTGGTGCGGGCGAGCGGGGTCTCGTACGCGGCGCGGGCGATCCGGAGGCCGTCCGGGTGGGCGGTGACGAGCAGGCGCGAGCCGCGTTCGGTGAACGGCCGCTCCACGAGGTCCAGCGTGAGCATCAGCGTCCTCCCAGGCCCGAGGAGGCCATGCTGTTGAGGATCTTGCGCTGCCCGACCAGGAACGCGATCAGCATCGGCACCACGGTCATCGCCGACAGGGCGGCGGTCAGTCCGTAGTCGACGCCGCCCCGCTGGGAGTGGAAGGAGTCGAGCAGCAGGGGGATGGTGAACAGGTCCGGCGTGTTCAGGAACACCAGCGGGAAGAAGTAGCTGTTCCAGCTGGCCAGGAAGACGATGATGCCGAGGGTCCACAGGCCGGGCCTGATGTTGGGCAGGATGATCCGCCAGAAGATCGTCCACCGGCTCGCGCCGTCGATCCGCGCCGCGTCCTCCAGCTCGACCGGGACGGCCCGGATGAACTGGCGCAGCAGGAACACCGCGAACGGGTTGGCGACGGCCGGCAGGATCAGCGCCAGGTGCGAGTCGATGAGTTGGAGCTTGGCGAGCATGATGTAGAGCGGCACGATCGTGACCTGGGCGGGGACCATCTGGGTCGCGAGGAAGAGGCCGAACAGCGGCCCCGAGCCGCGGAACGGTATCCGGGCGAAGGCGTAGGCCGCCATCGCCCCGGTCAGCAGGGTCGCGACGACGGTGACGGCCGCGATGTACATGCTGTTCCAGTAGGCGCGCCCGAGCGGCACCTCGCCCAGGACGTCCGGGTAGTTCTGCGGGCGCCACGGCCCGGGGAGCCAGGCGAGCGGGTCGTTGATCATCTGGGTGGCGCCCTTGAAGGAGGTCAGCATCATCCAGATGAACGGGAACAGCATGACCAGGCCGCCGGCGGTGAGGCCGGTGTGCAGGAGGATCCGTCTGCGGTTGCTCATGGCGGCCTCACGACTCGTAGTGGACGAAGCGCTTCTGCGCCTTGAACTGGACCGCCGTGACGAGGAGTGTCAGGAGCAGCAGGATCAGGGCCGCGGCGCTGGAGAGGCCGAAGTGGAACTCGCGGAAGCCCTGTTGGTAGACCTTGTAGACGATGGTCTGGGCGCCCTCGTTGTGGTCGGGGTTGACGAGGACGTAGATCAGGTCGAAGGCCTGGAAGGAGCTGATCACCGAGACCACCACGGTGAAGAAGACCGTGGGTGAGAGCATCGGCAGGGTGACCGAGCGCAGGGTCTGCCAGGGGCCGGCGCCGTCGATCCGGGCGGCTTCGAGCAGGTTCGTCGGGATGGTGGCGAGTCCGGCGAGGAAGATCACGACGTTGAGGCCGAGGGACGACCAGATCGTGACGACCGCGATGGCGGGCACCACCCAGGTCGGGTCGGCCAGCCAGTCCGGCAGGGTGATCCCGAAGACGTCCTGCACGGTGCCGTTCAGGATGCCGTCGGCGCCGCCGCCGAGGATCATCTGCCAGATCACCGACACCGCGACGGAGCTCGTCACGACCGGCAGGAAGTAGACGACCCGGTAGGCGGTGCGGCCTCGCACGCCGTGCAGGGCCAGGGCGAGCAGGAGGGCCAGGACGAGGCCGCCCGGCACGGTGATCAGGCCGATCTTGACGGTGTTCCACACCGCGCGGCCGAAGGCGGGGTCGGTCAGCTGGGCCCGGAAGTTGTCCAGTCCCACCCAGCTCGCGTCACCGAGCCCGTCCCACTCCATGAAGGACAGGACGACGGCGAACCCGAGCGGGCCGACCAGGAACACCAGCAGGCCGAGCAGTTGCGGGGCGAGGAAGACCACGGCCCACCGGCGGTCCCGGCGCCGCCAGAGCGGCTCGCGGCCGCTCCGTGCGGGGCGGGACCGCCGGCGTGCCACGGCCTGGGAGACGGCGCTCAACCCTTCGGGCCCTTCATCCCGTCGACCAGGCTCTGGAGCTGGGTCATCCCCTCGTCGAACCCGACCTTGCCCTCCCAGATCTTCATGAGGTGGTCGTTGATCGCCTTGGTCAGGCCGGGGACGGCGACCTCGTCGGGGTAGTTGGCGAAGCCCTTGTCGCGGACGTCGAGGAAGGTCCGGGCGTGCGCGGGGTAGTTCCCCTCGGTCACCAGGTTCTCGGCACCCTTGATCGACGGCACGGCGCTGCCGCCCTTGAGCCGCAGCTGCTGGCCCTCCTTGCTGACGAACTCGCTCAGGAAGGTGAAGGCCTCCTTCGGGTGCTTGGTGTCCTTGTTGAGGGTCAGGTAGGACGCGGCGACCGCGCCGGGGATCGGTTCCCCGGTCTGCGAGGGGAACGGCACGACGTCGTAGCTCTCGCGATCGCCGCCCTTGTCGATGCCCTCGATGACCCAGCGGCCCCCGGCGTAGAAGCCGGCCTTGTGCTTGACGAACTGGGTGGCCGCGCTGTTGCCCTCGGGCAGCAGGTCCGCGGAGGCGAAGGTCTTGTCCCGGTAACCGTCGGCGAGGGTCCTGAGCGCCTGCCGGGCCTTGGGGTCGGACGGTGCGACGAACGTGCCGTTGTCCCAGACCTTGCCGCCGAAGCCGTTGACGAGGCTGTAGTTGGCGCCGTACCAGTTCCAGAATATGGAGCCGTACCGGCCGGAGTCCTTGAGCTTGGCGTTCATCTCCAGGTACTTGGCCATGGTCCACCGGCCGGCCTCGTTCAGGGCGGCCGGGTCCTCGGTGATGCCGGCGGCGGCGAGGGCCTTCTTGTCGAACCACAGGACCTCGGGGTTGGTGTCGTTCGGGACGCCGAACGTCACACCGCCCTTCTTCGCCCCGCCGTAGATGCCCTCGAAGAAGTCCGTCGGCCTGCTCTTGCTGAGGGGGCCGGCGAGTTGCTCGTCGAGCGGGGCGAGCACGCCGTCGGCGACGAGCTTGCCGATGTAGTCGTCACCGACGTAGAACACGTCGGGGGCGGTCCTGGAGGTGAGCTGGGTGATCAGCTTGGGGTGGTAGTCCTCGTAGGAGGCGACGGGCTCCAGCTTCAGCGTGATGTTCGGGTACTTCCTGGTGAACTCGTCGGTGAACGCCTTGAAGACCGCCATGTCCTCGGCCGAACCCCAGGTCGACCAGCGCAGGGTGACCTTGCCGTCCTTCGCGTCGCCGGTGGAGCCCGCGCCGCCGCTCCCGCTGCACGCGGACACGGACACGGACAGGGCGACGGCGGCGGCGACGGCGGCCAGGACCGTCCTTCTCTTCACAGCAGACATCAGATGCCTCCGAGGAGCTTTCGCGGGGGGGGTGGGTGGGTGGAGCGCGCCGGAGCGGTACGGAAAGGTGGAACGGGGGTGGTGGAGCGGGGGTGGTGGAGCGGGGTGGAGCAGGGGGTCAGGCGAGGCCGCCGCCGTCGACGACGAGGGCGGACCCGGTGATGTAGCTGCTCGCGTCGCCGGCGAGGAACAGCACGGCGCTCGCGATCTCCTCGGGCGACCCGGCCCGGCCCATCGGCCGGTCGGCGGCGTCCTTCTCGAAGGCCGACCACTCCACCTGCAGCTGACGCGCCTCGTCGCGGAGCATCGACGTCATGGTGTCGCCGGGGTTGACCGAGTTGACCCGGATCCCCGCGGCGGCGTGGTCGATCGCCAGGGCGCGCGTCATGTTGACGACCGCGGCCTTGGAGGCGCAGTAGGACAGGGCGTTGCCGCCTCCCTTCAGCCCCCAGCCGGAACCGGTGTTGACGATCGAGCCGCCCTGCGTCATCGCCGGGATCGCGAAACGGCACATCAGGTAGACCGACCGGACGTTGACGGCCATCACCCGGTCCCAGTCGTCGGCGGAGATCTCCAGCGCGGTCTGGCGCCGGATGATCCCGGCGTTGTTGAACAGGACGTGCAGCCCGCCGAACCGCTCGACGGCGATGTTCACGATCCGCTCGCAGTCGACCTCGGAGGAGACGTCGGCCCGTACCGACACGGCCCGCCCGCCGGCCGCCTCGATCTCGCGGACCACGGCGGAGGCGTCCGCCAGGTCGGCGACGACCACCGCCGCTCCCTCGGCGGCGAACAGCCGGGCGGTGGCCCGGCCGATGCCGGAGGCTCCGCCGGTGACGACGGCGACCTTGTTCTGCAACGTGTTCATAGCTCCTCGTTCGCTGACTGGATGCGGTACATCACGGACTCGCGGTACCCGGTGACGACCCGGGTGTGGCCGCCGAACGCGGCGTCGGCCGCGGCGTCGCCGCTGTCCACGAGCAGCGGCCGGCCGCCGAGGGCGGCGAGCTTCTGCTGGGTGGCGAGCACGACGATCCCGGCGAGCCGGTCCAGCACCCGGGGGCTGAACTGCTGGTTGCCGCGACCGATCACGAACCCCTGCCCGCCGATCACGGACAGCACGCCATGTGTCACCTGTGACATGGCAAGGGTGTGCAAGGTCCGCTCGGTGACGTCGGGGGCGAGCAGGACGCCGTCCCGGACCACGTCGACCCCCAGCGGCGTCAGGTCCAGACCCAGCGCGCGGCCCACCGCGAGCGTCGTCGCCCCGGGGCCGAGCGCGTAGGCCTCGCCGGGCACCATCGACGCCACCACCTCGCGCGCGATCGACTCCGCCGATCCCGGCGGCGCCCCCGACGACCCGCTCTTGCGCCCGCTGAGCCGCGTCCTGGCCGCGGGCACCCGCAGGGTCCCGTACAGCCGGGCGCCCACCCGCCCCGACCGGTACGCCTCCTCGTCCAGGTCGACGACCTCCGCGTCCAGGGTGGTCCCGTCGAACGCGGCGGCGGTCGCGGCGGCGGCGAACGGGCTGACCGCGAAGCAGCCGGAGTAGACCTTCACCCCGGCCGGCACGCCGATCACCGGCCCCCGGGGCCGGGCGTCCAGCACGTCCCGCGCCGTTCCGTCCCCGCCCGCGAACAGCAGCAGGTCCGCCCCGCCGAGCACCGCCACCGCCGCCCGGGTGTCCGCCGCGCCGGTCGTCACGGTCACCGCGCCGCCGGCCGTGGTGGCGGCCCCCGCACCGGCCCGGGGGCGGTGGACGACCTCGTGGGGGACGCCGGCCGCCCGCGCGCTGTCCTCCCCCATGGCCCCCGCCACGGTGCGCACCCGGACGTCCGGGCGCAGGCGGTGGAGCGCCGCCAGCGCGGCGGCCGCCCGCTCCCCCGCACGCGGGACGGCGCCGAGGGCGAGCGCCCTGGCCTGGACGTCGGGGCCGTCGCTGCCCTTGAGCGCGGCCGGACCCCCGAGTCCCGCCACGGGGTTCACGACCAGGCCGACGATCACCGGCGGTGCTTGCGACAGTAGGCGCGCCAGCTCGGCGACCACTGCGCGGGGTCGTCCAGCGAGGTGGGGTCGATCCGGTGGACGGTCTGGTGGTACGGCGCGTTCTTCACGAACTCGGGGTCCTCCCGGGCCTCGGAGGCCACCTGGGCGAGGATCGCGGCGTACTCGTCCAGGTCCTCGCGGGAGTAGGACTCCGTCGGTTCCAGGGTGAACGGCTCGGGGACCACGTACGGGTGGTGGCTGGTCCAGTAGTGGACGCCGAAGTCGGCGGCGCGGATCCCGATCTCCTCGGAGTGCACCCCGGTCTCCTCCGTGAGGTCCTGCCAGGAGTAGCGGACCTGCTCCACCCGCCGCCGGTCCGCCCACGGGACGGAGGCGCCGGGGATCCGCAGGACCTTGTGCATCAGGTAGTTGTTGTTGAGGACGGCCGTCTCCGCGACCTCCCGCAGACCGTCCGCGCCGAGCGCCATCACCCACGCGTAGGCGCGCACCACGTTCGGCGTGACCCCGAGGAACGGCCGGATCTTCCCCACCGACCGCTCGGGGGAGGCCAGCGTGTACGACGCCCCGGCGCGCTCGACGACCGGTCCGGGCAGGAACGGCGCCAGCGCCTCGGAGACGCCGCACGCCCCCGCCGCGGGCCCGCCGCACGCGTGCGGGGTCGAGAACGTCTTGTGCAGGTTGAAGTGGCACAGGTCGAAGCCGGCGTCACGGGCCCGGGTGATCCCGAGGATGCCGTTGGCGTTCGCCTGGTCGTAGCAGGCCAGGCCGCCCGCCTCGTGGACGAGGTCGACGAACTCGCGGATCCTCGGGTTGAAGATCCCGGTGTCCTCCGGGTTGGTGATGAGCAGCGCCGCGGTCCGCGGGCCCACGGCCGCCCGCAGCGCCTCGATGTCCGGGTTGCCGGCGGCGTCCGGCATCAGGGTGATCACCTCGTACCCGGCGACCTTCGCACACGCCGCGTTCGAGGGGTGGGAGAACATCGTGGTGACGACCTGGTCGCGCTGGCCGCCCTCGCCCCGGGAGGCGTGGTAGGCGCGGATCATCGCGATGTTGGCGTAGATCGCCGCGGAACCGGCGCCGGGCTGCAGCGACACCCGGGCCATGCCGGAGATCTCCTTGAGGATCTGCTCCAGCCGCCAGTAGATCTCCAGCACGCCCTGGACGGAGTCCTCGGGCTGCAGCGGGTGCAGTTCGGCGATCTTCGGATCCCGCACGAAGGTGTCGTTGACCTTGGGGCTGTACTTCATCGTGCAGGTGCCCTGGCCGACGTCGATGTTCAGGTCGGCGCCGAGGGTCTCCTGCGACAGGCGCAGGTAGTGGCGGACCACCTGGTTCTGCGACAGTTCGGGCAGCGCCGGCGGGGTGCGGCGGCCGACGCCCTCGGGCAGCTCGACCGGCGGCGCGTCCGGGGCGGGCACGCCCACCCCGCGCCGGCCGGGCCGGGACAGCTCGAAGATGATCTCCTCGTCCCAGCGGGCCTGGTGGAAACGGCGCAGCGCGGGCTTGGGTGCGACGGGCAGGGTGGCGAACGATTCTCCGTGCGAGCTCACTTGGTGCCTCCGATGGCTGAGAGGGCGTCCTTGGCGGCCGCCGCGAGGGTGTCGATGTCGGCGATCGAGTGCCGCTCGGTGACGCAGACCAGGACCTCCCGGGAGCCGAGCCGCACCCCGCCGAAGATGTCCCGGCGGCGCAGCGCCGCGAGGAACGCGCCGGCGTCCGGCACCTCGACGGCGAACTCGCGGAAGTGGAAGGCCCCCTGGTGACGGACCCGGGCACCGGCCGAGGCCAGGGCCCCCATCGCGTACCGGGTCCGGGCCAGGATCGTCTCGCCGATCTCGCGCATTCCCTGCGGGCCCATCAGCGAGAGGTAGACGCCGGCGGTGATGCCCCACAGGGCGGCCGCGGTGCCGACCCACTCCTTGCCCTCCTCGCGCAGCGCGAAGGAGGTCCGGTCGTAGAAGACGTCACCGAAGCCGTACTCACCGGGGACGGCGGTCGGGGCGATGCCGAACAGGCGGGAGGGGAACTCCGCGACCAGGCGCTCGTCGTCCCGGCTCGCGATGAAGCCCGCCTGGCCGCCGCCGTACTGCTGGTGCATGCCGAGCGACTGGATGTCCCCGCAGACCAGGTCCGCGCCGAAGGACGCGGGGGGCGCGAGCACGCCGAGCGCGATCGGGTCCGTCCCCACGACCAGGAGGGCGCCGGCGCCGTGGGCGAGGTCCGCCAGTTCGCGCCCGCGCGTCTCGATGACGCCGTAGACGTTGGGCGTCTCCAGGTAGAGCGCGGCGAAGGTGTCGTCCAGGTCGATCTCGCCCACCTCCCCCGAGCCGGCCACCGGGGCGAGCACGACCTCGACGTCCGGGGCCAGGTAGTCCCGGATCTTGGCGAGCTTGTCCGGCGCGATCGCGCCGCTGACGAGCACCCGACCGCGGCCCGTGCGGCGGGCGGCCATCCGCAGGGCCGTCCCCGCCGCCTGGAAGCCGTCGTAGGTGGGCACGTTGACGACGTCCATGTCGAGCAGCTCGGCCATCATCGAGACGTACTCGAAGAGGGCCTGGAACCGGCCGTGGTCCTCGTAGGGCTCCCCCGCGTAGGCGGTCAGGAACTCGCCGCGCCCGTTCACCTCGTCGCACACCGCCGGGACGTGGTGCGGGTAGCAGCCGTGCCCGAGGAAGCTCAGCACCTCGGTGGTGTCGGTGTTGCGGGCCAGCAGGCCGCGCATGTGCCGCACCAGGCCGGGCTCGTCGGCGAACGGGGCGGGCAGGTCGAGGGGGCGGCCCGGCCGCAGGTCGGCGGGGATGTCGCCGTAGAACTCGGCGACGCTCGACGCACCGATCTCGGCGAGCATCGCCGCCCGGGCCTCGGGCCCCGCGTTGGGGATGTAGGGATGGGTCACGAGATCTCCTCGGGCTTCAGGACCACGGCGTCGCGGGGCGCGAGCACCACGTGGCTGTGCAGGGGACGGCCGGTCAGCAGGTCGGTCCCGGCGGCGGGCAGGGTGACGGTGGCCGGTGCGGCCCCGTGGTTGAGCAGGAACAGGTACGCGCCGCGGCGGCACGCCTCGACGCCGGCGGGCAGGTCCGTCCCGGTGACGCCGGTGACGCCGGCGCCGGCGAGCACCTCGTCGAGCAGCGGGGTCAGGTCGTCGGGCAGGCAGCCGAGGTAGGTGGCGTGGCCGCGCCGGGTGACCGCCGCGCGCCCGTCCAGCGGACCGCCGCGGTAGCGCGCGACCACCTGCGCGTCGTCGACGGTCAGCCACTCGCTCCAGGTCCGGGCCGTCAGCCGGGTGCCGTCCGGCGTCACCACCTGCTGGGTCAGGCCGTCGGGGATCGGCCAGAACTCCTCGACGCGCACGCCCAGCAGCTCCCGCAGCGGCCCGGGCGCGCCGCCCTCGTGGACCTGGTCGGCGGCGTCGACGACCCCGCTGAACGGGCCGACGACCAGCCGGCCCGGGAAGGAGGCGAGGTTCGCGGCCTGCTCCGCGGTGCACAGGTAGAGGTTGGGGACGACGACGACCTTGTAGGAGGAGAGGTCCCGGCCGGGCGGCGCGAGGTCGACGGCGATGCCGCGGGCGTGCAGCGGCCGGTACCAGGAGAGGAGGAGCGCGTGCAGCGCGAGCCGGTTCGACGGCAGCGACTCCGGCGCCTCCAGCCCCCACCAGCTGTCCCAGTCCAGGACGAGGGCGACGTCGGCCGACGTCGTGGCCCCCGCGACCTCGGCCAGCCGCCGCACGTCCGCCCCCAGTTCGAGCGTCTCGCGCCACTGGCGGGTGTCCGTCCCGCCGTGCGGCAGCATCGCCGAGTGGAACTTCTCCGGCCCGTACGCGGCCTGGCGCCACTGGAAGAACATCACCCCGTCCGAACCGTGGGCGACCGCCTGCAGGCTGTGCAGGCGCATGAGGCCCGGCTCCTTGGGGACGTTCACCTCCCGCCAGCTCACCGCGCCGGGCGCCGATTCGAGGAGCAGCCACGGCTGCCGCTTCAGCGAGCGCATCAGGTCGTAGCTGAGTGCGGCCTTCACGTGGGACGCCGGGTCGGCGGGGTCGGGGTAGGCGTCGTCGCTGACGACGTCCTCGGCCGCCGCCCACGTCCAGTAGTCGAGGTGGTGCAGGATGCTCATGAAGTTCGTCGTCACGGGGACGTCCGGGGTGACGTCCTTGAGCACCCGGCGCTCGGCCTCGAAGCAGGCGAGCAGCGCGTCGCTGGAGAACCTCCGCCAGTCCAGGACCTGGGCCGGGTTGACCGGACCGGGTGCCTTCCGGGGCGGTTCGACCTGCGTCCACTCCGTGTAGTGCTGGCCCCAGCAGGACGTCCCCCAGGCGGTGTTGAGGCCCTCCAGGCTCCCGTGGCGGTCGGCGAGCCAGCGCCGGAAGTCCCGCGCCGACTCCTCGCAGAAGCACTCGACCGTGTGGTCGCCGTACTCGTTGCCGACGTGCCACATGACCAGCGCCGGGTGCTCCCCGTAGCGCTCCGCCATCGCCCGCGCCAGCCGCACGGTGCCCGCCCGGAACACCGGCGAGGAGGGGCAGCAGCCCTGCCGGGAACCGAACCCCAGGCGGGTCCCGCCCGCGTCGACGGGCTGCATCTCGGGGTGTTCCCGCACCAGCCAGGGCGGCGGCGTCGCCGTCGCGGTGGCCAGGTCCACCGCGATCCCGTGGGCGTGGAGCAGGTCAAGGACCCGGTCCAGCCAGCCGAAGTCGAAGACCCCGGGCGCGGACTCCAGCCGCGACCAGGAGAACACCGCGACGGTCACGACGTTCACCCCGGCCTCGGCCATCAGCCGGACGTCCTGCTCCCACACCTCCTCGGGCCACTGTTCGGGGTTGTAGTCACCTCCGAACAGCATCCCCGGCACCCGCGTCAGGCTCATCTGCCGCCTCCCGTCCACCCGGTTCGCATTTTGTATTCAGAATGCATAGTGCAGTACTCTGCATCCGGTCAAGGGCTATGGTGGAAATCCGAGGATTGGGGACCCGATGGCGATCGAGCGCCGCCCGCTGCGAGAACAGATCCGCGACGAGCTGATGGACCGTCTGACCCGCGGCGAGTTCGCCCCCGGCACCGACGTCAACGAGGCCGTCCTGGCGGCCGAACTGGGCGTCAGCCGCACCCCCCTGCGCGAGGCGCTGATCACCCTCACCGGCGAAGGGGTCCTGGAGAGCAACCAGGGCCGCGGCTTCCGCTTCGCGCCCGTCAGCCGTACCGAGTTCCGTGAACTCGTCGCGATCGTCGCCTCGTTGGAGTCCCTCGCACTGGAGTCCTCCGACCCCGCGCACCTGCGGGGCATCGCCCCCCGGCTCCTGGAGATGGCCCGGGAGTTCCCCGACCCCGTCGCCGACCACGCGACCGTCGACCGGCGCGACGACGAGTGGCACGGCCTCCTGCTGAGCGGCTGCCCCAACGAGCGCCTGCTCGACCTGCTGGCCCGCATCAAGGCCGGCATGCGCCGCTACGAGAACCTCGTCGTCGCCGAGGACCAGCCGGTCGCCCGCGAGGCCGAGGAGCACTGCGAGATCGCCCGGAGACTCCTCGACGGCGACCTCACCGGCGCCACCGAGGCGCTCAGGGCCAACTGGGTGGGCGGCATGGAACGCATGCTCGCCCACATCCCCCCGGACCGGTGACGCGCGCACCCGTCACGCCGCGGCGGCGTGACGGGTGCGCGGGGCGGGTCGGTGTCGACCTCACCAGCCCGGGTCCTCCAGGACCTCGACCACCGAGCAGGCCAGGGAGATGCCCGCGCCGTTGCCCATCATCAGGACGTGGTCGCCCGGCGACACGGCGCCGGTCTCCACGAGGTGGGCGAGGGAGAGGAACTGGTCGCCCGCCCCCAGGTGACCGTGGGCACGGCCGAGGTCGAGCATGCCGCGGCCGGGGTCGATCCCCAGCGGCTCCAGCAGGGTCTCCAGGTAGCGGGGGTGACCGGAGAACACGTGGGTGACCCGGGTGACGTCGGCCGGACCGATGCCCGCCTCCTCCATCGCCTGCCGGGCCAGGGCCGTCCGCGCCCGCACCAGGTCACCGGCGACGGCCCGGCGCGCCCCGCCCTCCGCGTCGTGGCCGCCGTCCCGGTCGAGCCGGTCGGCGTGGGCGGCCATCCGCCGCCCCAGGGAGGTCTCGACCGTGAGGCCCGGCCTGGGCGGGAACACCGGGTCCTCCCCCCGGTAGAGGTGCTCCCACCTGGAGAGCGACGACAGCGCCAGCGAACGGATCCGCAGCGGCCCGCCCTCGGTGGAGACGACCGCCGCGCAGCCCGCGTCACCGAGCACCGAGCCCCGGCCGGCGGTCCAGCCGTCCGCGTACTTCCACCGGTCGACCAGCGGGGCACCGAAGTTGTCGGCCGCCGTCACCAGCACCGCGCCGCCGCCGGGACCCACCGCCAGGTGGCCGTGGGCGAGGTGGAGCGCGTCCAGCATCGCCGTGCAGCCCTGGTCCAGGCCGATCGCCGGCACCGCGGTGCCGACCACCTTGTCCTGGACGTAGTTCGCGGCGTACCAGCCGTCGGGTCCCTGGTGGAAGGTGCCGGCGTGCAGTACCAGCGAGATCCGGTCGGCGTCGAGGCCCGAGCGCTTGAGGGCCTCCACGCCCGCCCCGGCCGCGAGTTCGGGCGCCGACACGTCCCCGGCGAACGCCACGCCGGTCCAGCCCTCGGCCCGCGCCCGCTCCGCGTCGTACCGGCCCTCGCGGACGGCTTCCGCCACCGGTTCGAACCCCGGGACCCAGGTGCCCAGGCCCGCGATGAACAGGTTCTCCGTCCTCATGCCGTGACCCCCATGCCGATCAGCAGGTAGCAGGTGAAGGCGGCCGGCAGGTAGCCGACCACCGCGCGCAGCGGCCAGCGCGGCGCCCCGCCCCGGACGAAGCTCCACGCCGCCCGGAGGACGACGGCCACCGGAAGGACCACCAGCCACCCCCAGGCCGCCCCGGCCCCCGCCTCCCACGGACGGAGGACGGCCAGCGCCGCCACCGCGGAGGCGACCGCGAACCCCACCGCCAGCGCGGTGGTGGCCCGGACCCCGAAGGCGTGGACGTAGGTGCGCTCCCGCTCCCCGGGGGCCCGGACCAGCTTGCGGGCCAGCTCGTGGTGGGTGGCCGCGAGCATCACCACGGCGAGCACCGCCAGGACGTGCCGGTCCGCGGACAGACCGGTGTCGCCGAGGAAGACCGCGTACAGGTAGAGGTTGAGCAGGATCTGGACCGGAGCGCTCAACAGCACGCTCAGCACCACCGCGTCCCCGGGCGGCCAGCCGAACCGCAGCTCCGCCCCCACCAGCAGGACGAGGTACCCGAACTGCGCGGCGAGCAGCAGCTGCGCGGGCCGGTTCCCCGTGTTGAGCAGCAGCAGGACGGCCGCGCCCACGCCCAGCAGCACCACCAGGTCGCGGGGCAGCACCGCGCCGCGCGCCAGCGGGCGGCCCGGATTGTGCCGCCGGTCGTACGGCAGGTCCCGCAGATCGTCGGCGGCCCGCAGCAGCAGCAGGTCGACGACGACGGTGACCGCCGCGAGGACGGTGCCCCACCCCGGCCGCCAGTGCTGGGCGTGCGGGTGGACGGCGGCGTAGAGCCCCGTCACCCCCACCGCCCAGAGGGCGCCGAACACCACCGACAGCGGCAGGGGGAAGCTGCCCCGCACGAAGAGGCCGAGACGACGGATCACGCCGACGGCCCCGACGGCTTCGACGGCTTCGGCCGCGCCGACTGCCTCGGACGGGTCGACCAACGGACGGGCAACTCCCAGACGCCGTTGATGAACATCGTCCGGCGCCACTTCAACTCCGCCTCGGGCACGGCGAGTTCCAGCACCTCGAACCGGCGCAGCAGCGCGGCCATGCCGATCTGCAGCTCGGCGCGGGCGAGTTCGGCCCCCGGGCACAGGTGCCGGCCGTGGCCGAACGCCAGGTGTCCGGTGGCGTCCGGCCGGTCCGGGTCGAAGGTGTCCGGGTCCTTGAACCTCGCCGGGTCCCGGTTGGCGGCGGCCGTGACCGGCACCACGATCTCACCGGCCCGGACCGGGCGGCCCCCGAACTCCGTGTCCTGCGTCACCAGATGGGGCGCGCCGCCGGTGTTGTTGAGCGAGCTCCAGCGGAGCATCTCCTCGATCACGGCCGGTATCCGCCCGGGCTCCGCCCGCAGCCGTTCGGCGAGACCGGGATGCCCGAGCAGCAGCAGGACGCACATCGCGAAGGAGTTGCCGGTGGTCTCGTAGCCCGCCATCAGCATGCCCGAACCGAGGGACACGATCTCCTTCGGCGAGAGCCGCAGGGCCGGATCCTCCTCGGGCCGGGTCGCCATCCTGGTCAGCAGGTCCTCGGCCGGTTCGCCGCGTTCCACGGCCCGCAGCTTCCCCGCGACGAGCTCCTCGAAGTACGCGTCCATCCGGGCCTGCGTCGCGGCGACCTCCTCCGGGGTGTGGCCGGAGGTCGACATGAGGACGTCCACCTCGCGGCGCAGCCGGGCGCCGTCCTCGCGCGGGACGCCGAGGAGCTCGCAGATCAGCTGCATCGCGAACGGCACGGTGTACCCGTCGACCAGGTCCGCCTCGCCGTGGTCGGCGCCGGCGGTCAGACCGTCCAGCAGCTCTTCGGCCAACTCCTCCAGTCGGGGCCGTAGTTGACGGACCCGCCGGGCGGTGAAGTCGGGCAGGATCGCGCGGCGGCGGCGGGTGTGGTCCGGCGCGTCGGCGGTGGCGAGCAGGATCGAGTCCGCCTTGCGGGCCAGGAGCGGGCGGGCGAGTTCCACGTAGCGGGCCCGGCTGAAGCGGTCGTCGTTGAGGACGGCGGCGACGTCCTCGTGACGGGTGATCACGAGGGCCGGCCGGCCGCTGGAGAGCCTGACCGGGTACGGCTCTCCGGTGGCCAGGAGCTCGTGGTACTCGGCGGCCGGACAGACACCGGCCTCCGGGGGGAAGGGGAAACGTACCGGGTCAGTCATCGTTCTCGGCCCCCTCGGTCTTCCGGGCGCCCGCCGCGTTCGCGGGGCCCGTCGCATGATCGGCGTTCGCCACGTCTTCGGCAGGCCCGTCGGGCCCGGTGTTCTCAACGGGCTCGGCGGGCTCGGCGGGCTCGGCGGGCTCGGCGGGCTCGGCGTTCGCCGGGTCGGGGAGCAGCCGGACCGTGCCGGCGCTCCCGTCGATCTCGATCCACGCACCGTCCGGGATCGCCCTGGTGGCCTCCGGCACGGCGACCACCGTCGGGACGCCGAGGAGGCGGCCGGTGATCGCGGTGTGCGACAGCAGCGTGCCGCGTTCGACCACCAGGCCCTTGGCGGACATCATCAGGAACAGCCAGCCCGGGTCGGTCTCCCGGGCCACCAGGATCCGGCCGTCGACGTCCGTACCGGCGCCGGGGTCGAGCACCACCGTGGCGCGGCCCCGGACCACACCCCCGCTGGAGCCGATCCCCCGCAGCACCCGGTCGTCGCGGGCGTCGTCGCCCAGGACGGGCGCGGCGTACGGGAGTGCGCGGACCAGCGGCAGGTTGCCGGGCACGCCCAGCAGGCTGGGTCGTTGCTCGGACTCCGTCCAGCGCAGGCGGTCCGCCCGGCGCAGCGCCGCCAGCGCGCGCAGGTCGGAGACGGTCCCGGTGCCGTCGAAGGCGCCGATGACCTCCTCCACCGTCAGGTCCGCCACGTCCAGCCGGTCGTCCAGCACGCCGGTGCGGGCGAGTTCCGCGCCGAGGCGCCACATCACGTCGCGCGAGATCCCGAAGAGCTGGGTGCGGCAGAACCGGGTGTCCTCACGGATACGCACGAGGTCCCGGGCCACTGCCGCGTGCGCCAGGAGCACGGCGCGGCGCACCGGACGGGGGCAGACCTCCCGCAGGTTCGCGCGGGCCCGCTCGGCGGCGGCCCGTTCCTCCGCCCGGTTGGCGGCGACGGTCGCCCCCTGGCGGACCAGCGGGCGTATCAGCGGCACGACGGCCCACGGGTGCTGGCGGGGGGTGGGCTCCTCCAGCTTGAGGTCGTGCAGGGCGCGGTCGCCGTAGCGCGCGACGTACGACCGGGCGGCGTCGGCGACGGGCTCGCCGTAGCGGCCGGCGGTCAGGTCCGTCCACACCTGCCGCGGGTCGTCGTTCTCGACGACGGCGCGGCGCAGCTCGGGAATCGTGCCCACGAGCTCGCCCAGGGCCATGGCCGCGCGGACGGCCTCCAGCGACCGGTTCTCCTTGCCGCCGACCAGCAGTGCCACGAACGCCTGCGGCCCGAGGCCGGTCCACCGGCGCAGCAGGGCGGTGCCGGAGCGCAGGACGAGCAGGGCGATGAGCGCGTTGACCAGGGTGACGCCCCACTTGCGCTCGGCCCGGTCCCAGATCCGCCGGTAGAGGGCGATCAGCTCCTCGGGGGTGTCACCGACGGCGTTCGCCTCCGTCATCTGCCGGTCCCACCAGTGGAGGAAGCGGCTCACCTCCCACGGGTGGGCGGCGGTGCGCCACAGCAGGCCCGGCACCGAACCCACCACCCGGGCCCGCGACCGGCGGCGGGTGCCGCGGGCCGGGCCCGTGATGCCCATGCCCTGCTCCCAGAGGCCGCGCACGATGTCGAACATCGGCATCTGGCCGTGCAGTTCGTGCCAGTCGTCGAGCCGGTAGTAGACCTGGCCCTCCAGGTAGCCGACCATCCGGGTGAGCCGGTGCGCGTTCTCCCGCAGGAGCCGTGCGGGAACGCCCATCCGCCGGTAGAGGTCGCCGAAGGACCGGCGGTAGAACTCGCGCGACTGGGAGTAGGTGAGCGCGCCCGACACCCCGGGGAAGCTCTCCGTGATGTTGTGGTTGCCCCAGTACACGGTGGGGCCGGCGCCGTCCGGCGCGGCGGGCGCGCCCGCCGCGGGGGCGGTCACCAGCGGCCGGGCCTGCACCAGGTGGATGACGCCGTCGGGGGTGATGGCGCCCTCGATGTCCTGGGGGGTGCCGAACAGTTCCTCCACCCGGGCGGCCAGTTCGGCCACCGTGCGGGCCTCCGCGTCGTCGAGGACCGGCGGGTCGGCCAGGTCCGCGGGCACCGCCAGCAGGACCGGCGCTCCGGCGACGGCGTCCTCCGGCAGGCCCATCGACCAGCGCTTGCGCACGGTCTGCGCGGTCACCCGGCCGGTGGCGGGGTCGTGGAAGAAGTGGTCGATGTCGGCCTTCTCCTGGACGACGCCCTCGCCGATGCCGTGCGCGGCCGCGATCAGGTGGCGACGGGAGCCGTCCCGGGGGTCGCGGGTGAACGCGACGAACGAGCGGGTGCCGAGCACCATCCGCTGGACGCCGACCGCGACGCGGGCGCGCGTCGGGTCGAGTCCCCGGAACGCGCGGTAGCGCACGGCCTGCGGGTTGAAGGCGGACGCCCAGCAGCGGACGACGGCGTCGGCGAGCCCGGCCAGGTCGACGTACAGGAAGCTGTCGCTCATCCCGGCGAACGGGTCGACGGCGCTGTCCTCCCCGACGGCGTCGTCCGTGGTGCCGCCCGGGCCGCCCGCGCCGGCCCCGGCGCCCCCGGGCCCGGAGCCGGCGACCGGGACCACGCAGGCGCGGACCGCGACCAGGCCGTCGGCGCCGACCAGGGAGGTGAACTCCGCCCGGATCCGCTCGGCCAGGGCCGGCGGGACGCTCAGGTCGGTCAGGGCCTTGTGGGCGGCCGCGCACCAGTCGACGACCGCGGACTCGTCGCCGGTGTCCGGCGGCAGGTCCGGAAGGAGCGGCCGGACTTCGTCGAGCGCCCGGTCGAAGGCCGTGGCGGACAGGCAGAAGAACTCCGGCACCCGGAAGCCCGCCCGGCGCAGCAGCTCCTGACGGGCGAACTTGTTCCCCACCGCGGTGGCGTCGGCGAGGACGTCGCCGGCCTCCGCCGTGACCACGAGGTCAGTCATCGGATCCACCGCCCCACGCTCGACCGGCCCAGCCGTCCAGATGCAGCACGCTCTCCACGGGCCGGCGCGCAGCCGGCCGGAAGCCCTCCCCGAGGACGTGCGCGGTCGGGATCAGGGCACCCTGGCGCACGTCGTCGGGGAGTCCGAGGAGGGCGGCGACCTCCTGCTCGGCGTCCAGGTGCACGGTGGTCCACGCGGTGCCCAGCCCGCGGGACCGGGCGGCGAGCATGTAGCTCCAGGCCGCCGGCAGCAGGGATCCCCACAGACCGGCCTGGCTGCCGGCCGGAAGGCGCCCGCCTCGCAGCCGCAGGCACGGGATCACCAGCACCGGCACCTCGTGCAGGTGTACGGCCAGGTGACGGCCGCTGGCCACCATGCGCGCGGTGGCCTCCTCCTCCGGGGTGGCCGGGGGGCGTTCGCCGGACGGGTAGCGGGCGTCGAACACCCGGCGGTAGACGGCGGCGATCCGCCTCCGCAGGTCCGGGTCGGTGACGACCAGCCAGTGCCAGTGCTGGGTGTTGCCGCCGTTCGGTGCCTGGAGGGCGATCTCCAGGCACTCCTTGACGACCGCGAGGTCGAGCGGGCGTGACAGGTCCAGCCGCCGGCGGACGGTCCGGGTCGTGGTGAGCAGCTCGTCGGGCGTCAGCAGCAGCCGGCCCTCCCGCACCTCCGTGGGCGCGGTCACCAGAGCCCCGGGACCAGTCGGGCGTGGCCGGCCGCGTAGGCGCCGTAGCCGGGGATGTTCATGAGCATCCGTTCCTCGGTGCGGATCCGCCAGGTGATCGCGGCGGCGAGCGTGACCAGCAGGACGGCGCTCGCCGGGTTCAGGAAGAAGCCGACGAACCCGACGTGCGCCAGCAGCATCCCCGCGTACGCGGGGTGCCGGATGAACCGGTACAGGCCGTAGGTGACGATCTGGTGGTCCTGCTGGCGCATCACGTGGTGCGAGTAGAAGCGGCCGAGCGTGTGGATCGCCACCTGTCGCAGGGTGACGCCGCCGACGAAGACGAGGGCCGGCACGAGCAGCGCCCACGACCAGCCGTCCCACGGCACGGGGCCCAGCACGGCGGTGCCGGCGGTGGCGATCCGGGCCGCGGCGTAGAGCAGCAGGGTGGCCGACTCGCTGGGCGGGGCCGCTGACCTGCGGAACGTCACGGGGATCTCGACCGCGAGCCACGCGAGGTAGCAGACGGCGAGGAGGCCGGCGACCAGGTCCACCGTGCGGTCGAGGTGGCGCAGGTGGACCACCGCGCCGGTGCCGACCGCGGCCACCGCGCAGAGGAAGAGCAGACGGGGTGCCTGGACGGCCAGGGAAGGGCCGTCTCCGGCAACGGACTTCGCGGTACTCACTTGGCGGCCCTCCGCCTCTCGTAGCGGGCTCGGTCGAGGGAGTGGACGACGATCTCGATCCGGCCGTGCGGCGCGCCGCTCTCCGCGTCGACCAGCACCATCGGGTAGGCGGCCCGCGCGCCCCGGGCGGGGGTGAACTCCCAGTGCAGCGCCAGCGGGACGGACGTCGGGAGGTCGGTCGGCACGTCGGCTTCGAGGCTGAGCCAGAGCATCTGGGCGTCCGGATCGCGTCCGTGCGCCGTGTGCCCGAGCATGGTGGCCATCTGGCGGGCGGACTCGATCAGCGCGTCCGGGGTGTGCAGGCCCTCGGCGTCCCCCTGCAGCCGGTGCCCGTCGGACGGCACGAGGACGGCGGCCCGCTCGGTGCGCACGGCCGTGCCCAGCAGGATGTTCTCCGGCAGGCGCCGGTGCACCAGGGCGGCGTCGGCGGGGAGGTCACCGTCCGGCCCGGCAGTGCCCGTGGCGGTGCGCCGCCCGGTGGGTGCCGCGGTCCGGCCGAGGCCGACGACCGCCTGGCAGACGGTCTCGCCGTCCTGGTCGGCCAGCAGCCGCCAGGCCGGTCCGTCGTCGGCCGGGACCGGGTCGCAGTGCAGCAGCACCGGCCGGTCGCGTTCGCAGATCCGGTCGAAGCTCAGCGAGATCCGGAGCCGTCCGAAGCCCGCGTCCGCCTGTTCCCGCATCCGGGCGCGGATCAGGTCGAGCAGGGCCGCCACCAGCAGCATGCCGGGGACGTGGTCGAGCGGATGATCGAAGAAACAGGGGTCGTCCTCGTCCACGTGCAGCGGTACCGGACTCCCGCTCGCGCCGAGAACCGGCACGTCAAGGCGGCCTGATGATGCATCAGTTGCCAAAGAGGCTCTAGGTGCTAACGATTTCACGGAGGTTGACGGTAGCCATCGTACAGTTGCCCGATCAAGGGACATCGGGAAATTGCCGGGCCGAACGTGACGTAAGAGCCGACAATTGTCCCGTACTGTGCGGTTTTTGAGTTTCCGTCAGATGAGCGGAGGGCGAGCGTCCGTAAAGCCGTCCGCCCCGGGGCACTGCCTTTCGCCCAGGCGTTCAGCGCTGCGGGTCGGGCGCCCGGCGGGAGGGCCGCTGCCGCCACAGCAACGGCAGGACCACGGCCGCGAGGATCGCGAGCAGCCCGGACAGGCCGATCGCCCGGCCGGTACCGACCGCCTGGACCTCGCGGAAGGCCGCGGTGATCGCCTGTGCCGTGGCCTGGTCGACCGAGGCGAGGATCTGGGAGGCGAGCTTGGAGTCCGTGACGGCGTTCCCCAGCTGCTGGGCGTCGGACTCGGAGAGCCCCGCCGCCCGCGCCCGGCTGATCGCCTGGTCGGTCTCCACCGCCTGCTGGACCGCCACCGTCGCGGCGACACCGAAGGCGCCGCCCAGCATGCTGGTGACCTTGAACATCCCGGAGGCGGTCCCGGCCAGTTCCTCCGGCGGACCGGCCACCGCGGTGTCCGACAGCGGGATCGACATCAGCCCCAGACCCGCGCCGAGCACCAGCAGCCCGGCGGCCAGGACCGCGTAGTGGTAGGAGTGGCCGAGGACGGCCGCCACCAGGGTGCCGGCACCCAGCAGGAGCAGGCCGAGGACCACCGGGAGCCGCGCCCCGCGCCGCGCCGACACCCGGCCGCCGAAGGGGTTGAACAGCAGGATGGTGACCGTGGACGGCAGCAGCAACAGGCCGGCCGCGACGGGGCCGTACCCGCGGACCTCCTGGAGGTAGAGGGTGAGCAGGAAACTGACACCGGCGAAGACGATGTTCATCACGGAGTTGGCCACCAGCGCCCCGCAGAACGGCCGCGACGAGAACAGCCGGAGGTCGAGCAACGGGTCCCGGACCCGCCGCTCGACCAGCACGAACAGCGCCGCCAGGACGACCGACCCGACCAGCAGGCCGATGATCACCGGGTCGTCGAAGCCGTCCTCCTGGCCGGCGGTGCACCCGTAGAGCAGGCAGAACGCCGCCGCGGCGCTGATCACCAGGCCGACCAGGTCGATGTGCCGGCCGGCGTTCGGGTCGGTCGACTCCTCGGCCGACCGGCGCACGAGCCACCAGGCGACCACCGCCAGCGGAGCGTTGATCCAGAAGGTCGAGCGCCAGCCGAGAAGTCCCGTCAGCACCCCGCCGACGGCCGGTCCGGCGGCCTGGCCGACCCAGGCGACCGCCATCCAGGCGCCGAACGCGCGCGGCTGCTCGCTCAGGGGGAACATCGGCGGGATCAGCGCCAGGGTGGCGGGCAGGATCAGCGCCGCTCCGACGCCCATCGCGGCCCGCCCGGCGATCATCCCCTCCACCCCGGGCGTGAACGCGGCCAGCAGGGAGAACACGCCCAGCAGGACCAGGCCGATCTCCAGGACGCGCTTGCGGCCGAACACGTCGCCCAGCTTCCCGGCCGCGAGCACCAGGGCGCCGGTGGTGAGGCTGAAGGCGTTGTTGGCCCACTGCAGTGCGGGAAGCGAGACCGACAGCTCGTCGGAGATCGTCGGGACGGCGACTCCGAAGTCCGCGAACGACAGCCAGACCATGCCGGCCGCGACGCACATACCGGTCATGGCGGTCCACCGCCGGGGGGACCCGCCGTTCGATTCCGCGGGCGTTCCGGCCATGCGTCCGCTCCCCTCCTGCGCCCGGCCCGGTGCCGGACGGACCAGGCCACTATCCGGGCGGCCCCCCGCACGGGCCCGGGCGACACGCACCGGACGTCCCCCGAACGGCTCCCGCCCGAGCGCCGTGACGGCGCTCGGGCGGGGGCTCGGGCGGGGGCTCGGCCCAGGCCCGAGCGCGAGGCTCGGGCGGGGGCCCCGGCGGGCGCCGGCGCGGGGGCTCAGGCGCGGGCGAGGAGCTCGAGCGAGTCGACGACGCGGTTGGAGAAGCCCCACTCGTTGTCGTACCAGGCGACGACCTTCACGTGCTTGCCGTCGACCCGGGTGAGGGCCGCGTCGAAGATCGCCGACGCCGGCTCGCCGGTGATGTCGCCCGAGACCAGCGGCTCGTCCGCGTAGTCGAGGATGCCCTTGAGCCGGCCGTCGGCGGCGGTGCGGTAGGCGGCGAGCACCTCGTCCAGGGTCACGTCCCGCGCGACCGTCGTGTTCAGCTCGACGATCGAGCCGACCGGGACCGGCACGCGGATCGAGTCGCCCGACAGCTTGCCGTCGAGGTTCGGCAGGACCAGGCCGATGGCCTTGGCGGCGCCGGTGGTGGTGGGCACGATGTTCACGCCGGCGGCGCGGGCGCGCCGCAGGTCGCGGTGCGGGCCGTCCTGGAGGTTCTGCTCCTGCGTGTAGGCGTGCACGGTCGTCATGAAGCCGTGCTCGATGCCGGCCAGGTCGTCCAGCACCTGCGCCAGCGGGGCCAGGGCGTTGGTGGTGCACGAGGCGTTGGAGACGATCACGTGCGAGGCCGGGTCGTAGGCGTCGGTGTTCACGCCGTAGGCGAGCGTGACGTCGGCGCCGTCGGACGGCGCGCTCACCAGGACCCGCCGGGCGCCGGCCTCGATGTGCGCGCGGGCGGCGTCGGCCGCGGTGAACCGGCCGGTGGCTTCGAGCACGATGTCGACGCCGAGCTCGGCCCACGGCAGGGCGGCGGGGTCGCGCTCGGCGAGCACCTTGATACGGCGGCCGTCGACCACGAGGTCGTTCCCGTCGACCGCGACCGAGCGGTCGAAGCGGCCGAGCGCGCTGTCGTACTTGAGCAGGTGGGCGAGCGAGTCGGGCGCGGTGAGGTCGTTGACGGCGACCACTTCGAGGTCGCTGCCGCGCCCCAGCAGCGCGCGGAGGCTGTTGCGTCCGATGCGGCCGAAACCGTTGATGGCGATGCGGGTCATTGCGGCTCCCTTGTCGTTTCGTTGCTCCTCCATGATCGGATCCGGGGAACCGGCCGGACAGGGGCCTGATCGACACGGTGCGCAAGGATCCCGCCACGATCAGCGCCACCGGGCGCAAGGATCCCGCCACGCCCTCTCCGCCGCCTCTCCGCCGCCGGAAACGCGGCCGGAATCGCTTCCGGAGACCGCTCTCAGGCGTCGCGGGCCGCGAAGGTGTGGCGGTACTCGGTAGGCGAGGTGCCGAGGACCCGGTGGAAGTGCAGGCGCAGGTTCGCGCCCGTGCCCAGCCCGACCCGGTCCGCGATCTGCTCCACCCCCAGGTCCGTGCGTTCGAGCAGCTCGCGGGCCACGTCGAGGCGGGCCCGCAGCACCCACTGCATCGGCGTGTAGCCGGTGTCCTCCACGAAGCGCCGGGAGAAGGTGCGCGCCGACACCCGCGCGTTGCGGGCGAGCGCTTCGAGCGTCAGCGGTTCGGCGAGGTGGGCCAGCGCCCACTCCCGGGTGCTCGCGAAGAGGTCGCCCAAGGGCTCGGGCACGCTGCGCGGTACGTACTGCGCCTGCCCGCCGCTGCGGTAGGGCGCGGCCACCAGCCGCCTCGCCACGTGGTTGGAGAGCCCGACCCCGTGGTCGCGCCGCACCAGGTGCAGGCACAGGTCGATCCCGGACGCCGCGCCCGCCGACGTCAGCACCTCGCCCTCGTCCACGAACAGCACGTTCTCGTCCACCCGCACCCGCGGGTGCCGCTCGGCCAGGGCCTTCGTGTAGTGCCAGTGGGTCGTCGCCTTCTTCCCGTCGAGCAGGCCCGTGGCCGCCAGCGCGAACGCCCCGGTCGAGATGGCCGCCAGCCGGGCGCCCCGCGCGTGGGCCGCCACCAGCGCCTCGACGACGGCCGGCGGCGGCTCCGTGGTCACCGGGTCCCGGTAGCCGGGGACGAAGACGGTGTCCGCGTCCGCCACGGCCTCCAGACCGTCGGCCACGTGGTACGAGAGGCCGTCCCCACCGGTCACGAGCCCGGGGGCGGCGCCGCAGACCCGCACCGTGTACGGCATGCTCGGCCGGCTGGAGAAGACCTGCGCGGGGATGCCCACGTCCAACGGCTTCGCGCCCTCCAGCACGAGGACGGCGACGTGGTGGTTCCTGCGGCCCATCGGGCCTCCTTCGCTTCCCGGGACCGCCGTGCGCCCCGCACGGGCCTGACCCGGACGACACCGGACGCAAGCATCCTGCCACCGCGGGCCGGCGCGGCGGGACACGGGACCGCTCCGGGACCGACGGCGGCCCCGAGGCCCCCACCGCCGGGACCGCGGGCTCGCAGCCTCCCCCGGCCGTGGGCAGGATGGAAGGGACGGGGGCCTCAGCCGATCCGAGGGGCAGGCAGCCGATGTCCGAGGACGCCCCGCCGCCCCGTGGCCCGCTCCGGGCGCTACGCCGGGCCGTCGACGGGTTGCGCACCGGCGACGGGGAGGCGGCGCTCGCCGGTCGGCGGGCGCTGCGGGTCACGCTGGCCGCGTCCACCGGGTTCCTCGTCTGCCTGTACGGCCTCGACGAGCCGGTCGCGGCGCTCTACGCCCTGTTCTCCTCGGTGGCGATGGCGGCGCTCTCCCGCATCCCCGGCACCGGCCGCCAGCGGGCCGCCGTCCTGCTCCGGGTCCTGCCCGTCGCCTGGCTGCTGGTGGCCGTCGGCACCGCCCTCGCGGGCCGCACCTGGACGGCCGTGGCGGGCATGCTGGCGGTCGGCTTCGTCCTCGCCTTCGCCGCGGTGGCCGGCCCGCGCCTCGCCGGCGCCGCCCCGGGGCTGCAGCTGATGTACATCCTCCCGTGCTTCCCCCCGTACGCGCCGGACGAGCTGCCGGCCCGCCTGGTGGGGACGGCGGTCGGGTTCGGGCTGCTCGTCGCCGCCGAGGCGGTGCTGCTGCCCGAGCCCCGGGCCCGGCCCTACCGGCTGCTCACCGCGGACGCCGCCGCCACCGCCGCCCGGACCGCGGCAGCGCTGGCCCGGGGCCCCGGGCCGCTCTCCGGTGCGTCGGCCCGCGCCGCGACCGCCGCCGGCGAGTCGCTGCGCGCCCGGCGGGTGCCCGCGGCGGAACGCCCGGCCGGCCCCGGCCTGCGCGACCGCGCGGAGGCCCACGCCGGCTGGGCGGCCCGGGCGCTGCTCGCACGGCTGACGGCCGCACCCCGGCCGCCGGCCGGCGCCGGGTCCGTGCCGAGGGCCGAGGCCGGACTGCTGGCGGAGATCGCCCGCAGCGCCGCCCAGTCGTCACACCTCCTGGCCACCGGCGAGGAGCCGGCCCCACGGCGCCTGGAACGGTCGCTGCGCGCGTTCCGGAGCACACCGCCCGACGCGACGGACGCGGGGGGAGCCCCGGACGGGGCGGGCGGCCCGCGCGGCCGGGACGGCGCGGACACGGCCGCGGCGCCCCGTCGCCGCGCCGCGCTCGCGGAGACCGCCGAGGCCGCGGTGGCCCTGTCCACGGCGGCCCGCCTGGCCGTGTGCGGCCGGAGCGCGGTGACCGCCGGGTGGGTGGGGGGACCGGCGTTCGCGTACGCCGGTCAGAGCACCGGGAGGCTGTACTGGCGGCGGATCGCCGGTCACGCCGGCCCCCGGTCGGTGTACTTCCAGAACGCGCTGCGGATCAGCCTCGCCCTGGCGGTGGCGCGCGCGGTCGCCGGCGCGGTCTCCCTCCCGCACGGCTTCTGGGCGATGCTCGCCGCGCTCAGCCTGACCCGGACGACCTTCGTCCAGACCGGACGGACCATCCGGCTGGCCCTCACCGGCACGGTGGTCGGGGCGGCCGCCGCCGGGACGCTGCTGGCCGTCGTCGGCCACCACGGCGTCGTGTACGCGGTGCTCCTGCCACCGCTGATGGCCGTCACGTTCTTCCTCGGACCGCTGCTCGGGGTCGGCTGGGCCCAGGCGCTGTTCACGGTCGTCGTCGCCGCGATCTTCGGCCAGCTCGCCCCGGCCTCCTGGCAGCTCGCCGAGGTCCGCCTGCTCGACGTCCTCACCGGCAGCCTGATCGGTCTGCTGTGCGGCCTGCTCGCCTGGCCGCACGGGGCGCGGACGGTCCTGCCGCGGGACACCGCGATGCTGCTCGACGCGGTCGCGGCGGCGGTGACGGCCACCACCGCGGCTCTCGCGGGGGCTCCGGCGTCGGGCCCGCTCCCGGTACCCGGGGCGACCCCGGGGACGGCGCGGGACCCGACCGCGGCGGTGACGCACGCCCTGCCGGTCGTGGAGTCGGCGTACGCGCAGTTCCAGGACGAGCCCCGGCCCGTGGCCGACCTGCCCGGACCGGACTGGCAGGCCGCGCTGATCGCCGGCCACCACGCCCGTCGCGGCAGCACCCGGCTCCTGGAGCGTCCGGTCCGGCCCGGGCCGGACGCGGCCGAGCGGGCCTGGCTGCTGCGGTCCGGTGACCACGTGGCGGGCGGGTACACGGCCGCGGCGGCACGGCTCGCGGACCGGCGCCGCCGGAGCACACCCGCACCGGGCCCGGCCACCCCTCCCCCGCCACCGCCGCCGCCACCGCCCGGTGGCGCGCCCTTCCTGTACGAGGTGGCCGCCTGGCTCGAAGGCCTGACCCACGACCTCGCACGCCTGGACCCGCACCCGCTCCCCGCCACCGCTCCCGCCCCGGACCCGGACCCGGACCGCGACGGGGACCGGGGTGCGGGGCCGACCGCGTGACCGTACGGCCGATCCGCCGCACGGATGACATCCCCGCCACCGGAACGCGGCGCAGCGCCCCACCGGAACGCCGCCCGGGCATGGTCGGTGTTCGGCCCGGACGGCAGCCCGGGCCCGACCGGTGACGGCCGGAGCGACAAGGATCCTCCCCCGCCCCGCCACCACGCCCGGTCCCGCGCACCACCAGGCCCGAGCGCCGGAAGGCCCGTAGGGCGGAAGGACGGAACGGATGGGAAGCCAGCGGCCCGACCCCACCCCGGCGGATCCCGCGCCCGCCGCATCGGCCGTGCCCGCCGAGACGAGCCGGCGGCTCGCGCTGGCGGCCATGCTGTTCGCGGTCTCGATGACCTTCATCGACCAGACGATCGTCTCGATCGCCGCACCCGACATCATCCGCGAGCTGGGCCTGTCGGCCGTCGGCATGCAGTGGGTGGTCAACGCCTACCTGCTCTCCCTGGCGGCGTTCTTCGCCCTCGGCGGCCGGCTCGCCGACGTCCTCGGCCACAAGCGGATGATGCTGATCGGCACCCTCACCTTCGTGATCGCCTCCGCACTGTGCGGCGCGGTGCCGTCCGGCGGCGCCGCGGAGTCCTGGTTGATCTGCTTCCGCGCGGTCCAGGGACTCGGCGCGGCGCTGATGTTCCCGGCGGCGCTCGCGGTGGTGGTCGAGGTGTTCCCCCTGGAGCGGCGCGGCCGGGCGCTGGCGCTGTTCTTCGGGGTCGCGGGCGGCCTCACGGCGATCGGCCCGGTGCTCGGCGGCTGGCTGACCTCCTGGACCTGGCGGGCGATCTTCTGGGTGAACGTGCCGGTGGCCGTGATCGCGATCGTGCTCACCGTGCTGGCCCGGATCCGCAACACCCCGCGCCGCGAGCCCGTCGACTGGACCGGCGCGCTCCTGGTGGCCGCCGGGATGGGGCTGAGCGTGCTCGGGCTCCAGCAGGCGGCGACCTGGGGGTGGGGCAGCTGGGCGACCTGGCTCTGCATCGTCGGCGGGCTGGCGGTGCTGGTGGTGTTCTGCGTGCTGGAGCTGCGCACCGAACACCCGCTGATCAAGCTTCGGGTCTTCGCCGACCGCGCCTTCGCGGCCGACAACGCCGTGCTGTTCTTCGCCATGATCGCGTTCGTCCCGGTGTTCTTCTTCGCCTCGGTCTACGCCCAGGTGGCGCTGGACCAGTCCCCCAACGAGGCCGGCCTCTACCTGCTGGTGTTCTTCGCCGGCTTCGCCCCCGGCTCGCAGATCGGCGGACGGATGCTGGACCGGCGCGGCGCGCGCCCGCCGATGCTGCTGGGCACGGCGGTGTCCGCGGTCGGGTTCGCCCTGTGGGCCTCGAAGATCACCGACCTCTCGCTCGGCGCGCAGTGGCCGTACATCGTGCTGGCGGGCGCGGGCATCGGGCTGCTGCTGACGCCCGCGTCGACGGACGCCGTCAACCGCTCGATCGACGCGTCCTACGGCGAGGTCACCGGGATCACCCAGACCGTGCGCAACTACTCCGCGAGCCTGGGGCTGGCCGTGCTGGGCACCGTGCTGCTCCACACCACCACCAGGAACGTGCGGGAGACCCTCGTCGCCGACGGTGTCCCGGCCGACACCGCGCACCAGGTCGCCGACACGGTGACCGCGGGCATCACCGGCCACGGCTCCGGCGGCCAGTCCCCCGCCGGTGTCGGGGCCGCGATGACGGACGCGATCCGGGCGGACTTCGCGGAGGCGAACGGGCCCGTGCTGTACGGCATGGCGGCGGCGCTCGCCGTCGCGTTCCTGTGCGCGCTGCTGCACCCCGGTACCCGGGTCACCGAGGAGACCGGCCCGCAGCGGGGCCGGTGACCGATCCGGCCGGCGGACCCGGCGGCTCACCGGCTCCCCTGCGCGGGCGGCGCCGGGCCCCTCCGAGGGGAGCGCCCCTCCGGCGGGGTCGTCGGCTGACCGTCCGGCACCCTCCCACCGGCCGGCCGGTGGGAGGGTGCCGTCGTTCCGGTGCCGTCGTTCCGGTGCCGTCGTTCCGGTGCCGTCGTGCGGTGCGGAGCCCGACGGACGGAGGTGACTCCGCGGAGGCAACTCCAATGGGCCAGCAGCGTTCGTCGCCCGGCCGCCCGGAGCCGAGCATGGGAACGGCCCCCACCGGCGGCCGAACGGACGGCTGAAAGGTTGCACGGGATGCGAACGCTCTACCCCTGCCGCATCAGAGGAAGCAGGCCGGCGCGAACTGCGGCGGCCCTCGCGGCCGTCGCGGGAGCGGTCGTCCTCACCGTGGCGTCGTGCAGCAGCTCGTCGGCGCCCGCGACGCCGACCGACACCGCCCGCCCCACCCTGACGGAAGCACCGAACCCGTCGACGTTCTCCGGCGAGCCGCCCTCCGCACTCGCCTCGAAGGCGGAGTCCGCCCTGGCCGAGGCCTCCTCCCGCTCGGCCTCGGCCCAGGCCGCCGCGTCGTCCTTCCAGGCGTCGGCGGACGCCCAGGCCGCGCAGAGCCGCCAGAAGGCCACCGAAGTCCTCCAGGGCGTGGCGGGCAGCGGCAACGCGCTCTCCGACGTCACCCTCACCGGTGTACCGCGGAGCACCACCGGCGGCCTCCACGCGGCCGTGGTGACGATCGTCAACAGCACGCGCGAGACCGCCTCCTACGCGGTCCGGGTGGACTTCACCGACGCGTCCGGCAACACCGTCGACACCGCGGTGGTCGGCGCCGAGAACATCCCGGCCGGCGGCAAGGCCGACCCGATCGCGTTCAGCCGCCAACCGGGCGACCTGCCGCTGACCCCGGTCGTGGTCAAGGCCCAGAGGTACTGAGTCCGCGGCGGACCGCGGACCGCGGACCGCCGCGCGCGTACGCCCGCCGGACGGGTTCTGACGAAAGGTACTCCCCCATGCGTTCCGATCTCACCACCGCGACGCTCGCCGAGCTTCGCCGTCCCCGCCCGTACCCGGCGGTCTCGATCCTGATGCCGACCCACCGCCGGGAGCCCGACAACGCCCAGGACCCGGTTCTCCTGCGGAACCTCGTCGCCGAGGCGAGGGCCAGGATCGACGAGGACCAGGCGATCTCCCGGGCCGACCGGCTCGACGTGACCGGCCAGCTCGACCAGGCGCTGAAGGAGGTCGACCTCGTGCACGCGGAGGACGGCCTCGCCCTGTTCGTCTCGCCCGGCGAGCACCAGGTGTGGTCGCTGACCCGGGCCGTGCCGGCCCGCACGGTCGTGTCGGACTCCTATCTCACCCGCAACCTGGTCGCCGCCCGTGCGGCCGACCGCCCCTACTGGGTCCTGGCGCTCGCCGCCGACCGCATCAGCCTGTGGGCGGGCACGGGCGACCGCCTGGAGGCGCAGTCCGGCAGCTTCCCCTTCACCCGGAGCCTGGAGGACCCGGACGCCGAGCGCAAGGAGCGGATCGGCGACCTGCCGAGCACCTTCAGCGACGAGGCCACCCGCCAGTTCTTCCGTGAGGCGGAGGCGGGCCTGCGGGACGTGCTCGCCGAGGACCCCCGCCCGTTCCACCTGGTGGGCGAGGCCCACGCGCTGTCCCTCTTCCAGGACCTCTGGACCGCCACCCCCGGCCCCGTGGCGACGGTCGCGGTGGGCGGCCTCGCCGAAGGGCCCGCCCAGGCGCTCCGGGAGGCGGTGCGGCCCGCCCTCGCCCAGCAGGCCGACCGGGCCGCCGCGAACGCGGAGGCCGAGCTGGACCAGGCCCGCGGCCGCCAGCTGCTGGCCGCCGGGCTCGACGAGGTATGGCAGACCACAGGCGACGGGCGGATCGGTCGGCTGGTCGTCGAGGACGACTACCGCGCCACCGTCCGCGACGACGGCGAACACCTCGTGCCGGCCACCGACGGAGAGGCCGGTGCCCGTGAGGACATCGTCGACGAGATCATCGAGAAGGCGCTGGACGGCGGGGCCCAGGTCGACTTCGTCCCGGACGGGAAGCTGAGCGGCATGGGGCACATCGCCGCGGTCCTGCGGTACTGAGCTCCTGAGGTTCTGAGGTTCGTGCCGCTCCCGGCCCCGTCCTGCCCACCCGCAGGGCGGGGCCCGCGACGTCGTGCCCGTGCACGGCCTCCGCCCTCCCGTCCGCCGGCGTCACCGGCCGGACGTGACCGCCCTACGGCGTCGGCCGCGGCGGGAACGGACCCGCCGCCGGAGCACCCGCCTGCACGGAGGTCCGGGCTGCCGCGAGGGCGGCGCCCGCGGTGCGCAGGTGGTGGGCGATCAGGGGCAGCAACGCCGGAGAGAGCGTGCGGGCCGTGAACTGCCGCGCCGCCTCCAACGGACCGGCGGCCCGCTCCAGGAGATCCGCGACGCGGAAGCGGTCCGCACCGAGGGCCTCCGCCCGGAGACCGTCCGCATGGAGGGCGTCCGCCCCGGCGTCCGACCGCAGCTCCCCCACGGTACGGCGCAGCAGGATCAGCGAGTCCTCCGCGTCGGGTGGTCCGTCGGGGAACTCATGCCCCCACCGGGCGAGTTCGAGCTCGACGGTCCGGGCGTGGTGGTCGCACCGCCCGGCCCAGAAGACCAGGGAGGCGGTCGGGGGCGGCGGGGACTGGCTCTGGGTCGACACCCTCCGATCATGTCCCAAGACCGGGCCGCCCGTGTCCCGTTCCCGCAGCTTCACCATCCGGAGCGCAGGCCCGGTGGACCGGCCGGTGGACCGACCGGCCGGGGCGTCGACCGCACGTTCGACGGTCGGGGCGGCGTGCGGGCGCCACGGGGCAGGCCGACCGGGGCCCGCTCGGCGCGCCGCGGACGCGGTCGCACCGGCACGCCCGCGCGACATCGTCCGTAGACGCACCCCCCGTACAGCCCTTGACCGGCGGGTCGATAGTATGTACCCGCACGTGAGGCCCGGCAGACGGCTTCCCGTCACGGCGCCCGTCCGACGACGAACGTCGCACCGTGTCCGCTCCGTACGTTCCGGAGCCCGCTCCCGCCTGCCGACACTCCGCGGCGCTCGTGACCCTCGACGCCTGACGGGCCGCCGGGGTCATCAGCGTCGTCGAGGAGAACCGTGCCCGGATCGCAGCCTGCCGGACGCCTGCGCGCGTCCGGCCCCGCTCCACCGGCTGCCGGTGGACCGCCCCGGCCCGGACCGGATACCGGAGTCGGTACCGGTGCCGGTGCCGACTCCGGTTCCCTTCGGGATTCCCGCCCTTCCCGTACGCCTCCCTCGCCTCCCGCGCCTCTCCGGTCCCCCGGAACCGCCGGGTCGCGCGCCGCGCGTGCCCTCCCACCATCCATCAGCGACACGTCAGTTCAGGTACCGCATGCACCTCCACACCGCCCCCATCGACGGTTTCCATTACGGCTGGATCAACCCGGTCCTCTCCTACCTGGTCGCCTGCACCGGAGCCGCTCTCGGCCTTCGGTGCACCGTCCGCGCCCTCGACCTGCCGCCGCGCCGGCGCCTCGGCTGGCTGCTGCTCGGCGCCACCGAGATCGGCTGCGGCATCTGGACGATGCACTTCCTGGCGATGCTCGGATTCAACGTCACCGGATCGACGATCCTCTACAACGTGCCCCTGACGCTGTGCAGCCTGCTGCTGGCGATCGGCGTGGTCGGCCTCGGCATCCTCTACGTCGGCTACCGACCGCGTAGTGCCGGGACCCTGCTGATCGGCGGGACGGTCACCGGTCTCGGCGTCGCGGCGATGCACTACCTCGGCATGGCCGCCATGCACGTGCAGGGGCAGGTCTCGTACCAGCCGCTCGTCGTCGCCGCCTCGATCGCGATCGCGGTGTTCGCGGCCACCGCCGCGCTGTGGATGACGCTCAACATCACCGGCCTGCTGGCCTCGCTGGCCTCCGCGCTCATCGCGGGCGTCGCGGTGGTCGCCATGCACTACACCGGGATGGCCGCCGTCTCGGTCGTGCTGGACGGCCGCACGCCGACCGCCGGCCTGCCCGCCTCGCAGTTCATCACCCCGCTCGCGGTGGCGGTGCTCGTCCTCCTCGCGCTCGGCGGGATCGCCCTCATGCTCTCCCCGCAGGAGTCCTCCCTCTCGGGTCGCCCGGCCCCTCGGCCGGAACCCATCCCGGTCCGGCTGTTCGACCGGCGCGACTGACCCGGAACCGGGCGCACGGCGGTTCGACCCGTCGTGCGCCCGGACGCCGGTCCCCCGCCGGCACCGGTCGATGCGCCGCACCGGACTGAAGTCCGTACCGAGCAGAGTCCGTACCGAGCAGAGTCCGTACCGGGCGAGGTCCGTGCCGGCGGAGGAGGTGCCGGGCCGTCGTACCCGACGGTGCCGTCCATCCGGCCGCAGAGCCGGACGGCCTCGGCTCGGGGCGTCAGGACGTCCGGGGCACGGCGCCGGACGCGGCCGGGGCCGGGGGGGCCTCGCCCGGGGAGGCCGGGGCGGCGTGTTCGCGGAGGAGGGCGGCCAGGGCCTCGGCGTACGGGTGGGGGCGGCTGCGCCGGGCCCGGGCGATCCCGAAGTGGCGGGCGGGACGCGGCGGTCTCACCGGAACCACCCGGGTGCCGGGGAGTGCCGGATCGAGCGCGACGTACGGCACCAGGGACACGCCCACGCCCGCCGCCACCAGGGACCGGGCGAAGAAGTAGTCGGTGGTGGAGCCCGCGACCCGGAGTTCGAATCCGGCGAGCGCGGCGTGGCCGCGGTGAACGCCTGCTCGGACGGGCCGGTCGACGCGGTCGCGCTCTGCGAGCTGATCGCGGAACGGCTCGGCACCACCCCGCGCTACCGCCGGGCCGGGGAGACGGACCGCTCGCCGTTCTCCTTCGACCGCTGGTACCCGATGGACAACCGGCGCGCCGCCGGCCTCGGGCTGCGGTTCTCCCCCACGGCGCAGTGGCTGGACGGCGCCGTGGGCGAGGTCCTCGGGGCCCTCGGAGGGCTGGGGGAGTTCGGAGGGCTCGGGGACCGCGGGGATTCCTACGCTCCCGAGGAGCGCCACGGCCGCGACGGCCACGGCGCCGGGGTGTCCGGCGGAAGGGCGGCGTGACCGTGCGACAGCGCTCCCTCGGCGACCGGACGGTCGGCGCGATCGGGCTCGGCGCGATGCCGCTCTCGGTCGAGGGCCGGCCCGACACGGACGCCGCCCTCACCACCCTGCACGCCGCGCTGGACGCCGGCGTCACCCTGCTCGACACCGCCGACTCCTACCACTGGCACGCCGACGAGGTCGGCCACAACGAGCGGCTGGTCGCCCGGGCCCTGGCCGCCCGGCCGGCCGCCGACCGGGCGGCGGTGCTGGTCGCCACCAAGGGCGGACGCGGCCGGCCCGGGGACGGCTCGTGGAGCGTCGACGGCCGGCCCGAACACCTCCGGCGGGCCTGCGAGCACTCGCTGCGCCGCCTCGGTGTCGAGGCGCTCGGCCTCTACCAGCTGCACAATCCGGACCCCCGGGTCCCGTGGGCCGAGTCGGTGGGTGCCGTACGTAAACTGCTGGACGCCGGAAAGATCAGGGCCGCGGGGATCTCCAACGTCGACGAGCGGCAGATCCTGACGGCCCGGGACGTCCTCGGCCCGGACCTGGTCTCGGTGCAGAACCGGTTCTCGCCCGCCGTACGCGGCGGCGAGCCCGAACTGCGGCTCTGTGAACGGCTGGGCCTCGCGTTCCTCCCCTGGAGCCCGCTCGGCGGTCTCGCCCGCAGCGTCCTGGACGACCCCTCGGAGGACACCGCCGCCCGCACCGCCTTCCACCGGATCGCCGCCGCACGGCGGGTCTCCCCGCAACAGGTCGGCCTCGCCTGGCTCCTCGCGCTCTCCCCCGTCGTCGTCCCGATCCCCGGTGCCCGCCGCCCGGCCAGCATCCGCGATTCCGCGGCGGCGGCCGACCTCGTCCTCCACCCGGACGAACTCGAAGCCCTCGCCGGACCGTTCACGGGCCCGGAGCAGCCGCCCGCAGCGACGGCGGGAGCGGGGTGAGACCGCGTTCGGGGCGCCGCCGCGCCCCGGACGGGCTCGTCCGACCGCCGGTCCGTGGCGTCCGAGAAGTCGTGCGGGCACTCGGTGCGGGCGGCCGACGGGTGAGGTTCCGGCGGAGTCGGGCGGCGGACGGAGACGTCGGGGCGCGCCGTGGAAGACTTTCGGACCATGGACGAGGGCGACACGGACGAGAGCAGCGGGCAGGTGCCCCTGCTGGTGGTGGACGCCGCCAACGTCGTCGGGTCGGTGCCCGACGGCTGGTGGCGCGACCGGCGGGGCGCCGCGGAGCGGTTGCGCGACTCCCTGACCGGCATCGCGGACGGCGGGCTGGTGTCACCTGCCGGCGGCCCGGCGTGGGCGCACTCCGGGCCGCTGGAGGTGGTCCTCGTCGTGGAGGGCGCCGCGCGCGGCGTCGCCCCGGTCCCCGGAGTTCGGGTCGAGGCCGCGTCCGGCAGCGGCGACGACCGGATCGTCGACCTCGTCGAGAACGCCCTGACCGACCGGACCCGGCGGAGGTGCCTGGTCGTCACCGCGGACCGCGGACTGCGAGCCAGGGTCACCGCGCTCGGCGCCGACGTCGTCGGCCCCCGGGCGGTCCGCCCGGCGTGAGCCCCGTGCGGCCGACGCCACCGGCCCGACGCGCGACCGCCGCCTGTCGGCAGCGGGGACGCAGGGCGGCACGGCGGCACGGCGGGGAATGCGAGGTCACCGCCACCGGGGTCGGCCCGGCGCCGGTCGGCGGCGACGTCGTCGCCCTCGGCACTGCCGACAACCGCGTCCTGATCGTCGACCGCCGTGCGGACGCCACCTGGACGGCGCCGCAGGGGCGCCGTTCCCCTGGCTGCGACGCGGACGGGCACACCCGTGCGCCGGCGGTCGCACCATCGGCGCACGCGCCGTCCCCGGTGCGGGCCTCCGGATCAGAACACCGACCAGCCGGTCGCGGTCGTCAGCGCGTCGAGGGCCGCGACGCCGAGCACCGAGTTCCCGGCGGCGTCCAGGCCCGGGCTCCAGACGCAGACCGTGCCCCGGCCCGGCAGCACCGCCAGCACCCCGCCGCCGACCCCGCTCTTGCCCGGCAGGCCGACCCGGTAGGCGAACTCGCCCGCCGCGTCGTAGGTACCGCAGGTGAGCAGCACCGCGTTGATCCGCTTGGCCTCGCTGCGCGACAGCAGCCGCGAACCGTCGGCCCGCACCCCGTGGCGGGCGAGGAAGAGTCCGGCCAGCGCGAGGTCGTGGCAGCTGGCCTCGATCGCGCAGTGCGCGTAGTAGTGCGCGAGAACGCTGTCGACCGGGTTGCGCAGGTTCCCGTAGCTCGCCATGAAGTGTGCCATCGCGGCGTTGCGGTGACCGTGCTGCGCCTCCGAGGAGGCCACCGAGTCGTCCACCGCGACGGCCGGGTTCCCGGACTCGGTGCGCAGGAAGTCCCGGACGGCCCCGACCGCGTCCCCGGTCAGCTTCAGCAGCCGGTCCGTCACGACCAGGGCGCCGGCGTTGATGAACGGGTTGCGCGGGATGCCCTGCTCGGACTCCAGCTGCACCAGCGAGTTGAACGGGTTGCCGGACGGCTCGCGGCCCACGCCGGTCCAGAGTCCGTCGTCGCCCTCGGCCAGTGCCAGCGCCAGGGTGAAGAGCTTCGACACCGACTGGATCGAGAACGGGTGCCGCCAGTCCCCCGCCCCGAACACCTCCCCGTCGACGGTGGCGATCGCCATCCCGAACGCCGCCGGGTCGGCCTTCGCGAGGGCCGGAATGTAGTCGGCGACCCGCCCTCGCAGGGGCGACCGCCGGGCCGCCTCCATCGCCTCGTGCAACAGCACCTGGTAGTCCACTTCGTCCACACCGCCATTCTGGTCGACCTCGTCGACCTGCGGGAACCCGGGTCCACCCGGTCCGGGGCCGACCGCCGGAGAAAGGGGTGTGGCAGGCTGTGCGTCACCGACGGAGGGGACGTACCACCATGTACAGGCCGAGCCGGCCCGAGGACCTGCACCACGCGGACGCCGTGTGGGCGCGGGCCGTCGCCCTCGCCCTGCTGGAGGCCGCCCAGGGCGACCCCGAGGGCTACTGGCTGGACGAGCACGGCGTGTGGTGCGACGCCACCGGCGGGTCCTACTGGTGGCGTGTCACCGTGCTCGACGACGGCCACGCGGTCTTCTGCGGCCAGGACTCCGACGGGAGCGTGACCCACGTCGACGGCCGGCAGATCGACTTCCTCGCCGGAGGCCCGGACTGGCTGCCCTCGGAGCAGCTGCGCGAGGACGCCCGGGGCAACCTCTTCGGGTTCCTCTACTGGTGGGAGGACGGTGCCTGGCACCGGATCCCCTACCCGGCCGCCGTCCACGACGACGGGCTGTCCGGGGCCGCCGCATGGCTGGGCTCGGAGGAGGCGTTCGTCGACGAGGCGACCGGCCTGGCCGGCGTGCAGCGCGCGGACGAGCCGGTGTTCACCGCCGCCCTCGTCCGGTACCTGCGGCGCGCCGAGGTCCGTACCGTCGACACCTCCGTGGTGGCGGAGTTGCTGGCCGCGGCGGGCACCGGGGACGACGGGCGCCCGCCCCTGCTGCTGGAGCCGGCCGTGGACGTCGCCGTCCGCGCCGGGCTGACCCGGTACGCGGCGCAGGTCTGACCGCCGCGGCACCGACCCGAGGGGCGGCGCGGTGTTCACCGGCGCGTGCCGGTGCCGGGCGCAGAATCGTCCGGGACAGCGCGTCCGTCACCGGCACGAGGAGCAGCGTCATGGCCCGCTACGAGACCGATCCCCGCGTGGATGCCTACATCGACGCCCTGCCCGGCTGGCAGCAGGAGATCTGCCGGCGGGTCAGGGACCTCGTCCACGAGGCCGATCCGGAGGTCGCGGAGACCGTCAAGCGGACCGTCGTCCCGTACTTCGTGCTCCAGGGCAACATCTGCGCGCTGCTCGCGGCCAAGGACCACGTCAACGTGTTCCTCTACGACGGCGGCATCGTGCCCGACCCGGAGGGCATCGTCACCGGCGGCCACGACAACAAGACCGCCCGCACGGTGGCCGTCCGGGAGGGCGGGGCGGTCAACGAGGCGGCGCTGCTGGCGATGTTCCGGCAGATCGTCGCCGACAACCGGGCCGGTGGCTGGCGGGTGCTGAAGCGCGACCGGTAGGAGCCGGCGTGGCTGGGGTGGCGGGGTGCCGGCGTGGACTCAGTAGCCGCCGAAGCCCCCGAACCCGCTGAGTCCGTGGCCGCCGGAGTAGCCGCCGGATCCGGACACACCGGTGCCTCCGATGCCGTGGCTGCGGCTCGACCCCCTCGTGCCGGGACTCGCGACCACCGGTTGCGGGCCCTCCGGACCCGTGCGCCAGTGGTTCCCGGTGACCTCGCGCCACCAGTCGTGGAAGGTGACGGCGACGTCCTGGGCACGGCACTCCTCCTCGGTCGCGGCGCGGGCCCGTTCGTCCCAGCGGAAGTCACCGCTGCCGTCAGGGGCGCGCACCAGCTCCCGCAGAGCCGTCGCCAGTTCCCTTGCGGTCAGAGGGCCCCGGGAGGGGCTCGCGGAGCCCTCCGGGCCCTCGGGTGCCCCAGGTGGCTCCGCCGCCGGCAGGTCGGAGCGGTGGATGTCGGAGCGGTGGATGCGGACGGGCTCGCCCCGGCCCGCCGGCCGGTAGAGCCACACCTCGCGGGCGGCGACCCCGTCGAGCACCGCCCGTCTCCGCCGCTCCTCCCGCCGGCGGGCCTCCTCGGCCGCCTTCCGCGCCACCAGCGCCTCCGCCACCCGCTGTTCGAGCTCCGCCCGCACCGGCCGGTACAGCTCGGTGACCCGGTGCAGCTCCAGCGCGAAGACCTGTTGCGCGTGCACCGACCGTTCGGTGGCCCGCCGCTGCCGGCCCGGCCACCGGCGCGGGCGGCCGATGCCGTGCCAGGCGCGTGAGCCCTCGGCCAGGTCGATGACGGCGCTGCGGCCACCGTGCGCCCGGTACACCTCCTCCAGGGCCCGCGACAGGCGGTCGAGGAAGGTGCGCAGGGCACCCTCCCAGCGCGCGCGGTCGGCCTCCGAGCAGGGAACCGGCTCGCCCCAGCCGACCCCGATCCGGTAGACCTCGACGTGCTCCGGCAGCACCACCGAGCCGGTCGGCGCCAGGCGGGCACCGCAGAGCCCCTCCACGTCCAGCCTGACCCTGTCCCGACCGACCCTGACCTCCGTGACCGCCACTGCCGCACCTCCCGCCCTCTTGGTCCTCCCACCGGCACACGACCCGAATGTCACTCACCATAACCGCGCGACCACGTTCGGCGACAGGGCTTTTCCGCCGGTCCGCCCCGCCGGGTGCCCCCGAACGTCGGCCGGGAACGGGAGGCGGGCAGTGGAGGCCGGAGAGGGAGCGGGGGAACGTTTCCGCAGCGCAGGGGGGCGGCTGCCGTTGTCAGTGGCCCCCGATAGGTTCCTCCGTACAGCGCCGCTCCGGCGCGAAAACCCTCTCAGTGCAAGGAGTTGGTGTGTCGTTTTCCCGGGAGGAGTCGAGCACGGCCCAGGTGGTCGCGCCCGCCCGGCCGCGCAAGCTCGCCAAGGTCCCGTTCGTGGAACTGACGGACGGTCGACTGCAAGGCGTGGTGTCCAGCGGCTCGGACATCGGGCGGGTCTACGTCTCGTCGGTCGCGGCCGGCGACTTCGCGTTCACCTGCAGCACCAACAACAACCGGCCCTGCGGCGGCGCGTACGGCAGTTTCTGCAAGCACCTGGCGGCTTTGGTCGACGAGGCGGTGCTGCAGTACGGCGGCGAGCGCGTCGCCCGCTACCTGCGGGTCGACGCGGGCACCCCGGAACCGGGCGGCCCGGAGATCACCCGCACCATGACCGGCACCCGCCCGCCGAAGGCCGACGGATCGGCCGCCGCGAGCGTGTTCAGCCGCTTCCTGCGCCAACTGGCCTACCTCGAACTCGCGCCGACCACCGCGCCGCTGCCGGAGCTGCACTGGTTCCCGTCGAGCCGGGCGGTGGCCTGATGCGCATCGACCTGCTCACCGAACCGGTCGCCGGGCTCCAGGAGGCCCTGGCGGCGGTCGACGCCTTCGACCGGGCCCTGGTCGGCGGCCTGCGCCGGCCCGGCCCCGCCCAGGCCGCCGGCCTGGCCGCACTCGCCGACGCGGTCACCGGATCGCCGCTCGCCGACCGGGTCGCCGAAGCGGCCGGGAAGGCCGCCGCCGGTGCGGCGGGCGAGGAGCACCTCACCGTCCTCGCCGCGGCCCGCACCGCACTGCTGGGCGCCGTCCACGACGCCCTGACGGACCGGATCGGCGAGGCGACCGGCCGGCCTCCCGCCGGCGATCCGGCCGCGGGCCCGGCGGCGGTGTCCCCGGCGGGCTCGGGCCCGGCCGCCAACCTGCTCGCCGCCGCCCGCTCCTGGCTGGCCGACCTGGCCCGCGCCGGGTGGCAGGGCATCGACCACGAGTCGGTCGCCGGCGCCGCACCGGTGGTCTCCGCCCTGCTGCCCGACCCTGGGCTGCGCCGCCTCGCCGCACTGCTGGACGGCTTCGCCGCCGAACTCGCCGCGTCCTGCCCCGGCGCCGCCCTGGACCAGGTGCCGTTGCGCCGCTGGGCCGACCTGTGGTCCCGGGCGGTGCTGCTCACGCAGCCGGGCGCCGTCGGCGCCCCGTCGGCCGCCGCACCGCCGGCGGTCGTGACGGGCCGGCTGCTGCCGCTGGGCGTCGACCTGCACGCCCACGCGACCGCCGCACAGGTCCAGGTCCACGCGGTGTTCGAACCCGCCGACGGAGGCGCGCCCCGCCTGGTCCGCGCCGGGGTGTCGGTCCCCAAGCCGGACACGGTCGTCGGTGCCGGTGTGTGGCAGCTCCTTCGCCCCCACCTGTCCCTGCTGGCCGCCGCGGGCGAAGGGCTCTCGATGGACCTGACCGCCATGCCGGTCACCGCCGAGGGGGACCTGCTCTGGGACGACGCGGCGGCCCGGCCGGGTACGGGCGCCGACCCGTTCGCCACCGCCCGCGTCGTCCTCGCCACGGCGCTCGTCGCGCCCACCGCGCCGCTGGACCGGCACCCCGCACGGATCGCGGCGCCCGTCCTCCTGGAGGGCTACGCCGTCGAGCAGGACGGCGAGACGCTGACCCTCGCCCTCGCCGGGCACCGGATCACCGTCGACACCGACCGCATACCGACCGCGGGGCCGCTCACCCCGCAGGCCGTCGCGGCGTCGAGCGCGTGCATCGGGCTGCTGCGCTGGGACGCCGGAGGGTTCAGCGTCCAGCCCCTCGCCGTCGAGACCACCGTGAAGCGGAAGACCGTCGCGCTGCACGCCGGGGCGTGGGCGGGCGGAACGGCCGACAAGACCGGCCTCAAGGGGGAGAAGGCCGCCCTCGACGCCGTCCAGGCCCTGCGCGAGCGGGCCGGAAAGCTGCTGCGGAAATGACCCGACCCACGACCGAACCCGCCCTCGGCCCGGACCGTACGCCGGACTCCGGGGCGGACGGTGACGCCAACCGCCGGCAGGTCCTGTACTGGCGCCTGCTCGCCCGGCTCTTCGACCCCGAGGAGCAGGCCGCGCTGGAGTCGGCGAGCCTGGCCGTCGTCGAGGAGTCCGGCCTGCCGGCCGCCCTGCTGGACCCGGCCGCCTCGGTCGACTCGATCGTGCAGCGCCATCCGGAGCTGGCCGGCGAGTTCGACGGCCTGATGACGCCCGAGACCGCGTCCGAACCCGACGGGCGGGACCGTGCCGCCGAGGTCCGCCGCGCGGCCCTGGTGTCGAAGGTGCTGCTGAACGTCTTCGCGACCGGTTCCGGTACCGTCACCGCCGGACAGCTGGCCGGCTGGCAGGCCGACGCGGGCTGGCTGGAGCGCGCGCTGGGCTGCCGGCCCGGCGAACTGCGCGGCACCCGCCCCGGCGGGACGGCGGCGGGCACCAACCCCGGCGGCCACGGTGGCACCCCCGACCTGTCCACGCTCATCCCGTGGATCGGCCCCGAACTCGCGGACATCGAGGCGGGCCTGGTCAAGCGCATGCGCCTGCGCGAGGTCCTGGCGGACCCGGGGCTCGCCGCACGGCTGACGCCGAGCATGTCGCTGATCGAACAGCTGCTGCGCGACAAGGACAACCTGTCCGGCGTCGCCCTCGCCAACGCCAAGGCGCTCATCCGCAGGTTCGTCGACGAGGTCGCCGAAGTGCTGCGCACCCAGGTCGAGAAGGCCTCGGTCGGCGCGCTGGACCGGTCCGTCCCGCCGAAGCGGGTCTTCCGCAACCTCGACCTCGACCGGACGATCTGGAAGAACCTCACCAACTGGGACCCGGAGCAGGAACGGCTCTACGTCGACCGCCTGTACTACCGTCACACCGCCCGCAAGACCACGCCCCAGCGCCTCGTCGTGGTCGTGGACCAGTCCGGATCGATGGTCGACTCCATGGTGAACTGCACCATCCTGGCCTCCATCTTCGCCGGGCTGCCGAGGGTGGACGTCCACCTCGTCGCGTACGACACCCGCGCGGTCGACCTCACGCCGTGGGTGCACGACCCCTTCGAGACGCTGCTGCGCACCAACCTCGGCGGCGGCACCGACGGCACCGTCGCCATGGCGCTCGCCCAGCCGAAGATCGCCGAGCCCCGCAACACCGTGGTGGTGTGGATCTCCGACTTCTACGAGTGGAACGGCGAGCAGCTCTTCGAGCAGATGGCCGCCGTGCACCGCTCCGGAGCGAAGTTCATCCCGGTCGGCTCGGTGACCAGCGCCGGCCGGGCCAGCGTCAACCCGTGGTTCCGGGAGCGCTTCAAGGACCAGGGCACGCCGGTGATCTCGGGTCACATCCGCAAGCTCGTCCACGAGCTCAAGAACTTCCTCGGGTAGCGCCGAGCGCCTCCCCGCTCCACCGGCACCACCCCCGCACGACCCCGTACCGACACCCCGGAAAGGCAGTCCGCTGATGTCCGACCTGCTCCGCGCCCCCGCCGAGATCAAGTACGCCGACGAGCTCGACTGGCTGGAGTCGATCGACGACGGCCCCAAGCCCTTCACCTGGCGCCTCTCCCCGAAGATGGTCCGGCTGTTCGTCCTCGGCTCCGAGCCCTCCGACGGCCTCGACCGGGAGGTCAGGCAGAAGTGGTTCGGCGAGCGCAGCATCGTCGAGCGCGCCGTCGTCACGCTCGCCTCCGACCGCGGACTGCTGCTGATCGGCGACCCCGGCACCGGCAAGAGCTGGCTGGCCGAGCTGCTGGCCGCCGCAATCTGCCGCAACTCCACGCTGGTGGTCCAGGGCACCGCCGGCACCACCGAGGACCACATCAAGTACTCGTGGAACGTGTCCATGGTGATCGCCAAGGGCCAGTCCCGGGAGTCGATGATCCCCTCGCCGATCATGAACGCGATGGAGACCGGCGCGATCGGCCGCTTCGAGGAACTGACCCGCTCCACGAGCGACGTCCAGGACGCGCTGATCTCCGTCCTGTCGGAGAAGTACGTCTCGGTGCCCGAGCTCACCGGCGACGCGGGCATCGTGTTCGCCAAGCCCGGCTTCTCGATCATCGCCACCGCCAACAGCCGCGACCGCGGCGTCAACGACCTGTCCTCGGCCCTCAAGCGGCGTTTCAACTTCGTCCGCATCCCGGTCGTCACCAACCGGAAGAGCGAGGCGGAGATCGTCCGCTTCCGCACCGAGGAGCTGCTGCGCCGGCACCAGATCGACCTGGACGTGCCGCCCACCCTGCTCGACGTCCTGCTGCAGTCCTTCGCGGACCTGCGCGCCTCCGCGGCTGCGGCAGGCAGTGACGACGAGAAGCTGGAGTCCGCGCTGTCCACCGCCGAGCAGATCGGTGTGCTGGAGGACGCCGTCCTGCACGGCACCTTCTTCGGCGAGCGCACCCTGACCGCCCGCACCCTCGCCTCCTCGCTCGTCGGGTCGCTCGCCCGGCGCGAGCCGGAGGACCTCGCCATCCTCAACAAGTACCTGCACGGTGTCGTCGAGCCGCGCAGCAAGGCGGAGGGCGGGGCCTGGCCCGAGTTCCTCGAAGGCGGCCGCGACACGATCGCCACGCTCGCGTGAGCGCCGCGAAGACCGCCGCGACGACCAGGGCCGGGGCGGGGGCCGGCACGCCCGCCCGGGGCGGGGGCTCCGCGGACGAAGGGACCTTCGACGCACTGCGCTCCCAACTCCAGGACGCCGCGGCGTCGTTCGCCGGCGGACCGGACGCCCTGGAGGGCATCCTGCTCGGCCTCGTCGACGACATCGACCGCGCGGTGCGCGAACCCCTGGAGATCTTCCCGGTCTGCCACCACTCCCCCGCCTCGGCCGTCGCGATGGCGCGGCGGCTCCGGGAGAAGCAGCCCAAGGTGGTCTACCTGGAGCTGTGTGAGGACATGGCGCCGCTCCTCGCCGAACTGCGCAACTGCCGGCTCCCGGTGGCGGTGCAGGCGTTCGCGAGCGAGATCGAGGGCTTCCCCGCCGACTGGGCGCCGCTGTCGGTGGTCGCCCCGATCACCGAGGCGTCCGCCGAGTACCAGGCCATCGCCTACGCCCTCGACACCCCCGGTGTCGAACTCGTCCTCGTCGACCGCTCCAGCGACCACGTCTTCCAGTGGGAGCCGCGCGACGCCGCCGCCGACGGGCCGGCCGACCCGGACGCGCCGGCGGCCGAACCGGAAGCCGCACTGCACGGCGACGCGGTCGGCGTGGAGATCGGCGACCTGCGGCCCCGGTTCGCCGAGCTGGAGGAGCACCTGCTGCGCCACGGCAAGGTCCGGCACTGGTCGGAGTGGTGGCACCAGTACGTCGAGCTGCCGCTCGGCGACGCCGACCACGACACGTACCGGCAGGTCATGCTGCTGATCGGCAGCCTGTTCCGGCGCCTCGCCCCGGGCGACGTCCGGCGGGTGCGGGTGGACGAGGACCGCGAGCGCTACATGTGGACCAGGATGCGCGAGCACCTGGCCGCCACCGGCACCGACCCCGCCGACTGCCTGTACGTCTGCGGCGCGTTCCACGCGGCCAGCCGCGTGGCCGAGTTCGGCGTCCACGGCAGTGCCGGGTTCGAGATCGGCCCGCGCACGGCCACCACGTGGCGGCACGGCCTCATCCCCTCCAGCCACGCGGCGATCGAGGCCCAGTTCGGCCTGGCCGCAGGCTCGGTGTCGATCGCCGCGACGGTGTGGACGAAGAACCTCAAGCGCACCCGGGTGCAGCCGTACCGCCTGGCGGGCGGGCCCGGCGCGAGGAAGTCGACCGCCAAGGCCCGCGGGGTCGCACCCGCGCCCGCCGTTTCGGCACCGGCCTCCGACCAGCTGTCCGGCTTCCTGCAGCGCCCGCCCGTCCTCGACGCCCTGGACGAGGCCGAACTCCTCGGCTGGTCCGTGGAGATCGTGCGCGCGGCCCGCCGCAACGGCTACCTCGCCTCCACCGCCGACGCGATCGCGGTGTTCGAGACGTCGATCCTGCTGGCCGGGTTGCGCGACCGGGCCAGGCCCACGCCGTACGACTTCCAGGACGCGGCGGTCACCTGCATCGAGAAGGACACCGTGCCGGGCCGGCGCGACGTCGCCCGGCTGGTCGAGATCATGATGGGCGGCGACCGGGTCGGCCAGGTCGGCTACGACGCGCTGCCGCCCCTCGCCCGGGACGTCCACGACCGCCTCGCCCCGCTCGGCCTCAACCTGGAGCAGCGGGGCGTGAAGCGGGCCCTGCTCGACGTCGCGTCCCGCCCCGAGCTGGAGCGGTGTTCCGACCTCCTCTGGATCCTGCGCCAACTGCTGCCGCACGAGGCCGCCCGACCGATCATGGGCGAGCGCCGGCTCGGCGAACGGCCCATCCAGGAGTCCTGGGACGTGGCGATCGGCACCCACCAGCGGGCGCTCATCGAGCTCGGCTACGAGGGCGTCAGCGTCGAACAGGTCCTGGAACAGCGCCTGCGGCGCGCCGCCAACGCGCCGCAGGCCACGGCGGGGACCGTCCTGCGGACGGTCGAGGACGCCACCCTCTACCTGCGCAGCCGGCGCCTCGCCGAGGAGCTGGGCACCCGCGCCCTGGAGGTGCTGGCCACCGAGCGCGGGGTCGACGGCGCACCGGAGGTGCTGCGCCGGGTCCGGCGGCTGCTGGCGCACTACCGGACCGCCGAGCCGGTCCTGCCCGGGTGGATCGAGTCCTTCGTCAGGACCGGGTACGCGCACTACTGCACGCTGCTGCCGACGGCGTTCGTCGACGAGGACGCGACCGTCCGCCAGGTCGCGGCGATGCTGGGCTTCCTGCTCAGCATGGAGGACCTGGCCCTGTCCCTGGGCTGCGACCGGACGCAGCTGGAACTCGCCGTCGCGCAGTCGCACCCGCAGGACCCGTCCAGGACGGCGCTGCTCTGGGCGGCCCGGGTGCAGCTCGGCGGGCTGACGCGGGCCGAGCTGCGGGAGCGGTGTGACGAACTGCTCGCCAACCCGCTGGTGCTGCCCTCCTATCCGCGGTACCTCAGCGGGTTCCTGCACGCGTTGGAGCCGGCCCCCGGACTGGCCGACTTCGTGGTGGAGGCGGTCTCCAACGCCTTCGCACGACTGCCCGACCCGGTGCTGCTGCCCTGGCTGCCGACCCTGATCGGCACGTTGCGCGCCGACGGCGCCGACCTCGCACCGCTGCTGATCCGGGAGGCCGGGCGGATCTTCCCCGGCCGGCCGGGGGCGCTGGACACCTGGGTCCCGCCGTGGCGGGCGCAGCCGGTGCCGCCCGCGGCCGGGCTCTCCCGGCGCGGCGGCCCGGTCGGCGCCGCGCTGCTCGCGGCGCACCCCGGGACGTGTGACGCGCTGGCCGGCCTGCTGGGCTGCGACGGGGGGTGGGCGCCCGCGGAGTCCGGCCCGGCGGGCGCGGCGCTGCTCGGCCGCCACCCGGACACGGCCCTCGCCCTGGCGGCGCTGCTGTCCGGGAGTTGAGCGGCCGGCGGGCCCGCCGGCCCCGGGGAGGAGGTCGGCGGGCCCGGTGGTGCAGGTTGGATCAGAACAGCACGTCGGTGCAGGAGTAGAACGCGTTCGCCGTGTCGGCGACGTCCCAGACCGCGACGATCACGTGGTGTCCGGTGCGACCGGTGGGGAGGGTCGCGGTGTGCGTGGTGGTGGCGGCCGGCTGCCGTCCGTTGTACGGGACGGTCAGGAACGGGGTGAGGTCCAGACCGGCCCGGGTGATCTTCTGGGTCGCGCTGTAACCGGGCTTGGTGAGGAAGTACCGGAAGTTGGTGGTCGAGTGCCTGGCCTCGATCTCCCAGGTGAACGTGAGCTGCTGGCCGGCCGTCACCTTCGTGGTCGGCCAGGCGCCGTTGCGCGGGTTGTCCAGGGGCGCCCAGCGCGAGTCGGCGCCCGCGCAGATGGTGCCGTCGGCGGGTCCCCTGGTCGGGAAGCCCTTCGGGCCCTCGACGCTCTGGGGCTCCCACTGGATGTCACCGCAGTTGGTGACGACGCCCGCACCGCAGAGCGCGGCGCGGCTCGGCGGCAGGTTGATGAACCCGTGCGACTGGGCCGGAACGGCCATCGCGAGCGGGACGGCGAGGGCGGCCAGGGCCGCGCCCACCATGTGGCGTTTGCGCATGGTTCTCCTCCGTGGGGGGTGGGGAGTGCGCCCGACGCAGGAAAGCGCGTGTGGGGGGGTGCGCCAGCCGTGCGGATCTTGGCATGCCTGCGCCAGGTAAGTGCCCCATACCGTAGGCATCGCCCCGCCGACCGTCAATGGTCTGGACCAGATTCACCTGTGGTCTGGACCAGCACCCCGCCGCAGGAGCCCGCCGACACGCGGTGGCCGGCCCTGCGGAACCGGCTCCGGGGTGCTCCGGGCGGCTCCGGGCCGCGCCGGGCCGCTCCCCGGGGCCGGTGTCAGTGCCGGATGGCGGGGGTGGACTCGCCGAGGGCCCGCAGCCGGTTGCGGGCGTGGAACCAGCGAAGTTCCGTCCCGCAGGCCCCGAGGATCGTGCCGAGTGCGTGGAGCATCGCCGCGTGGACGGACGTGCGGGCGACCGCCGCGAGCCCGGCGGCCGGGGAGCCGCTGTCGGCAAGGTCGGAGAGCCGGCGCGAAGGGTTCCAGCCGATGTCCGCACCCCCGTCGCCACCGGTTCCGTCCTCCCCCGTCGGCCACGGGCCGAGGGTGACACCGGCGGCGCCGAGGTGCCCGGCGACGGGGAGCCCCGCCAGTGCGGCGCTGCGGCGGACGGCGTCGACGAGCTCCGCGTCGAGTCCGAGCTCGGCCGGTGTGGCCCCCGCAGGACGCCGGACCAGGACGTCCGGCGGCACGCGCAGTCCGCTGTCCGCCGCTCCGCCCACCCGCAGCTCGCGGCCGGAGCGGTCCCGGCTCACGTCCAGCCCGAAGGCGGGGAGGAACTCGGCGAGCGCGTTCACCATGCTCACCCCGACCACCTGCCGGGCCGAACCCGCCGCGTGCTGCGGATCCTCCATGGCGGCCGCGTCGGCCAGGCGCCGGGACGGCAGCCAGTCGAGGGCCGCCAGGCCCTCGCACCGGTCGGCGGCGTCGACCGCCTCCGCGGGACGGATGCGGACACCGGGGCCCTGGTCGCCGAACGCGACCGGCAGGCCGGCGAACAGGACCGCGTCCGTGACGCGGTCGACCAGGGCGGCGTCGAGCACGCCCCGGCGCGGGTCGCCGCCGGCCGGGGAGGAGGGATTGCGGGGGGAGGGGAGAGTCATCGGAGGGCGTCCTTCCGTGCGTCGGACCGCATGTCCCGCCAAGTGCCGGCCCGCCTCGGGACGGTGAACGGCCTCGGAGTGCCGGGCGCGCCCGACTGCGCGGCCGACCGAGGCCGGGGGTCCACCCGCCCTGCCGAAGTCCTCTCCACGGACGCCTCCTCGAACCTGTGCGGATGCGCGGGGCACCTGCCGGACACCCGTCGAGAGGCTACCGGCGCGCACGGACGGTTCGGCGCCGAATCCCCAAGTTGCCCCGGCTCGAAGCACACCCGCCCGACCGGTCGCCCGACCGCCCGGCGGGACGGCGCCGCGTCCCGCCCGCGCCGTCCGCGCACGCCGGGGCGCCCACGAAGCCGATCGACGGCGCACGAAGCTTCGTGCACCACGGAACCGTCACCCCGCGACCGCTGCCCACCGGCCCGGCCGGCCCGGCACCCGCCCGCCGCCGGCCCGATCCCACGAAGAAACGACCAGGTCACAGGCTCAGCCGGTGGACCTGCACGCCCGGCACCGGAGAACCGCCCCGTCAAACCGGCGTGCGGGGGCCCGACGACGGAGGCCCGTACCACGGGGCGCCGGTGCCCCACCCTTGGCGCCGACCCCACCGGCCCCGGACGATCTCAGGTGTCCGGCCGATCACCGGCCCGCAGCAGGGCCCGCACCTGGGAGAACCCCATGTCGATCAAGCGTTTCCGCACGACCGCCGTCACCGCCGTCGCCACCGCCGCCGTCGCCGCCCTCCTCGCCGGAAGCGGGACCGCCTCCGGCGCCACCCGCGCGCTCAGCCGTTTCGACGACGGCAGCTTCGAGACGCCCAAGGTCGCGGCGAACACCTTCCAGACCCTCTCGGCCGGACAGACCATCGGGCCGTGGCAGGTCACCGCCGGTTCGGTGGACCTGATCGGCGCCGGGTTCTGGCAGGCCGCCGAGGGCGACCAGTCGGTGGACCTCAACGGGTCCAACGCGGGGACCGTCTCGCAGACCTTCACGACGACGCCCGGCACGGCCTACACGGTGACCTACTCCATCGCCGGCAACCCGGACGGCGCCCCCGTCCTGAAGACCGGTCAGGCGCGCGTGGACGGCCAGGAGTTCCAGGCGTTCTCCTTCGACGTCACCGGGAAGACGCGCGCCGCCATGGGGTACGTGACCCGGCAGTTCACCTTCGTGGCGACCAACGCCTCGACCACGCTGGCCTTCCGGAGCACCACCGCCGGCAGCAGCGCCGGACCCGTCGTGGACAACGTCCAGGTCCAGGCCTGCCAGCCCTGTCCGACCTGCGGCTGACCGGAGCCGCGGGCGGCCCGCGACGGGCGGCGGACCGTCAGGCCTTCAGGCGGTACTTGGTGGCGGTGGAGGTGATGCTGTGGCTGCAGTCCCGGTCGGTCACGGTGGCCGAGTAGGTCCACCCGGCCGGCACCTTGCACGCCCAGAGGCCGTCGACCGGAGTGCGGAGCCGGTAGGCCGGGTTGGTCGACCCGGGGCTCATGCTGCACTCCGCGCGCGCGGTGACCAGGTCGTGGACGAAGCCCGTGGCGGTCACGCAGGAGGTGACCAGGTCCCCGGGGATCCGCAGCCGGTAGGAGGCCGACTTGGAGCTCTTCACCATGCTGCAGTTGGACGTCTGCGAGGCGGTGTCGTAGACGAAACCACGCTCGGTGACGCACGAGACGAGCCCGTCCACCGGGGTGCGCAGGTGGTACAGCGGCCGGGTCCCGCAGGAGGACGAGGCGACGATCTGGTCGTAGACGTAGCCGGTCGGCACGGAACAGGACCAGGTGTCGTCCAGCCCCGAGGCGGTGGCGGACGCGACCGGGGCGGCGGCGAGCACGGGGGCGAGGGCGGCTGCGGCCGCCAGCGCGGTGCGGCCGGCGGCACGGGAGAACCTGGAGGACGTGGACTCTGCCATCACGGAACCCTTCGGCTGGATCGGCGACGGGCGGGCACCCGTTCGTCCCTCTTCTAGCACCCGCCCGGCACCCGCCGGGGGCCCGGACCGGAGGGACCGGTCCGGGCCGTCCGCGAACGTCTACCCGCCGCCCTACGTCCCGACGCCGCGCCCGGCCGGCACCCGGGCGGCGAGCAACTCGCCCAGACCCACCAGCCGGTAGCCGCGCTCGCGCAGCCCGGTGATCACCGTGGGGAGCGCCGCCACGGTCTGCGCGCGGTCCCCGCCGCCGTCGTGCATCAGCACCACCGAACCGGGACGGACCTGCCGGAACACCCGCTCGGCGATCACCTCGGGCCCGGGCAGCGCCCAGTCGTTGGTCTCCACGTCCCACAGCACCGTGGTGAGGCCCAGATCCGCCACCGTGTCCAGCAGTTCGGGACTCCGGCCGCCGTACGGGGGGCGCAGCCAGCCCACCGGCCCGTCCAGACCGGCCGCCTCGGCGAGCGCCTCGGAGGTGTGGCCGAGCTGCTCACGGAGCCCGATCGGGCCGAGGTCGGGCAGGTAGGCGTGCGACCAGGAGTGGTTGCCGAGGGTGTGGCCCTCGGCGGCGGTCCGGCGCACCACGCCCGGGTGGGCCAGCACGTGCAGGCCGATGCAGAAGAACGCCGCCGGGGCGTCGTACCGGCGGAGCACGTCCAGCACCTGCGGGGTGAACTCCGGGTCCGGGCCGTCGTCGAAGGTCAGCGCCACCATCGGCGCGGACCCGGCCCCGGTCCCGGCGGCCCCACCGTCCGCCTCCGTCCGGCGGACCGGTCCGCCCAGCAGGAGCCGGCCCTCCGCCGCGAGCCGCCGCTCGACCGGACCGGACGCCCTCTCCGCGGCGGTGATCCCCTCCTCGCGCCCGCTCATCGTCCAGCCCCCGGATCCCAGCGCCACGAGCGCCTCCGGCCGGGAGCGGCCGAGTTCGGCGAGTGCCTCCGCCGTCACCCGACCGTCCGTCAGGACCGGCGGGTCGGCCCGGAACACCGTGACCCCGGCGGCGGCGAGGGAACCGTCGAAGATCCCGTTGCCACTGTCGACGACCACCGCGAAACCGTCCGGCGCGAGCTGCGCCAGCTCGACCAGCCGCGCCACCGGCCTCTCCAGGACGCAGTGTTCGTACACCTCGACCGTCGCCGGACGGCTGACCGCCGTGTCCAGCACGGCGATCCGATAGCCGTCCCGCGTCAGACCCACACCCGCGAATCGCATGCTCCCGCCCCTCCCTCGGGCCTCGCCGGACCGGTCCACCCGGCCCGGCGAGGCTCCCGGTGACTGCTGATGACTGCTGGAGACCGCCCGTTCCACCGGTACCGCCCACGATTGCCGGGCAGCACAACTCCCGTCCCCCACAAGCCCCGACGGCAGGAAGCCCGATCATACGGACGAGCGGCCTCCGCGACGAGACACCCGGACCGGCAGTTCCGCCGCGTCAGCGGGTGCGGGAGCGGCGACGGGAGCGGCGGCGGGACGCCCCGACGGGGCCCGCGGTCACGGCCCGGAGACCTCTCGGCGGCAGCCGCGTTAGCACGAACCTCCCCCTCCGCGTGACGGGTTCTCCGGGATACCGCCCGCATTGGCGAACTGCGCGCGGCCTGCGGTTCGGTGGGGCCGGGGCACGGTAAACCTGGTGCCAACACCGCCCCGGACGCCGGAACCCGGGCCGGTCCGCGGTGCGCCGGCCCCGCACGTCCCGCCCCCTACCCTTCCGACCGTTTAGAGGATGCCGAATGCTTGGTGCTGGATCGTCACCCGGAGGCCGGCGCTCCGCTCCCGTACTCGTCTGGCTCGTCCCCGCCCTCGTGACGGCGACCGTCGCCGTCCTCGCCGTGTCCACGGCCTCCCCCGGCTCCCGCATCGCGGTCGGCTGGTGCGCGGCGGTGGGCACGCTGTCCGTGGCCCTGGTGGCCGCCGAGGCCGTCCGCCGGGGCCGGGCGACGGAGGCCCTGCGCGAACGGTGCGCCCAGCGGGAGGACGAGCTGCGCCGCCGGCTGTCCCGGCAGGAGGCCGAGACCGTCCGGCTGGCCCGGATCGGCCTGCCCGACGCGGTGGTCCGCCTCCAGCGCGGCGAGTCCCTGGACGACGTCGTCACCGCGAACGAACCGCAGGACATCCTCGTCGGGCCGGAGTTCCGGGTCGCCCAACAGACGCTCCTGCGCGCCGTGCTGGAGACCGTCGACACCGAGGAGGGCATGCGCGAGTCCGCCCAGCGGGCCTTCGTCAACATCGCCCGCCGGGTCCAGGCGATCGTCCACCGGCAGGCCCACGAGCTGCGCGGCATGGAGCACCGGCACGGCAACGACCCCGCCGTCTTCGACGACCTGCTCCTCCTGGACCACGGCAACGCGCTGATCGGCCGCCTCGCGGACAGCATCGCCGTCCTCGGCGGCGCGCGCCCCGGCCGCCAGTGGAACAAGGCGGTTCCGCTGTACAGCCTGCTGCGCGGCGGCATGTCCCGGATCCTCGACTACCAGCGGGTGGAGCTGCACCCGGTGTCCGACGTCGCCGTCGTCGGACCGGCCGTCGAACCGCTCATCCACGCGGTCGCCGAACTGCTGGACAACGCCACCCGCTACTCCCCGCCGCACACCAACGTGCACCTGACCGCCGTCGAGGTGCAGACCGGCATCGCGATCGAGATCGAGGACGGCGGCCTCAGCCTGAGCGAGGAGGGCCGCGCCCGCGCCGAACGGATGCTCCGGGAGGCACAGGCCGGCATCGACCTCAACGACCTCGGCGAAACCCCCCGGCTCGGCCTGGCCGTGGTCGGCCGGCTCTCGCGGGCCTACGGCTTCCAGGTCTCGCTGCGCCCGTCCGCGTACGGCGGGGTGCGCGCCGTGCTGATCGTGCCGCAGGAGCTGATCACCACCGCACCCGCCACCGGGCGCGCCCACGGCATCGGCGTCACGGGCTCCTCCGGGCCGCCGCCGGTGGACGACCGCCGGCCGCACACCGGGCCGGCCCGGCGGGCCGGGTCCGGAGCGTACCCGGCGGGGGACGAGGCCCCGGTGGTGAGCGAGCGGACCGCGAACGGCCTGCCCAGGCGGCGACGCCACGCCGCTCCCTCCCGGACCGTCACCCCCGCCCCCGTCCGGGGCGCCGCCCCCGCACCGTCCCGGAACGGGGTCCCCGCGGCCTCCCGCACCGGCGGCGCTCCCCCACCACCTCCCCGGGCGGCCGCCGAACCCCCGGGCGGGGCGGTGCAGCCCGGCCTGTGGCTCGCCGCCTTCCACGACGGAGTGAACGGGACCTCACCGTCCGCCGGACCGGCGGGCCACAGCAGCGACGAGTCGGCGGGGAGGGACGAGCGGTGATCAGCCAACGAACCAACATGGACTGGATGCTGAAGCAACTGGCGGAGGAGGTGCCGCACGTCCGCAACGTCGTCGTGCTCTCCGCCGACGGTCTGCGGATGGCCCAGCACGGGACCGAGACCGACACCGCCGACCGCCTCGCCGCCGCCTGCGCGGGTCTGCAGAGCCTCGCCGCCGCCGTGGGGCACGAGTTCCCGCACGGCGACGGCCGGATGCGGCTCGTCGTGATCGAGATGGGCGGCGGGTTCTTCTACCTGATGGCGGCCGGCGCCCGGGCGTACCTGGCGGTGCTGGCTGACGAGGGCGTCGACGCCGGCCTCATGGGCCAGCGGATGCGGGACCTGGTCGCCCGGATCGGCGAGCATCTCAGTACGCCTCCGCGCAGGGGTGAGCCCGTCGTATGAGCACAGCCGACCAGGACTGGGGCGACGAGGCCCCGGAACGCCTCTACGTGATCACGCGCGGCCGCGGTGGTCCGGCCGGACGTACCGCGTTCGACCTGGTCACCCTGATCGTCTCCCGCTCGGAGCCGACGCCGACCATGCCGCCGGAGCACGCCGCGATCCTGCGGATCTGCGGGTCGCCGCTGTCCGTCGCCGAGATCTCCGCCTACCTGCGGCTGCCGGTCAGCGCGGTCACCGTGCTGCTGGCGGACCTCCTCGACGAGGAGAGGATCGAGGCCCGCGCCTCCGTCCCGGCCGCGCTTCTCCCCGACCGTGCCCTCTTGGAGGCGGTGATGCATGGACTTCAGAGGCTCTGAGACGGTGCTGGGGCCGGCGAGCGCCGATCTGCTCCCGGACTCGGCCGCCGCGGCGGTCAAGGTGGTGGTCGTCGGCGGCTTCGGCGTCGGCAAGACCACCCTGGTCGGCTCGGTGAGCGAGATCCGCCCGCTGACCACCGAGGAGACCATGACCGAGGCCGGCGCGGACGTCGACGACATCGCCGGCGTCGAGCGCAAGTCCTCCACCACGGTCGCGATGGACTTCGGCCGCATCAGCATCAGCGAGGAACTGGTGCTGTACCTGTTCGGCACCCCGGGCCAGGAACGGTTCTGGTTCCTGTGGAACGGCCTGTTCGAGGGTGCGCTCGGCGCCGTCGTCCTGGTCGACACCCGGCGACTGGAGATCAGCTTCGACGTGATCGGGCGGTTGGAGGACCGCGGCGTGCCCTTCGTGGTCGCGGCCAACGTCTTCCCCGAGTCGCCCACGTACGCGCAGGAGGAGCTGAGGCTCGCACTCGACCTGCCGGTCGACGTGCCGATCGTGGCCTGCGACGCGCGGGTCCGCGAATCCGGCCGGGACGTGCTGCTCGCCCTGATGCACTACCTGTACGACCTCGCGGGCCCGTCGCCGGTGCGATGACCGCGCCGGTCCGGCCGGGTGCTCACCGCCCGGACCGGCCGGACCGCCGCCCGTCGTCGCCGGCTCCCCGCCACCGCCCCCTCCTCGTCTGCCGACCACTCCCGGAGCCACCGTGACCAGCCCGTTCCCCGACGACGCCGCCCTCGCCCCGCCGAGCGGCTGCCCCGCCCACCGGCCCGGCTCCGACCTCCCGGGCGTCCTGGACGTCCCGGACCCCCAGGGCGTCCAGGGCTCCCAGGGCCTTCAGGACCTCGGGATCGAGAGCCTCGGGCTGCAGCAGACCGGACCGCCGGACCGCGGACTGCGGGACCTCGGGCTCCGGGCGTTCGCCCCCGCCGGCCTCCGGCGGCTCTACGGCCCGGAGGCCGAGGCGGACCCCGCGGGCCTGTACGAGCGGCTGCGCGCCGAACACGGCGAGGTCGCTCCCGTCCTCCTCCACGGCGACCTCCCGGCCTGGCTGGTCCTCGGCCACTCCGCCAACCTCACCGTCATGCGCACCCCCTCCCGGTTCTCCCGGGACTCCCGCCGCTGGACGGCGTTCCAGGAGGGCCTGGTCGCACCCGACTCCCCGCTGATGCCGGTGATCGCCTGGCAACCGCTCTGCGTGTTCGCTGACGGCGCGGAGCACCGGCGCCTGCGCGAGGCCCTCAACGACGGCCTCAACGGCTTCGACCGGCGCGGCATCCGCCGCTACGTCACCCGGTTCACCGACCAACTGGTCCGGGAGTTCGGCCCGGCCGGGCACGCCGAACTCGTCACCCGGTTCGCCGAGCACCTGCCGATGCTGGTGTTGACCCAGCTGGTCGGGATGCCCGAGGAGTACGGACCGCGTCTGGTCGACGCCGCCCGGGACCTGATGAAGGGCACCGAGACGGCCATCGCCAGCAACGACTACGTCGTGGCCTCGCTGCGCCGGACGATGGAGCGCAAACGCATCACCCCCGGCCCCGACCTCGTCTCACGGCTGATGGCCCACCCCGCCGGGCTCACCGACGACGAGGTGCTGGAACACCTGCGGGTGGTCCTGCTCGCGGCGAACGAGACGACCGTCAACCTGATCGCGGACACCCTGAAGCTCATCCTGACCGACGAGCGGTTCCGCGCCCACCTGTCCGGCGGACACATGACCGTCCCGGACGCCCTGGACCAGGTCCTCTGGGACTCGGCCCCGATGTCGCTCGTCGCGGGCCGCTGGGCCACCGGCGACACGGAGCTCGGCGGCCAGCGGATCAAGGCCGGCGACATGCTGCTGCTGGGCCTCGCCGCCGGGAACGTCGACCCTGTCGTCCGCCCCGACCTGGCCAAGCCGCTGCACGGCAACCGCTCCCACCTGGCGTTCGGCAGCGGCCCGCACGAGTGCCCCGGACAGGACGTCGGCCGGGCCATCGCCGACACCGGGATCGACATCCTGCTGACCCGTCTGCCGGACCTCCAGCTCGCCGTCGACGAGTCCGAGCTGACGTGGACCTCGGCGTGGCTCTCCCGCCATCTGGTCGCGCTGCCCGTGGAGTTCACCCCGCGGACCGACCTGCCCGAGCCGCTGGCCCCCACGCCCGTGACCGCGCCCGTGACGACCGCCACCGCCGCCGGGACCGCCGCCGGGGTTGCGTCGCCCACCGGCACGGGGAGCGAAGAGAGCACCGGGGGCACCGGGGGCACCGAGGGCGCGACGGCGGACGTCCGGGCGCACGTCGGGGTGCCCGTGCAGCCGGCCTCGCCGGCCGGGGACGGGCTGTCACCGGCGTCCACCGCGTCGGCCCCCGTCCCGCGGCAGCGACGCGGCTGGTGGAGCCTCCTGACCGGACTGATCCGGCGGTGAGGGCGACGGCCACCGCCACGACTCCTCCCGCACGACCACTGGTTGTCGCGGCAGGCGGGGCATAACCTCACCCCGAGGGTGCAGGTATCTCTGGGGGGACGATGACGGTTGCCACTGTCGGGATCCTGGGGTTCGCCCTGGGGTGTCTGGTCGCGGCGGCGGTGCTGCGGAACCAGGCCGTCGGCGCTGCCCGGCGGGCCGGCGAGTCGGCCGACGCAGCCGCCCGTTCGGCCGCCGAGTCGGCCGCCGCAGCCGCTGCGGCGCAGCAGCCCGCGCCGGTGAAGGGTCGCAGGACCCCGCCGGGCAAGGCGGTGAGCCCGACGACCAGGCCGACCTCCAAGCCCACCTCCGAACCTGCGTCCAAAGCCGCGCCCGCGAAGGCCCCCAAGCCCGCGCCCGCGCCCGCCTCCGAACCCAGGCCCGCGCGGGCCGGGAGCAGCGAGCCGGCGGCGGAGTCACCGCCCCCCGAGGACTCCCCGGTCACGGACGACGGGCTGCCCCGGCTCGACCGCGTCCCCGTCCCGCGGGACCGGCCGGGCCCGGTGCCCCGGCGCCGGGAGGGGGAACGGCACCACTACTCCGGGGTGTGGGACAAGCCGACCGAACGGGAGTTCCCCATCGAACGGCCCGAACCCGAGGCCGTGACGATCGCCCTGGTCGAGGCCTCCGCCGAGCACGGGCACGTCACCATCACCCCGATGACGCGCACCCCGACCCGGGTGGAGACCCATGCGAACCTGCTGTTCCACTACTCCGCGACCGAGCGCGGCACGGCGCGCACGGTGGTGTCGCGGGACGTCACCCACCTCAAGGTCGAGAGCAGCGGCGACTGCGAGTGGTCCGTCCGGCTGTTCGGGCCCTCCGAGATCGACGAGCTGCTCCGCGAGCGCGACGGCTCCGGCGACGCCGTCCTCATGGTCCGCCCGGACGCCCCCGCCGAGCTCGTCGTCCACGTCAACTCCTCCTCCTGGCAGGTGAGGTTCGTCTGCGGCTGCTGGCGGGCGGACCGGTACGGCACCTGCAAGTGCCCGCTTCCGCCGGGCTGGACCAGCAGGGGTTCGACGTTCGCGAGTGCGAGCGGCGAGGCCATGCGGACCGTCGCGGTGCCCCGTCCCGGCCTGCTGGTCCTGAGGACGTCGGAGCCGACCGACCCGTGGCGCCTGCACCTGCGCCCCCGCGGCCCGGAGCAGGAGGACGAGTGACACCGCACCCGTACCGCGGCGGCCCGGGGCGTACCCGCGCGGAGTGCCCGGAGGGAGGCGGGGTCCGAGGTCGGAGTCGCCCGGAGCGCGGGTGCGGTCCGGATCGGGTGCCGGCCCGAGCGGCGTCACCCACCTGACCCTCGCCCGGCCCCGACCCGGTGGCGGGCGGCGTTCGAGGCGGGGTGGTCGACGGCGGGGCGGTCGACGGCGGGGCAGGCGGTCCGGTGGTCCCGCGCCCGGGGCACGCTCCGTGCGCGTCCTTTCACGCCCTGCCCGGCCGGCGCCTCGGTTCCTAGGGTGGGAGCGCATGGCCGTGACGGTCCGTCGCGGCCCGCGCCGACGAAGGGGAACCGCCCGTGCAACGCCGAACCGTCGCCGCCGCCCTCACCGCCGTGCTCGCCCTGGGCACGGCCGGTCTCATCGCGCCCCAGGGCGCAGCCGCCGCCGTCCCCGGAGGCTGCGCCCACACCTCGTCGAGCCACCGCCCGGTGCTCAGCCAGGGCTCGACCGGCGCCGCCGTCAAGCAGGCGCAGTGCCTGACCAACGTCTGGGGCGGCGTCCCGAAGCTGGTGGTGGACGGCGTCTTCGGCCCCGCGACCCGCACCAAGATCAAGTGGATCCAGGGCTGTCACGGCCTCGCCAGGGACGGGATCGTCGGCCCGGCCACCTGGAACGCCCTCTACAACCCCGTGCCCGACTGCTACGACCCCTACCCCGGCTGATCCCGCACACCGGGTCGCGGGCCCGGTGCACCGGGCCCGTGTCGTTCACCGGGCCGCCGCGTCCATCGTGTTCGCCGTGCCCATCGTGCCCGCCGTGTCCGCCGTGTCCGCCGAGGGGCGGGCGGCCGTCAGACGTCGCCGCCCGGCTCGGCGAGGTGGGCGTCCATGGTGGCGTTCAGGTCCGCCACGAAGGACTCGAACCGGTCCAGGAGGTCCGGCGGGTACCGGTCCATGGCGGCGCCCATCCGGTGGGCGAGCGGGCCGAAGAACTCGTCGGCCCGGTCCTGGATGTGGTCGCCGCCGCGCAGGGTCACGACGCGCCGATCGGTGTGTTCCCGGGTGCGGGTGATGTGGCCGGCCGCTTCGAGGCGGTTCAGCAGCGCGGTCGTGGCGCCCGTGGACAGCGAGATGCGCTCGCTCAGGCGGGCCGGCGAGAGCGGGACGCCCCGCTCCTCGGCCGCGGCGATCTCCAGGACCGCGGTCGCGTCGGTGGAGTGCAGGCCCAGCCAGGCGGCGAAGCGCCGGCTCAGCTCCGCGTAGTGGCCGCCGTAGATCCGCAGCCCCTCCATCAGTCGCTCGTGCTGCGCCGTCTTCTCCTCGCGTGCCGGTTCCGCCATCGGCCAGCCACCCTTCCTCTCCCGTCGCACGGTCCGCGTCGGCGGTCGCTTTGACAACCTACCGCCCTCACTTTACCTTCATCATGGAATTACTTCACCATGGAGGTATCGCGATGCTCGACCCGTCCCCCACCACCCGCGAGGGAACCGGGCCCTACCGGTGGCGGTGGCTGATCCTCGTGGTCATGCTCGTCGCGGAGATCATGGATCTCCTGGACGCCTCGATCGTCAACGTCGCGGGGCCCGCCCTGGAGGAGTCCCTCGGCGCGACCCCCGTCGGCCTGCAGTGGGTGATCGGCGGCTACGCCCTGACCCTGGGGGCCGGGCTGGTCCTCGGCGGCCGGCTCGGCGACCGCTACGGACGCCGCCGGATGTTCCTGCTCGGCCTGGCCGCCTTCACCGCCACCTCGCTGCTCTGCGCACTCGCGCCGAACATCGGCTCACTGATCGCCTTCCGCCTGCTCCAGGGCACCGCCGGAGCGCTGCTCCTCCCCCAGGGCCTGGGCCTGCTGCGGGAGAACTTCTCCGGCGCGGAGCTCACCAAGGTCTTCGGGATCTTCGGCCCCGTCCTCGGCCTGGGCGGCATCATCGGCCCCGTCCTGGGCGGCGGGCTCATCGAGAGCGACCTCTTCGGACTGGGCTGGCGGTCGGTCTTCCTCGTCAACCTGCCGATCGGCATCGCCGCCCTGGTCGTCGCGGCCCGGTTCATCCCGACGAAGCCCGGCGACCGGACCCTCCGGGTCGACCTGGTCGGCGCCGGGCTGATCGTCGCGTCCTGCGCCCTGCTGGTCCTGCCGCTCAACCAGGGGCAGGAGGACGGCTGGCCGCTCTGGACCTGGCTGTCGATGGCCGGGTCCGCCCTGGGCTTCGCGCTGTTCGCCCTCCACCAGCGCCGGACGGCCGCCGCCGGCCGCGAGCCGCTGGTGACCCCCGGCCTCCTGCGCAAGCCCGCCTTCACCGTCGGGCTCGGCGGCATCGCCCTGTTCTTCGCCGGGCTCGTCGGCACCCAGCTCGTCCTGACCCTCTACCTCCAGATCGGCCGGCACTTCACCGCCGGGGAGGCCGGTGTCGGCAACCTGCCGCTCGCCCTCGGCACCGCGATCGGCGGCGCGGTCAGCGGAGCGTTCCTCGCCGACAGGATCGGGCGCAAGGTGCTCCAGATCGGCCCGCTCGTCCAGTTCCTCGGCGCGGTCCTGCTCTGGTTCGAGCTCGACGGCCGGGGCACCGACTCCTTCTCCGTCCTGGACATCGCCCCGGGCGTGGTCGTGGCCGGCATCGGATCGGGCATGGTGATCGCCGCCCTGTTCAGCTTCCTCCTCGCCGCCGTCGACGACCACGAGATCGGCTCCGCCTCCGGTGTCCTCTCCGCGGTGCAGTCCGTGGGCGGCTCCGTCGGCGTCGCGGTCTTCGGCTCGGTCTTCTTCGACCGCGCCGGGGAGGGTGACTTCACCGGCGGCTTCCGGAACGCCCTCGTCGTCCAGATGTGCCTGCTGGCCGCGTTCCTCGCCATCACCTTCCTGCTGCCCGCGAAGGGCCGCCCCGAGGACGAGCAGCACGCCGCCCCCGCCTCCCCCGCTCCCGTCGCCGCCGACGTCTGACGGGAGGTCCGGCCCGCCCGGTCCCCCCGGTCCTGGGCGGCCGGGGGCGCCCCCCCCGCCCACCGCGGCGCCGCCCCCCCCCCCGCCCCCCCCCACCCCGACGCCCACGAAATCCAAGCCG
>NZ_JBHXDN010000038.1:0-90515 GCF_042726075.1 Kitasatospora sp. NPDC127035 | reverse complement strand
GCCGGGGGCGTCGCTCCGTCATGCGGGGCCCGCGCTCAGTCGACCGTCCAGGTGTCGTTGCCGGCGAGCAGTGCGGCGAGGTCGCCCGGGCCCTGCTGGGCGGCTGCGGCGACCAGCTGGCTGGTCATCAGTTCGTCGTACACGGGGCGGCGGACACTCCGCAGCACACCGATCGGGGTGTGGTGCAGGGTGTCCGCATCGGCGATCCGGGAGAGCGCGAACGCCGTGGCCGGACTGGCGGCGTGGGCGTCGTGGACCAGGACGGCGGACTCGTTGGAGGCGGTGACGGCGTCGACGAACAGCTCGCCGTCGGCACCGCGGAAGACGCCCTGGGCACCGTCGGTGCCGAAGCGGATCGGCTGTCCGTCCTCCAGGCGGATCAGCGCCTCGTCACGGGTGCCGGCCTCCTTCAGCACCTCGAAGGCGCCGTCGTTGAAGATGTTGCAGTTCTGGTAGATCTCGACCAGAGCCGTGCCCTCGTGCTCGGCCGCCGCCCGCAGCACCGACTGGAGGTGCTGGCGGTCGGAGTCGATGGTGCGGGCGACGAAGCTCGCCTCCGCACCGATCGCCAGGGACAGCGGGTTGAACGGGGCGTCCAGCGAACCCATCGGCGTGGATTTGGTGATCTTGCCGAGCTCGCTGGTGGGCGAGTACTGCCCCTTGGTCAGGCCGTAGATGCGGTTGTTGAACAGCAGGATCTTCAGATTCACGTTCCGGCGCAGCGCGTGGATCAGATGGTTGCCGCCGATCGAGAGCGCGTCACCGTCGCCGGTCACCACCCAGACGCTGAGGTCGCGCCGGGAGGAGGCCAGCCCGGTGGCGATCGCCGGCGCGCGGCCGTGGATCGAGTGCACCCCGTAGGTGTTCATGTAGTACGGGAAGCGGGACGAGCAGCCGATACCGGAGACGAAGACGGTGTTCTCCCGTCTGATCCCCAGCTCCGGCATGAACGCCTGTACCGCGGCCAGGATCGCGTAGTCACCGCACCCGGGGCACCAGCGCACCTCCTGGTCGGTCTTGAACTCCTTGGCGGTCTGCGGCGCGTCGGCCTTCGGCACCAACTTCAACGAGGGGAACTGCCTGGTCATCGGTTGTCCTCCTCGTCCAGGTTGCCGATAGCCGCCCACAGCACGTCCGCCAACTGGGCCGCCTTGAACGGAAGTCCACGCACCTGGTTGTAGGACTGGGCGTCCACCAGGTACTTGGCGCGCAGCAGCAGCGCCAGCTGGCCGAGGTTCATCTCCGGAACGATGATCTTGTCGTAACTCCGCAGCACCGTGCCGAGGTTGGCGGGGAAGGGGTTGAGGTTGCGCAGGTGCGTCTGGGCGATCTCGCCGCCGTCCGCCCGGACCCGGCGGACCGCCGCCGTGATCGGGCCGTAGGTCGAACCCCAGCCGATGACCAGCACCCGGGCCTCGCCGGACGGGTCGTCGACCTCGGCCTCGGGGACGGTGATGCCGTCCACCTTGGCCTGGCGGGTGCGGACCATGAAGTCGTGGTTGGCCGGGTCGTAGGAGATGTTGCCGGTGCCGTCCTGCTTCTCGATGCCACCGATCCGGTGCTCCAGACCGGGCGTTCCGGGGACCGCCCACGGCCGGGCCAGCGTCTGCGGATCGCGCAGGTACGGCCAGAAGGTGCCGTCCTCGCGATTCGGGCCGGTGGCGAAGTCCGGTGCGATCTCGGGAAGTTCGTCGACCTCCGGGATCCGCCAGGGCTCGGATCCGTTGGCCAGGTAGCCGTCCGACAGGAGGAAGACGGGGGTGCGGTAGGTGACGGCGATCCGGGCCGCCTCCAGCGCCGCGTCGAAGCACTCGGCCGGGGTGGCCGGGGCCACGATCGGCACCGGGGCCTCACCGTTGCGGCCGAACATCGCCTGCAGCAGGTCGGCCTGCTCGGTCTTGGTCGGCAGGCCGGTGGACGGCCCGCCACGCTGGATGTCGACCACCAGCAGGGGCAGTTCGAGCGAGACGGCCAGGCCGATGGTCTCGCTCTTCAGCGCCACACCCGGGCCGGACGTGGTGGTCACGCCGAGCGCACCGCCGAAGGCCGCACCGAGCGCCGCACCGATGCCGGCGATCTCGTCCTCGGCCTGGAAGGTGCGCACGTCGTAGTTCTTGTGCCTGCTGAGCTCGTGCAGGATGTCCGAGGCCGGGGTGATCGGGTACGAGCCCAGGTAGAGCGGCAGCCCGGAGCGCCGGGCGGCGGCGATCAGTCCGTAGGACAGGGCCAGGTTCCCGGAGATGTTGCGGTAGCGGCCGGGCGGCAGCTTGGCCGGCGACACCTCGTAGGAGACCGCGAACGACTCGGTCGTCTCGCCGAAGTTCCACCCGGCCCGGAAGGCGACGATGTTGGCCTCGGCGATCAGGGGCTTCTTGGCGAACTTGCTGCGGAGGAAGGTCTCGGTGTTGTGCGTCGGCCGGTGGTACATCCAGGAGAGCAGGCCGAGCGCGAACATGTTCTTCGCCCGTTCGGCGTCCTTGCGGGCCAGTCCGCTGTCCTTGAGCGCCTCCAGGGTGAGCGTGGTGAGCGGCACCTTGTGCAGGTGGTAGGCCTCCAGCGAGCCGTCGTCCAGCGGGTCCGCCCCGTAACCGACCTTGGCCAGCGCGCGCTTGGTGAACTCGTCGGTGTTGACGATGATCTCCGCGCCGCGCGGGAGGTCCGCCAGGTTGGCCTTGAGCGCGGCCGGGTTCATCGCCACCAGGACGTTGGGCGCGTCCCCGGGGGTCAGGATGTCGTGGTCGGCGAAGTGGAGCTGGAAGGACGAGACGCCCGGCAGGGTTCCGGCGGGTGCGCGGATCTCGGCCGGGAAGTTGGGCAGGGTGGAGAGGTCGTTGCCGAAGGACGCCGTCTCGGAGGTGAAACGGTCGCCGGTGAGCTGCATTCCGTCGCCGGAGTCTCCGGCGAATCTGATGATCACCCGGTCCAACTTGCGGATCGGCTTGGCGCGCCCGGGCTGTGGACCGACCGGCACGGCACCGCCGGAGCGGCCACCGCCGGGCCCGGACCGGCCCTCGTCGCCGTCCGAGCCGTCCACTGCTTCTGACTGATCGACCTGACTGGTCACTGCCGCGGACCTCCTCGTGGGCACCAGCCGCGGGCGTGAGCCGTGTGCCCCGTCCGCCTGGTGCACCTCTCGCATCCTATGCGGGTAAGGATTGCCTGGGACGGAACTACCCGATGCGGCGGAAAATCACCGCCGCATACCGGTACAACACAGGGGGCGGCCCGGCCCGTGCCCGGACGGAGAAGGTCGGTTCGAATGCCAACAAAGTGTTCGAGAATGCACACCCGGCCGGGGGGCGGCCCATTCAGGAATTCAGATAAGTGAGCACCGCCAGCACGCGGCGGTGATCGCCGGGGCTCTGCGCGAGGCCGAGCTTGAGGAAGATGTTGCTGACGTGCTTCTCCACCGCCCCCTCCGACACGACCAGCTGCTTCGCCACTGCGGTGTTGGTCCGCCCCTCGGCCATCAGCCCCAACACCTCGCGCTCGCGGGGCGTCAGCCCGGCCAGCACGTCGCCCTTGCGGCTGCGGCTGAGCAGCTGCTGCACGACCTCGGGGTCCAGGGCGGTTCCGCCCTCGGCCACCCGGACCACCGCGTCGACGAACTCGCGGACCTCGGCGACCCGGTCCTTCAGCAGGTAGCCGACGCCCCGGGTGGATCCGGCCAGCAGTTCGGAGGCGTAGCGCTCCTCGACGAACTGCGACAGCACCAGCACGCCCAGGGCCGGGTAGAGACCACGGAGCGTGACACAGGCGCGCAGGCCCTCGTCGGTGTGGTCGGGCGGCATCCGGACGTCGGAGACCACCACGTCCGGCAGCGCGTCGGCGGCGGCGAGGTCGTGGACGGTCTTGATCAGGGCGTCGCCGTCCCCGACGCCCGCCACGACCTCCAGGCCGCGGTCGGTGAGCAGCCGGGTCAGGCCCTCCCGCAGAAGTACGGAGTCCTCGGCGATGACGACGCGAAGCATGGCGGCCTTCCGGATGGGCGAAGTGCGGGCGGAGCTGACGAAGGTCAGTCTCCCCCATCCGCGCGCGCCCCGGGGCGGCCGGTCGGGAATTCGCGCCGACCGCGGGGGCAGCGGACGCCGGCCGTACGGGCAAGCCCGCACCGGCCTCACATGGTGCGGATGGCCACCGAGTCGCAGAGCGCCTGGAGCGCTTCCTTGGCCGGGCCGTCCGGCAGCGGGTCGAGCAGCGCGCGGGCCTCCTCGGCGTGCCGCAGCGTCTCCCGGCGCGCGCGCTCCAGCGCCGGGTGGCGGCGCAGCAGCCGCAGCGCCTCGGCGTGCAGCTCGTCGTCACCGCTGAGGTCGCGGTTGAGGAGCTCGCGCAGTCGTGCGTCGGACGGGTCGGCGCCGTCGGCCGGCATCTGGCGCAGCAGCAGGGTCGGCAGGGTCGGCACGCCCTCGCGCAGGTCGGTGCCGGGGGTCTTGCCGGACTCGTGGCCGTCGCTGGCGATGTCCAGGACGTCGTCGGCCAGCTGGAAGGCGATGCCGATGCGCTCGCCGTAGGCGCTGAGGGTGTCGATCACCCAGGGCTCGGCACCGGCCAGCAGTGCTCCTATCCGGCAGGCGACGGCGATCAGCGAACCGGTCTTGCCGGCCAGTACGTCGAGGTAGTGGCGGAGCGGGTCGGCGTCCGCGGCCGGGCCGACCGTCTCCAGGATCTGACCGGTGACCAGCCGCTCGAAGGCGTCGGCCTGGACGCGGACCGCCTCGGGGCCGAGGTCCGCGAGCACCTGCGAGGCGCGGGAGAAGAGGAAGTCGCCGGTGAGGATGGCGACCGAGTTGTCCCAGCGCGAGTTGGCGCTGGCGGCGCCGCGGCGCACCGGGGCCTCGTCCATGACGTCGTCGTGGTAGAGCGTGGCGAGGTGGGTGAGCTCGACGACGACGGCGGCCGGGACGACACCGGGGGCGTTGGCGTCGCCGAACTGGGCGGCGAGCAGCACCAGCAGCGGGCGGAACCGCTTGCCGCCGGCGGCCATGAGGTGGCTGGCGGTGACCGTGATGAACGGGACGTCGCTCTTCACTGCCTCGGCGAGCGCGACCTCCACCGCGTCCATCCCGGCCTGGACGTCGCGGGTCAGATCGCGGTCCTGCACGCTGAGCCCAAAGGGTCCCACGACGGTCACGAAGACCACTCCTCTGTCCCTGGTCGATCTAGCGGCCTGGTCCCTGAGTGCCGCCGCTGGCCATACAGGCAGGGTATCCGGTCGCGAGTGGATCACTGCACGGGCGTGCGGGTCTGTCATGGTCGGGGCGTCCGCGCTGGCCAGCGGGGATGCCGGGACGACGCGTCCGGGCCGCGCGCAAGGGGCGCGGCCCGGACGGCCGGTGAGCGCTCGGCGCGCGCTCAGCCGACGAAGATCGAGGCCTTCGACGCCAGGTCCAGGAAGTACTGCGGGAGCAGTCCGAGGCCGAGCGTGGCGAGGACCCCGATGGCGATCGCGGTCGCCGTGAAGGCGCTCGGGATGGCGACGGTCGGACCGCCCGGCTGCGGGTCCGAGAAGAACATCAGCACGATGACCCTGATGTAGAAGAACGCCGCCACCGCGGAGCTGAGCACACCGACGATCACCAGCGGGGTGGCCCCGCCGGCCGCGGCGGCCTGGAAGACCGCGAACTTGCCGGTGAAGCCGGAGGTGAGCGGGATCCCCGCGAAGGCCAGCAGGAAGAGCGCGAAGACCGCCGCGACCAGCGGCGAACGCCGGCCCAGGCCGGCCCAGCTCGACAGGTGGGTCGCCTCGCCCTTGGAGTCGCGCACCAGGGTGACCACGGCGAAGGCACCGAGCGTCACGAAGGAGTACGCCAGCAGGTAGAAGAGCACCGAGCTCAGGCCCTGCTTGTTGGTGGCGATCACGCCGGTGAGGATGAACCCGGCGTGCGCGATCGAGGAGTAGGCGAGCAGCCGCTTGACGTCCTGCTGGGTGACGGCCAGGACCGCGCCGACCACCATGGTGAGGATCGCCACCCCCCACATCACCGGCCGCCAGTCCAGCCGCAGGGCGGGGAAGGCCACGTAGAACAGCCGCAGCACCGCACCGAACGCGGCCACCTTGGTCGCGGCGGCCATGAAGCCGGTGACCGGGGTCGGCGCGCCCTGGTAGACGTCCGGGGTCCAGGAGTGGAACGGCACCGCGCCGACCTTGAAGAGCAGGCCGACCGCCAGCAGCGCCAGGCCGACCAGCAGCAGCGCGTCGTTCTGGGTGGTGGAGAGCAGCGCCGGGGTGGCCAGTGCCTTGCCGGAGATGACGTCCGAGATCTCGCCGAGCCGCACGGTGCCCGCGAACCCGTACAGCAGGGCGGTGCCGAACAGGAAGAACGCCGAGGCGAAGGCGCCGAGCAGGAAGTACTTGACCGCCGCCTCCTGGGAGAGCAGCCGGCGGCGCCGGGCCAGCGCGCAGAGCAGGTAGAGCGGGAGGGAGAAGACCTCCAGCGCGACGAACATGGTCAGCAGGTCGTTGGCGGCGGGGAAGAGCAGCATGCCGCCGACCGCGAACATGGTGAGCGGGAAGACCTCGCTGGTGGCGAAGCCGGCCCGGATCGCGGCGCGCTCCTGCTCACCGCCGGGGGTGGCGGAGGCCTGGGACGCGAACGCGTCGGCCGGTTCGCCCCCGGCCTTCGGCTCCAGGCCGCGCTCGGCGTAGGTCAGCACCGCGACCACCGCGACGAGCAGGATCACGCCCTGGAGGAAGAGCGCCGGGCCGTCCAGGGCCACCGCGCCCATCGCGAGCAGGTCGAACTTGGTGGAGCCGTAGCCCTGCGAGGCGAGCACCACCACGGCGGTGAACGCGCCGACCAGACCGACCAGGGCGAGGACGACCTGGGCCCGGTGCCGGTACCGGCGGGGCAGGAAGGCCTCCAGCAGGATGCCGGCCACGGCGGTGCCGAACACCACCAGCATCGGCGAGAGCTGGCCGTACTCGACATGCGGCGCGGGGATGCTCTGGGTGTTGCCGCCGGCGGCGGCGAGCCATCCGGTGGTGCTCACTTGTGCTCACCTCCTGGGGTGGCGGACCCGCTCCCGGGTGCCCCGTTGCCGGAGGTCCCGTGGCCGGTGGCGTTGTCGGCGGCGACCGGGTGGACCGGCGCCGGGTCGGTCTGGTGGACCTGCGAGAGGGTCGCGTCGACCGCCGGGTTGACGATGTCGGTGAGCGGCTTCGGGTAGACGCCGAGCAGGACGGTCAGTGCCAGCAGCGGCGTGACGACGACGAGCTCGCGCACCTTGAGGTCCGGCATGCCGCCCACCCCGGCCTTGACCGGGCCGGTCATGGTGCGCTGGTACAGCAGCAGCGCGTACAGCGCGGCGAGCACGATGCCGAAGGTGGCGACGATGCCGACCGCGGGGTACCGGGTGAAGGTGCCCACCAGGACGAGGAACTCGCTGACGAAGGGGGCGAGTCCGGGCAGCGAGAGGGTGGCCAGGCCGCCGATCAGGAACGTCCCGGCGAGCACCGGGGCGACCTTCTGGACGCCGCCGTAGTCGGCGATCAGCCGCGAGCCGCGACGGGAGATCAGGAAGCCGGCCACCAGCATCCACGCGGCGGTGGAGATGCCGTGGTTGACCATGTAGAGGGTGGCGCCGCTCTGGCCCTGGCTGGTCATCGCGAAGATGCCCATGATGATGAAGCCGAAGTGCGAGATCGAGGCGTAGGCGACCAGCCGCTTGATGTCCTTCTGACCGATCGCCAGCAGCGCGCCGTAGATGATCCCGATCACCGAGAGGACGAGGATCGCCGGGGCGAAGGTCTTCGAGGCGTCCGGGAAGAGTCCGAGGCAGAAGCGGAGCATCGCGAAGGTGCCGACCTTGTCCACCACGGCGGTGATCAGGACGGCCGTCCCGGCGGTGGACTCGCCCATCGCGTTCGGCAGCCAGGTGTGCAGCGGCCAGAGCGGGGCCTTCACGGCGAAGGCGAAGAAGAAGCCCAGGAAGAGCGCCTTCTCTGCGGTGCCGCTGAGCTGGAGCCGGCCCTCGGCGATCGCGCCGGTCAGCGTCTGCAGGTCGAAGGTGCCGAAGCCCTGCTCCTGTGCGATCACGTACAGGCCGATCACCGCGGCCAGCATGACCAGGCCGCCGAGCAGGTTGTACAGCAGGAACTTGACGGCCGCGTAGGACCGCTGACGGGCGGACTCCGGTCCGCCCGCCCGGTCGCCGAAGCCGCCGATCAGGAAGTACATCGGGATCAGCATGGCTTCGAAGAAGACGTAGAACAGGAAGACGTCGGTGGCGTAGAAGGAGACGATGACCATCGCCTCCACCGCCAGGATCAGGGCGAAGAAGCCCTGGGTGCGCCGCCTGTTCTCGAAGGTGCCGTCCGGGCCGGCGGGCGCCGGGTCGGCGTCGTGCCAGGAGGCGAGCATCACGATCGGCACCAGGACGGCGGTGAGCAGGGCCAGGACCGCGCCGATGCCGTCCACGCCGAGCGAGAAGGTGATGCCGAAGGAGCGGATCCAGCTGTACGACTCGGTCAGCTGGTAGCGCGCGCCGTCCGGGTCGAACTGCGCGGTCACCGCGACGGCCAGCGCCAGGGTGACGGCGGAGACGACCAGCGCGACGGTCTTGGTGGTGCGCCGCCTGGCGTCGGTGGACCCGGCGGGCAGGGCGGCGGTGAGCACCGCGCCGGCCGCCGGGACGGCACACGTGGCGGTGAGCAGGGCGCTCATGTCCGGACCTCCCGACGGTGTGTGTAATCCCAATCCATCAGACGGACCTCATCAGGAGAGTCGTGGCGACCAGCACCAGCGTGCCGCCGAACATGGAGAGCGCGTACGACCGGACGTAGCCGTTCTGGATCCGGCGCAGCCTGCTGGAGATGCCGCCGATGGTGGCGGCCAGGCCGTTGACGAAGCCGTCCAGGCCGCGGCTGTCGAAGTAGACCAGCGCCGCGGTGAGCGCCGAGCCGGGGCGGACCAGGACGGCGTGGTTGAAGTCGTCCTGGAGGAGGTCCCGACGGGCGGCCCGGGTGAGCGGGGAGCCGTACGGCGGCACCACCGGGACGGCGGAGCGGCCGTACACCAGGTACGAGACCGCGACGCCGACCACCATGCAGGCGGTGGTGAGCAGGGTGACGGTGAGCTCGCCGAGCGGCGAGTCGCCGTGGGAGTGGCCGGTGACCGGCTCCAGCCAGGTGACGAAGGAGCTGTTGTAGGCGAAGATCGCACCGGCGAAGACCGAGCCGAAGGCCAGCACGATCATCGGGGCGGTCATGGTCTTCGGGGACTCGTGCGGGTGCGGGTCGTTGCCCTCGGTGTCCGGCTGCCAGCGGCGCTCGCCGAAGAACGTCAGGATCATCACCCGGGTCATGTAGAACGCGGTGACGGCGGCGCCGAGCAGGGTGCAGAGACCGAGGATCCAGCCCTCGGTGCCGCCCTTGGCGAAGGCCGCCTCGATGATCTTGTCCTTGGAGAAGAACCCGGAGAGGCCGGGGAACCCGATGATCGCCAGGTAGCCGAGGCCGAAGGTCACGAAGGTGATCGGCATGAACTTCCGCAGACCGCCGTAGTGACGCATGTTCACCTCGTCGTTCATGCCGTGCATGACCGACCCGGCGCCGAGGAAGAGCCCCGCCTTGAAGAAGCCGTGGGTCACCAGGTGCATGATCGCGAAGGCGTACCCGATCGGGCCGAGGCCGGCCGCGAGGATCATGTAGCCGATCTGCGACATGGTCGAGCCGGCCAGCGCCTTCTTGATGTCGTCCTTGGCGCAACCGACGATCGCCCCGAACAGCAGGGTGACCGTGCCGACCACCACCACGGCGGTCTGGGCGTCCGGCGCCAGGTTGAAGATCGCACCGGAACGGGTGATCAGGTAGACGCCGGCGGTCACCATGGTGGCCGCGTGGATCAGGGCGGAGACCGGGGTCGGACCCTCCATGGCGTCCCCGAGCCAGGACTGCAGCGGCACCTGGGCGGACTTGCCGCAGGCCGCGAGCAGCAGCATCAGGCCGATCGCGGTCAGCTTGCCCTCGCTCGCCTGGTCCGCGGCGCCGAAGACCGGCTCGAACGCGAAGGAGCCGAACTCGACGAACATCAGCATGATCGCGATCGAGAGGCCCATGTCACCGACGCGGTTGACGATGAACGCCTTCTTCGCGGCGGTGGCGGCGCTCGGCTTGTGCTGCCAGAAGCCGATCAGCAGGTACGAGGCGAGCCCGACGCCCTCCCAACCGAAGTACAGCAGGAGGTAGTTGTCGGCGGTCACCAGCAGCAGCATGGCCGACAGGAAGAGGTTCAGGTAGGCGAAGAACCGGCGCCTGCGCTCGTCGTGCGCCATGTAACCCACCGAGTAGAGGTGGATCAGGGTGCCCACGCCGGTGATCAGCAGGACGAAGGTCATCGAGAGCTGGTCGAGCCGGAAGGCGATGTCGGCCTGGAAGCCGTTCACCGGGATCCAGCTGAACAGGTGCTCGGTGAGCGCGCGGTCCTCGGCCTCCCGGCCCAGCATGTCCGAGAAGAGGACGACGCCGAAGCCGAAGGAGAGGGCGGCGAGCGCGGTGGCCAGCCAGTGGCCGAACCGGTCGAATACCCGGCCGCCGAGCAGGAGCAGGGCGGCGCCGGCCAGCGGAGCCGCGACCAGCAGCGGAATGAGTGAGTTCACCGAAGGCCCTCCGCCTACAGCTTCATGAGGTTGCTGTCATCGACCGAAGCGGAGTGCCTGGTCCGGAAGATGGAGACGATGATGGCGAGGCCGACGACGACCTCGGCCGCCGCGACCACCATGGTGAAGAACGCGATGATCTGGCCGTCCAGGTTGCCGTGCAGGCGGGAGAACGTGACCAGCGCCAGGTTGGAGGCGTTGAGCATCAGCTCGACGCACATGAACAGGACGATCGCGTTCCGCCGGAGCAGTACACCGGAGGCGCCGATGGTGAACAACAGGGCGGAGAGATAGAGGTAGTTGACCGGATTCACTCCGCCCCCTCCTCGTCGTGGTCGGGTGCCGGGTGGTTGTTCGGGACCGGCTCAAGGGTCCTGCGCCGGTTCTCCGGCTGCTCCAGCGCCTTGCGCGGGCCGGTCACCGGCGGGCGCTCGGACGGCGGGCGGCCCAGCCAGTCGGCGGTGGCGGACTCCAGCTCGGCCATCCGCGCCAGCATCTCGTGGCTGACGTCGCGGATCTGGCCGCGCTCGCGGAGGGTCGCCATCACCGAGTCCTCGGCGATGGAACCGTCCGGCAGCAGGGCCGGGATGTCGACCGCGTTGTGCCGGGCGTAGACGCCGGGCGCCGGCTTCGGCGGGAGCTGGAGGTTGTCCCTGACCCGCTGGTCGGCCAGCTCGCGCTGGGTCTTCGGCGGCTTCACGTGCTCGCGGTGGGTCAGCACCATGGCGCCGATCGCGGCGGTGATCAGCAGTGCGCCGGTGACCTCGAAGGCCCAGACGTACTTGGTGAAGATCAGCCGGGCCAGGCCCTGGACGTTGCCCTCGGCGTTGGCCTCGCCGAGGCCGACGAAGGTGTCCAGCTTGGCGTTGGCGACCCCGGCGAGCAGCAGCACCCCGAAGCCCAGGCCGCAGAACACGGCGGCGAACCGCTGGCCCTTCAGCTGTTCCTTCAGCGAGTCCGCGCTGGTCACGCCGACCAGCATCACCACGAAGAGGAAGAGCATCATGATCGCGCCGGTGTAGACGACGATCTGCACCACGCCCAGGAAGACCGCGCCCTGGGCCATGTAGCAGACCGCCAGGGCGAGCATGGTGGCGGCCAGGCAGAGCGCGCTGTGCACGGCCTTCTTCATCAGCAGCATGCCGAGCGCGCCGCCGACGGCGATCACCGCGAGGACCCAGAACTGCACGGCCTCGCCGGTGGAGGTCGCGCCCGTGACGGCGGCGAGAGTGGCGGGGGCGGTGGTCACGACAGCTCCTCCCTCTCCCGGTCGGTGCGCTCCTGCTGGACCGTCCCGGGCGCCGCCGCGGTGATCTCGCCCCGGTAGTACGCACCCTCGTCGGTGCCCGGGAAGATCGAGTGCGGGCTGTCGACCATGCCCTCGGAGAGGCCGACCAGCAGCTGTTCCTTGGTGAAGATGAGGTCGGCGCGGGAGGAGTCCGCCAGCTCGTACTCGTTGGTCATGGTGAGCGCGCGGGTCGGACAGGCCTCGATGCAGAGACCGCAGAGGATGCAGCGCGCGTAGTTGATCTGGTAGACCGCGCCGTACCGCTCACCGGGCGAGTAGCGCTCGTCGTCCCGGTTGTCGGCGCCCTCGACGTAGATCGCGTCGGCCGGGCAGGCCCACGCGCAGAGCTCGCAGCCGACGCACTTCTCCAGACCGTCCGGGTGCCGGTTCAGCTGGTGGCGGCCGTGGAAGCGCGGAGCGGTGGGCTTCTTCTGCTCCGGGTACTGCTCGGTGAGCCGCTTCTTGAACATGGCCTTGAAGGTCACGCCGAAGCCGGCGGCCGGCCCGAGGACGGACGGCTTCTCGGTCGGTTCGGGCCGGTCGGCCCGGGCGTTCTGGTCGGACGACATCTCGGTTCAGCTCCCTTCGGAATGGTCGGCCCCGTTGAGGGCGTCCTGGAGTTGCTTCGGGGCGCGGCTGCGCCGGCGCGGGACCGGCGGAAGCTGCTGACCGGGCAGCGGCGGCACCGGGTACCCACCCGCCATCGGGTCGAACACGGGTTCCGGGGCGGCCTGTTCGGGTTCGGGCTTGCGCTGCACGACGTCCCGGAGCAGGCCGAGCAGCAGGAGGACGCCGACCGGGGCTCCGACGTAGAGCACCACCTGGCCGAACTCGTAGCCCTCGTTGCGCAGGGCCCGGACACTGGCCACCATCACCAGCCAGACCAGCGAGACCGGGATCAGCACCTTCCAGCCCAGCTTCATGAACTGGTCGTAGCGGAGCCGGGGCAGGGTGCCGCGCAGCCAGATGAAGAAGAAGAGCAGCAGCTGGATCTTGAGGATGATCCAGAGCATCGGCCACCAGCCGTGGTTGGCGCCCTCCCAGAAGGTGGAGACCGGCCAGGGAGCCCGCCAGCCACCCAGGAACAGGGTGGAGGCGACGGCCGACACGGTCACCATGTTCACGTACTCGGCGAGCATGAACATCGCGAACTTCAGCGAGGAGTACTCGGTGTTGAAGCCGCCGACCAGCTCGCCCTCGGCCTCCGGGAGGTCGAACGGCGCCCGGTTGGTCTCCCCGACCATCGCGATGATGTAGACGATGAACGACACCGGCAGCAGCACCGCGAACCAGGTCGGCTGTTGCGAGGAGACGATCTCCGACGTGGACATCGAGCCCGAGTAGATGAACACCGCCGCGAAGGACAGGCCCATCGCGATCTCGTAGCTGATCATCTGGGCCGAGGAGCGGATCCCGCCGAGCAGCGGGTACGTCGAGCCGGAGGACCAGCCCGCCAGCACGATGCCGTAGATACCGACCGAGGCGGTGGCCAGGATGTAGAGCAGCGCCACCGGGAAGTCGGTCAGCTGGAGCGGCGTCCGGGTGCCGAAGATCGACACCTCGTCACCGGCCGGACCGAACGGGATCACCGCGAAGGCCATGAAGGCGGGGATGGCGCAGACGATCGGGGCCAGGATGTAGACCGCCTTGTCGGCGTTCTTGACCACCAGGTCTTCCTTGAGCGCCAGCTTCACCCCGTCGGCGAGCGACTGCAGCAGGCCCCACGGGCCGTGCCGGTTGGGCCCGATGCGCAACTGCATCCAGGCCACCACCTTGCGCTCCCAGACGATCGCCACGAGCACCGTGCCGACCAGGAAGGCGAAGCAGAAGACCGCCTTGAGCAGCACCAGCCACCAGGGGTCGCGCCCGAAGAAGCCGAGCGTCCCGTACGCGGCGACCTCCTGGGCCGCCGCCGCGGACGCGGTGACGTCGTGGGACGCGAGCAGGGACGCGGCGGCGTCGAACGCCGAGACGTCGAGTGCGGCGAGACTCACTTCTCCTCCTCGTCGGGCTCGATGGCCTCCGCCGCGGCGATGGTGACCAGGTGGCCGATGGTGGTGCCGAGCGCGCGGTAGGCGCCGCCCGGGGTGGAGTTGAGCGGGATCCAGACCGTGCGGTCCGGCATCTCCTTGGTGATCTCCAGCGGCAGGACGAGCGAGCCGGCCGGGCCGGTCAGCCGCAGCGCGACGGGCGGGCCGTCGGCGCCGAGCTCCTCTGCGGTGGTCGGCGAGATCCGGGCGACCGCCGGGTGCCGGGTGCCGGCCAGGTGCGGGTCACCCTGCTGGAGGGTGCCGCGGTCGAGCAGCAGCCGCCAGCCGGCCAGGACCGCTTGGCCGGCGGCCGGCCGCGGCAGCAGACCCGGGTGGGCCGCCGGGGCGGCCGGACGGTCACCGGTCCAGGGCGCGAACCGGTCCAGTTCCGACCGGACGGCCCGGACGTCGGGCAGCCCCAGCCGGTGGCCCAGCGCGTCGGCGAGCATGGTCAGCACCCGCAGGTCCGGGTGCAGGTGGCGGCCCATCTGCTGGTCCGGCTTGAGCGCGGCCTCGAACATCCGCACCCGGCCCTCCCAGTCCAGGAAGGTGCCGGCCTTCTCGGCGACGGCGGCGACCGGCAGCACCACGTCCGCGTGCGCGGTGACGGCGGACGGCCGCAGCTCCAGCGACACCACGAACCGTGCGGCGGCCAGCGCCTCCTCGGCCAGCGCCGGGTCGGGCAGGTCGTCCGGGTCGACGCCGCCGACCAGCAGCGCGTCCAGCTCGCCGTGGGCGGCGGCCGCGAGGATCTGCTCGGTGTCCCGGCCCAGCCGGGAGGGGAGTTCGGCCACTCCCCAGGCGGCGGCGGCCTCGGCCCGGGCCGCCGGGGCGGCGACCGGACGGCCGCCCGGCAGCAGACCGGGCAGCGCCCCCGCCTCGACCGCACCGCGCTCGCCGGCCCGACGCGGGACCCAGGCGATCCGGGCACCGGTGGCGTGTGCCAGCCGGAGCGCCGCGGTGAGCGCGCCGGGGGCGGCGGACAGCCGCTCACCGACCAGGATGACCGAGCCCGGGGTGCGGAGCAGTTCGGCGGCCCGGCCCGCGTCGTCGTTGAGCGGCTCGTCGGCGGCGAGCGCCGCCAGCCACTCGGCCTCGGTGCCGGGGGCCGCCGGCAGCAGCGCACCGCGCAGCTTGGCCAGGCCCCGGGACGCGTGCGTGGCGATCGAGAAGACCCGCAGCCCGCGGGCGAGGCTCGCCTTGCGCAGCCGCAGGAAGACGATCGGCGACTCCTCCTCCGGCTCCAGGCCGGCGAGCAGCACGCCCGGCGCCGCCTCCAGCTCGTCGTAGGAGACGCCGGTGCCGTCCACGTCGACGCCGCGGCCGGCGACGGCGGCGGCCAGGAAGTCCGCCTCCTCACCGCTGTGCGGGCGGGACCGGAAGTCCACGTCGTTGGTGCCGAGCACCACGCGGGCGAACTTCGCGTACGCGTAGGCGTCCTCGACGGTGACCCGGCCGCCGGTCAGCACGCCGGCCCGGGCGCCGCGCAGTCCCTCGGCCGCCCTCGCCAGCGCCTCCGGCCAGGAGGCGGTGACCAGTTCGCCGTCCTTGCGGACCAGCGGGGTGGTGATCCGGTCACGCTGCTGGGCGTAGCGGAAGGCGAACCGGCCCTTGTCGCAGTTCCACTCCTCGTTGACCGCCGGGTCCTCGCCGGCCAGCCGGCGGAGCACCTTGCCGCGCCGGTGGTCGGTGCGCTGGGCGCAGCCCGCCGAGCAGTGCTCGCAGACGCTCGGCGACGAGACCAGGTCGAACGGGCGGGAGCGGAAACGATAAGCCGCCGAGGTGAGGGCGCCGACCGGACAGATCTGGATGGTGTTGCCGGAGAAGTACGACGCGAAGTCGTCACCCTCACCGGTACCGACCTGCTGGAGCGCGCCGCGCTCGACCAGGTCGATGAACGGGTCGCCGGCGATCTGCTGGGAGAAGCGGGTGCAGCGGGCGCAGAGCACGCACCGCTCGCGGTCCAGCAGCACCTGGGTGCTGATCGGGACCGGCTTCTCGTAGGTGCGCTTCATCCCCTCGAAACGGGAGTCGGTGTCACCGGTCGACATCGCCTGGTTCTGCAGCGGGCACTCACCGCCCTTGTCGCAGACCGGGCAGTCCAGCGGGTGGTTGATCAGCAGCAGTTCCATCACGCCGCGCTGCGCCTTCTCGGCGACCGGCGAGCTGACCTGCGTCCGGACCACCATGCCCTCGGCCACCGGGATGGTGCACGAGGCGACCGGCTTGCGCTGGCCCTCGATCTCGACGATGCACTGGCGGCAGGCGCCGGCCGGGTCGAGCAGCGGGTGGTCGCAGAAGCGCGGGATCTGGGTGCCCACCTGCTCGGCGGCCCGGATCACCAACGTCCCCTTGGGGACCTGCACTTCGACGCCGTCGATGGTGAGCGTGACCAGTTCGACCGCGGCCTTGGAGGTGGCTGGCTCTGTGATCGTCACGCGTGCACCTCCCTTTCGGTGGCGGACTGGTGGCCGGGGCGGGGGCCGTCGGCCCAGACGGTGGAGGCGGTCGGGTCGAAGGGGCAGCGGCGCTCCGCGAGGTGCTGCTCGTACTCGGCCCGGAAGTGCTGGAGCGAGGAGACGATCGGGCTGGCCGCACCGTCCCCCAGCGCGCAGAAGGACTTGCCGTTGATGTTGTCGGCGATGTCGAGGAGCTTGTCGAGGTCCCCCGCGACGCCTTCGCCGGCCTCGATCCGCCGGAGCAGCTGGACCAGCCAGTAGGTGCCCTCGCGGCAGGGGGTGCACTTGCCGCAGGACTCGTGGGCGTAGAACTCCGTCCAGCGGGTGACCGCACGGACCACGCAGGTGGTCTCGTCGAAGATCTGCAGCGCCTTGGTGCCCAGCATCGAGCCGGCCGCGCCGACCCCCTCGTAGTCGAGCGGGACGTCGAGGTGCTCGTCGGTGAACATCGGGGTGGAGGAACCGCCCGGGGTCCAGAACTTGAGCCGGTGGCCGGACCGGATGCCGCCGCTGATGTCGAGCAGCTGGCGCAGGGTGATGCCCAGCGGGGCCTCGTACTGGCCGGGGTTGGTGACGTGGCCGGAGAGCGAGTAGAGCGTGAAGCCGGGGGACTTCTCGGTGCCCAGGCCCTTGAACCACTCCTTGCCCTTGGCCAGGATCGGCGGCACCGACGCGATCGACTCGACGTTGTTGACCACCGTCGGGCAGGCGTAGAGACCGGCGATGGCCGGGAACGGCGGGCGCAGCCTCGGCTGGCCGCGGCGCCCCTCCAGCGAGTCGAGCAGGGCCGTCTCCTCGCCGCAGATGTACGCGCCGGCGCCGGCGTGGACGGTGATGTCCAGGTCCAGGCCGGGTCCGAGGGCGTCCTTGCCGAGCAGCCCGGCCTCGTACGCCTCGGCGACGGCGGCCTGCAGCCGGCGCAGCACCGGGACGACCTCGCCGCGCAGGTAGATGAAGGCGTGGTCGCAGCGGATCGCGTAGGACGCGATGATCATGCCCTCGATCAGCGAGTGCGGGTTGGCGAAGAGCAGGGGGATGTCCTTGCAGGTCCCCGGCTCCGACTCGTCCGCGTTGACCACCAGGTAGTGCGGCTTGCCGTCGTTCTGGGGGATGAACTGCCACTTCATGCCGGTGGGGAACCCGGCGCCGCCGCGACCGCGCAGGCCGGCGTCCTTGACCAGCGCGATCACCTCGTCCGGGGCCATCGCGAGGGCGGCCTTCAGCCCCTCGTACCCGGCGTGGCGGCGGTAGGTGGCGAGGGTCCATGGCCTGGTGTCGTCCCAGGAGGCGGAGAGCACCGGGGTGAGCAGCTTCTCGGCCGGCTCGGCGGAGGTCATCACGCTTCGGTCCCTTCGTGACGGGGCGAGACGACGCGGGTACCGCCGGTGCCGGGCAGGGCCTCACCGCGGGCCAGCCGCAGGCCGGCCAGCGAGGGGGCGCCGCCGGCGCCGGACTCGTCGACGGCCCCGGTGCGCTCGTCCGGGAAGCCGGCCAGGATGCGGGCGGTCTCCTTGAAGGAGCAGAGCTTGGCGCCGCGGGTGGGCCTGGCCTCCCGGCCCGCCCGCAGGTCGTCGACCAGCTGCTTGGCGCTCTCCGGGGTCTGGTTGTCGAAGAACTCCCAGTTGACCATCACCACGGGCGCGTAGTCGCAGGCCGCGTTGCACTCGATGTGCTCGATCGAGATCCGGCCGTCCTCGGTGGTCTCGTTGTTCGTGACGTCGAGGTGCTGCTGGAGCTCCTCGAAGATCTGGTCGCCGCCGAGCACCGCGCAGAGCGTGTTGGTGCAGACCCCGACGTGGTACTCGCCCGCGGGCCGGCGCCGGTACATGGTGTAGAAGGTGGCGACGGCGGTGACCTCGGCGGTGGTGAGGTCCAACTGCTCGGCGCAGAACCGGATGCCGGTCGGGCTGACGAAGCCCTCCTCGGACTGCACCAGGTGCAGCAGCGGCAGCAGCGCGGACCGGGCCACCGGGTAGCGCCCGATCAGCTCCTTCGCGTCGGCCGCCAGCCTGGCGTGCACCTCCTCGGGGTACGGCCCGGCCGGCAGCGCCGGCATCCCCAACTGGACGTCTGTCACCGGTCCACGCCTCCCATCACCGGGTCGATCCCGGCCACCGCGACGATCACGTCGGCCACTTGGCCGCCCTCGCACATCGCCGCCATCGTCTGCAGATTGGTGAACGACGGGTCCCGGAAGTGGACCCGGTACGGCCTCGTCCCGCCGTCGCTGACCACGTGCACGCCGAGCTCGCCCTTGGGTGACTCGACGGCCGCGTACGCCTGGCCGGCCGGGACCCGGAAGCCCTCGGTGACCAGCTTGAAGTGGTGGATCAGGGCCTCCATCGAGGTGCCCATGATCTTCCGGATGTGGTCGAGCGAGTTGCCCATCCCGTCCGGGCCGACGGCGAGCTGGGCCGGCCAGGCGATCTTCTTGTCGGCCACCATGACCGGGCCGGGGCGGAGCCGGTCCAGGCACTGCTCGACGATCCGCAGCGACTCCTTCATCTCCTCCAGGCGGATCAGGAAGCGGCCGTAGGAGTCGGCGCCGTCGGCGACCGCGACCTCGAAGTCGTAGTTCTCGTAGCCGCAGTACGGATCGGTCTTGCGCAGGTCGTGGGGCAGGCCGGTGGCCCGCAGGATCGGACCGGTGGCGCCGAGCGCGAGGCAGCCGGGCAGGTCGAGGAATCCGACGTCGACCAGGCGGGCCTTGAAGACCGGGTTGCCGGTGGCGAGCTTGTCGTACTCGTGCATCCGGGAGCGGATGGTCTTCACGGCCTCGCGGATCTGGTCCACCGCGCCGGGCGGGAGGTCCTGGGCGAGGCCCCCGGGGCGGACGTACGCGTGGTTCATCCGCAGGCCGGTGACCAGCTCGAAGACGTCCAGGATCAGTTCGCGGTCCCGGAAGCCGTAGATCATCAGCGTGGTGGAGCCGATCTCCATGCCGCCGGTGGCCAGGCAGACCAGGTGGGAGGAGATCCGGTTGAGCTCCATCATCAGGACGCGGATGACGCTGGCCCGGTCCGGGACGTCGTCGGTGATGCCGAGCAGCTTCTCGACCGCCAGGCAGTAGGCGGTCTCGTTGAACAGCGGAGTCAGGTAGTCCATGCGGGTCACGAAGGTGGTGCCCTGGACCCAGTTGCGGAACTCCATGTTCTTCTCGATGCCGGTGTGGAGGTAGCCGATGCCGCAGCGGGCCTCGGTCACCGTCTCGCCGTCGATCTCCAGGATGAGTCGCAACACGCCGTGGGTGGAAGGGTGTTGGGGACCCATGTTGACGATGATGCGTTCGTCGTCGGCCCGGCCGACGGCCTCGACCACCTCGCCCCAGTCACCGCCGGTGACCGTGAAGACCCGGCCCTCGGTGGTCTCCCGGGCTGCGGCCTCCGCCGCCTCCTGGTGCGCCTCTTCGTAGTGCTGGGTGCTCATCAGCTGTACGACCTCCGCTGGTCGGGCGCCGGGATCTGGGCGCCCTTGTACTCGACGGGGATGCCGCCGAGCGGGTAGTCCTTGCGCTGCGGGTGGCCCAGCCAGTCGTCCGGCATCATGATCCGGGTGAGCGCCGGGTGGTCCTCGAAGACCAGGCCGAAGAAGTCGTAGGCCTCGCGCTCGTGCCAGTCGTTGGTCGGGTAGACGCTGACCACGGACGGGACGCGCGGGTCGGCGTCCGGTGCGGTGACCTCCAGCCGGATCAGCCGGCCGTGGGTGATCGAGCGCAGGTGGTAGACCGCGTGCAACTCGCGCCCGGAGTCGCCCGGGTAGTGCACGCCGCTCACACCGAGACAGAGCTCGAACCGGAGGGCCGGGTCGTCGCGCAGGGTGCGGGCGGTGCGGAGCAGGTGCTCGCGGGCGATGTGGAAGGTGAGCTCGGCACGGTCGACGACGGTCTTCTCGATCACGTCGGCCGGGTCGAGCCCCTGCTCCTCCAGTGCGCCCTCCAACTCGTCGGCCACCTCGTCGAACCAGCCGCCGTACGGGCGTCCGCTGGCCGGCGGCAGCGCGATCGGGGCGACCAGCCCGCCGAAGCCGGAGGTGTCACCGCTGCCCTGGGCGCCGAACATGCCCTGCCGGCGCCCGACCACCTCGACCGGGATCTCGCGGCGCGGCTCCTCGCGCCGGGTCTCGGGTACCTGGTCGCTCATCGCAGCAGCCCCCGCATCTCGCTCACCGGGGTGGCCTGCAGCGCGAGCGCCTCGCCCAACTCCTCGGCACGGCGCTTGTTCGCGCCGAGCGGCTCGTGCTGGATCTTGTCGTGCAGCTTCAGGATCGCGTCCATCAGCATCTCCGGGCGGGGCGGACAGCCCGGCAGGTAGATGTCGACCGGGACGATGTGGTCGACGCCCTGCACGATCGCGTAGTTGTTGAACATCCCCCCCGACGAGGCGCAGACGCCCATCGAGATGACCCACTTCGGGTTGGCCATCTGGTCGTACACCTGGCGCAGCACCGGGGCCATCTTCTGGCTCACGCGACCTGCCACGATCATGAGATCGGCCTGCCGGGGCGAGCCCCGGAAGACCTCCATGCCGAACCGGGCCAGGTCGTAGCGGCCCGCGCCCGTGGTCATCATCTCGATCGCGCAGCAGGCGAGCCCGAAGGTGGCCGGGAAGAGCGACGCCTTGCGCACCCAGCCGGCGGCCGTCTCCACGCTCGTGAGCAGAAAGCCGCTCGGCAGCTTCTCCTCGATTCCCATCAGATCCCTCTCAATGCCCTCAAGTCCTGTGGTTCATCCGCCCGTTCAGGCTTTGTCCGCCCGTTCACAAGCTCCGGCGGCCGCCCGGCACCCGGTCCCGCTCCAGGCTCAGTCCCACTCCAGACCGCCGCGCCGCCAGACGTAGGCGTACGCAACGAAGACAGTGGCGATGAACAGGAGCATCTCGACCAGTCCGAAGATCCCCAGGGCGTCGAAGCTCACCGCCCACGGATAGAGAAAGACGATCTCGATGTCGAAGACGATGAAGAGCATCGCCGTCAGGTAGTACTTGATCGGGAACCGACCGCCGCCCACGGGCTGCGGGGTCGGTTCGATGCCGCACTCGTACGCCTCCAACTTGGCCCGGTTGTACCGCTTGGGCCCGGTCAGTGAGGCCATCACGACGGAGCCGACCGCGAACGCCGCCGCGATGGCACCGAGTACGAGGATCGGCGCGTAGGCATTCATAGCCCCCGCTCCCTCCGTCCAGTCGTCCTTGACTGCAGATCGGAACCGACGGGTCACACTGCGGTGAACCCGGTGTTCCAGTTCCCGTGATCCACCTCATGTGAGGCAGTTCACAAAGCCTGGAACGAGCGCATCCTATGCCCGTCAGCTTGTGATCTGCGACACGCAGTTCAAGACGATCTTTGTGATCTCCGCCACCTCTCGAATGGTGGCGAAAGTGAACATGGCGAGAGTTGTCGACACAAAGAAGTCAAACGATCACAACCCGTCGCATTTATCTGCGAAGCGGCAGGTCAGGGCCGCGCTCCTATATCAACTATGCGCGGTCCGGGGCAAATTTCAGAGCGCCGGGTTGACGTGTTATGTCGGCTCACCCGCAGGGGTGGCGGCCTCCCGAACGCCCGCTTGACCCTTCGTTCACAAGCGCGCGAACGGGAAGCCGAGTTGGGGCGCGGACGGTACCGGCGGGCGGGCACGGAGACGTGCGGGCGGGCACCGGAAGGCGCCCGCCCGCACGGTGTACGGCGGTGTACGGCGGTGAACGTCGGCGGCCGGACGTCCGCGGCCGCGCCCGTCGGTCAGGCCGAGGCCCGCTCCGGCGCCGTCTCCACGCCCGGCTCCGCCGCACCCGGCTCCCCGGCGTCCGACTCCCCCGCACCCGACTCCCCCGCACCCGGCTCCCCCGCGCGTCCCGCGGGCGCCCCCTCCCGGAGCGGTGCCACCGCGGTCCGGCGCCCCCACTCGGTGGCGACCAGGACGAGGGCGCCGCCCGCCAGGGCGAGCGGGCCGAGGTGGTTGCCGGCGAGCGTGATCCCGAAGACCGCCGCCCAGAGCGGTTCGGTACCGAGCAGCAGGCTGACCCGCGAGGGCGAGGTGGTGCGGACCGCCCACATCTGCACGAAGAACGCGAACAGCGTGCAGAGCAGCGCGAGATGCAGCAGCCAGCCCCACTCGGCCGGCCCGTACGCGGCGGCGACCGTCCAGGGCAGCGGCCCGGTGAAAGGCGCGACGACAGCGAACACCAGGGTCGCGGTGGCGAGTTGCACCCAGGTGACGGCCAGCGTGTCGGTGTCCCGGATCGCCCGGACCCGGGAGGTGGCCAGGACGTTGACCGTCCGCACCACGGCCGCGCCGAGCACCAGGAGGTCACCCGACGCCGGCGCCCGCAGCCCGCCGTCCCCGGTGAGCAGGGCGATGCCCACCACCGCCAGTCCGGCCGCCGCGACGAACGGGCGCGGCAGCGGTGTCCGGGTGAGCACGCTCTCCGCGAGCGGGGTGAACACGATCGTGAGGCTGATGATCAGGCCGGCGTTGGTCGCCGAGGTGTGGACCGCGCCGAAGGTCTCCAGGAGGAAGATCGCGCCGAGCACGAGGCCCAGGGACGCCCCGCCCGCCCACTCCGCCCGCCCCATCCGCCGCAGCCCCCGCCAGGCGAACACCCCGAGCAACGGCAGGACGAGGCCGAACCGCAGCACCAGCATGGCCACCACCGTCCCCGGCTCGGCCACCCGCTGCACCGCCAGGAAGCTCGACCCCCACACCACCGCCACCAGCAGGACCGGCACATCTCGGAGAACGGACGACGAAACACGCATGGGCAGGACCTCTTCGGAGCGAACGGGAACCGGCACACGAGAGTCCCGCACGACGTCGGACGGATCCCGGGGCTGAGCAACGAGCCGAGCAGGCGACCGGGCGCGGGGCCCGGTCGGGGCGGAACAGGGGTCCGCCATCGTCGCGCACCGGAGGCCGGACGATCAACGGCATTCCACCCCTACCGGATCCCCACCCCGCCATGGATGATGTCGCCATGACAACGCAGCCGTCCCCCGTCCACCGGAAGGCCCGTCAAGTGAAGCGGAAACACTGGGCGTTGATCGCCGCCGCCACCGTCCTGCCGCTCGCCGTGAGCACCGGCACCGCCGTCGCGGAGACCCCGTCGACCGGCACCGCCGCCGGCGCCGCCTGCACCTACACCCCGGCGGTCCCGGCCGACAACTTCAAGGGCATCCCGGTCTTCGACGCCAAGAAGGCCGCCAAGCCCTACAGCGCGACGCTGAGAACCTCCCAGGGGGCGATCACCTTCCAGGCGCTGACCGACAAGGCCCCCTGCACCACGTTCTCGTTCCGGTTCCTCGCCGAGCACGACTACTACGACCGCAGCCACTGCCACCGGCTCACCACCCAGCGGATCTTCGTCCTGCAGTGCGGCGACCCGACCGGCACCGGCAGCGGAGGCCCGGGCTACTCGTTCCCCGACGAGAACCTGGAGGGCGCCACCTACCCCGCCGGAACCGTCGCCATGGCCAACGCCGGGCCGAACACCAACGGCAGCCAGTTCTTCTTCGTCTGGAAGGACACCAAGCTCTCCCCCGCCTACACGCCCTTCGGCCGGATCACCGCGGGGCTGGACGTCCTCCAGAAGATCGCCGCCGCGGGCGAGGACGACCAGAACAACCCCGGCGACGGCTACCCGAACCTCTTCGTCAAGATCCGCGACGTCCGGATCGCCAAGCGCTGACCTCCCGCCGGGGCCCCGTCCGCAGCCCCGGCCCCGCCCGGCCCCCACCGCGGTCGGCCGCCGCACGCCACCGCTCCCGTACGGTGGACCACGCCATCGACACCGTACGGGAGCAGCACCGCATGGACAGCAGGATCTGGGAGAGCGTCGACCACCTCGTCACCTGGCTCGACGAGGAGAGCCCGCTCCCTCCGCAGGAGGAACGGCTGGCCCGGATCCTCAAGCTCTCCGAGGAGGTCGGTGAGGTGAGCGCCGCCGTGATCGGCGCCACCGGTCAGAACCCGCGCAAGGGCGTCACCCACACCTGGGACGACGTCCAGCACGAGCTCTGCGACGTCGTCTTCTCGGCCCTGGTCGCCCTCCGGACGCTCACCCCCGACGCGGCCCGGGTCTTCGCCGAACGCCTCGCCTACGTCGAACGCCGCTCCGCCGCCGGCCGGCGGCCCGCGACAGGTCAGCCCGCGACCGGCCGACCGGAGACGGCTCGACCGGACGCGGACCGGCCCGAGGCCGATCGGCGCTGACCCCGGGGTGGCCCACGGCGCCGGAGCCCTCGGGCTCCCGGCCGCCGGGGCCAAGCGCCGCCGGGGTACGGGGCCGCCGCGGCCCGTGGGTCAGGCGTTGGGGGCGGCCTTGGCGAGGCCGTTGATGATGCGGTCCATCGCGTCGCCGCCCTGGGGGTCGGTGAGGTTGGCCAGCATCTTCAGGACGAACTTCATCAGGACGGGGTGGGTCAGGCCCCGCTGGGTGGCGAGCTGCATGACCTTCGGGTTGCCGATGAGCTTCACGAAGGCACGGCCGAGCGTGTAGTAGCCGCCGTAGACGTCCTTGAGGATGCGCGGGTAGGCCTGGAGGGCGCGCTCGCGGCCGGCGTCGGTCAGCCGGGCGTGGGCCTGCACGATGACTCCGGCGGCGATCTGGCCGGATTCCATCGCATAGGCGATGCCCTCGCCGTTGAACGGGTTGACCATGCCTCCGGCGTCGCCGACCAGCAGCAGGCCGCGGGTGTAGTGCGGCTGCCGGTTGAAGGCCATCGGGAGCGCGGCACCGCGGATCGGGTCGGTCATGTTCTCGGGGGTGTAGCCCCACTCCTCCGGCATGCTGGCGCACCAGGCCTTGAGGACCTCGCGCCAGTCCAGCTCGCCGAAGGCGGGCGAGGAGTTGAGGATGCCGAGGCCGACGTTGGAGGTGCCGTCGCCCATGCCGAAGACCCAGCCGTAGCCGGGCAGCAGCTTCCGCTCGGCGCCGCGGGTGTCCCACAGCTCCAGCCACGACTCCAGGTAGTCGTCGTCGTGGCGCGGGGAGGTGAAGTAGGTCCGGTAGGCGACGCCCATCGGCCGGTCCTCGCGGCGGTGCAGGCCCATGGCCAGCGAGAGCCGGGTGGAGTTGCCGTCGGCGGCCACCACCAGCGGGGCCCGGAAGGTCACCGGCCGCTTCTCCTCGCCGAGCCGGGCGGTGACGCCGATGATCCGGCCGGTCCGCTCGTCCAGCACCGGGCCGCTGACGTTGCAGCGCTCGTGGAGCCGGGCACCCGCCTTCTCGGCCTGACGGGCGAGCAGCTCGTCGAAGTCGGCCCGCTTGCGGACCAGTCCGTAGTCGGGGAACGCCGACAGCTCGGGCCAGTCCAGCTCCAGCCGGACGCCGCCGCCGATGATCCGCAGCCCCTTGTTGTGCAGCCAGCCGTTCGCGGTCGACACGTCGATGCCCATGTCGACGAGCTGCTTGGTGGCGCGCGGGGTGAGTCCGTCGCCGCAGACCTTCTCCCGGGGGAAGGAGGTCTTCTCCAGCAGCAGCACGTCCAGGCCCGCCTGGGCCAGGTAGTACGCCGTGGCGGAGCCGGCCGGGCCCGCGCCGACCACGATGACGTCCGCGGTGCTCTCCACAACGCCTGCGTTCAGGTCGACGGCGGTCTCGGACACGGTGGGCACACTCCTGCTGGGGTCGGCCGGCCGTCGGGGGCCGGCGCGGCTGGGCTTGGACGAGTCTACGAGCTGCGGACCGGGCCCCGGCCGGAACCGCGGTCGGCTCCGGCGGGTCCGGGACGGCCCGACCCGGGGGTCAGACCTTGTACGCCCGGTGCAGGGCGACGATCCCGCCGGTCAGGTTGCGCCAGGCCACCTTGGACCAGCCGGCCTCCTGGAGCAGCCCCGCCAGAGCGGGCTGGTCGGGCCAGGCCCGGATGGACTCGGCGAGGTAGACGTAGGCGTCCGGGTTGCTGCTGACCGCGGTGGCGACCGGCGGCAGCGCGCGCATCAGGTACTCGGTGTACACCGTCCGGAACGGCGTCCAGGTCGGCGTGGAGAACTCGCAGATCACCAGTTTGCCGCCGGGCTTGGTGACCCGGTGCATCTCGCGCAGCGCCGCCTCGGTCTCGTGGACGTTGCGCAGCGCGAAGGAGATCGTCACGGAGTCGAAGGTGCCGTCGGCGAACGGCAGCCGGGTGGCGTCCCCGGCCGTCAGCGCCAGCTCGGGGTGGCGGCGCTTGCCCTCGGTCAGCATGCCGACCGAGAAGTCGCAGGGGACGACCTCGGCCCCGGCCTCCCGGAACGGCAGCGAGGAGGTGCCGGTGCCGGCCCCGAGGTCGAGGACGAGGTCCCCCGGCCCGGCGTCCACGGCCTCGGCCACCGCCCGGCGCCAGGCGCGGGCCTGGCCGAGGGAGAGCACGTCGTTGGTGCGGTCGTACTTGGCCGCGACGTCGTCGAACATGGCGGCGACTTCGTGCGGCTGCTTGTCCAGAGAGGCTCGGGTCACGACCCCATTGTTCACCCTGGCCCGGACGATCCGGGCAACGGGGCACGTCCGGCGCGATCCCGGACGGTGCGGCCGGGCCGCGGCCGGACGGGGCCTGCGTCGTCGTGGTCCGGCGCGGTCCTCGCCCGACACGCCCTCACCCCGGCGCGGGCGGAGCGTCAGTGCAGGCCGCGCCGCCCGCCGGAGCGGCGCTTGCGGCGCGAGCGCTTGCCGTGGGTTATCGCCGGCATCCCCTCGGCCAGCGCGCCGGTCGCCATGGCCACCGTGGTGGCGATCCGGTTCTGCCCGCTCCGGACGGCGAGGTCGCGCCGGTGCCTGCGGATCCTCAGCATGCAGACGGCGAAGAGCACCACCGCCACCGGCACGCTGAACCGGGCCAGCCCGACGCCGACCGGTTGCGGGTAGGTGTCGCCGCAGACCCGGACCGCGCCCGCGTCGTCGGCCGCGTGCTCCAGGCAGACCGTGTCACCGACCTTCACGCCGTCGGCGAGCGGCAGCGCCGCCGCGGTGTGCTGCTGGCCGACGGCCCGGTAGCTGACGGTGCTGTAGGAGCCGCCGCCGGCGGGGAGCTGGGTGACCGTGCCCTCGACCGTCACCGGGTGCGCGCCGATCCGGTCGGCCTGCTCGGCCTGACGCCAGCCCAGCAGGCACATGCCGACGGCCAGTACGGCGCTGAGCACGGCGGTGAGGTACCAAACACGGCCCAACCGCGGGGTGCGCGGCGGGGGGACGGTCGCGGATCGCATGGTTCCTGTCCTGGCTTGCGTTCGGGGCCTGGGACGGGGCCCCGCCGCCCGAGGGCACGGGCGGAGTGTGGTGAGGGTACGGACTGAGCTGAGCGGGATGCTATCCGCTGGCGGGCCCTCAGGTCACGGCGAAGGGGGAATCAGACACCCTCGCCGGGGGTGCAGTTCGACGGCACACGAAGCAACTCCCCTGCGGCACAAGGGGGGATCGCCGGGAAGCGGAAAACAGCAGTATGACGGTATGACTACCAATGAGTAGCATCCGGGCGTCCACCCCGTGCCGGTCCCCGGAGCCGGGGTCGCGGCGGGCAGCTCACCGCCGGCGGAACACCAGTCGACCGGCCAGCACCGTGGCCAGGCAGCCCCCGGCCCGCGGCCCGTCCGCACCGGGTGCGAACACGGCGAAGTCGGCCCGGCCCCCGACCCCCAGGCGTCCGTGCACGGCCTCGACGAACGGGAGCACCGCGAGCGGGTCCAGCGGACCCTCCTCGGCCCCCGCACCGCCCGGCACGCCCAGCCCCGACCGGGCCACCGCCGTCCGCACCGAGGCGCGTTCGAACGGCCCGGCCACCGCGGTGACCCCGAACCCGAGCATCCGCTGGAGCCCGCGCCGGGCGCTCGCGCCGCACCGCGCCTCGTCGGCCGGCCCCCCGAGCCCCTCCGGCCCTCCGGGCACCGGCTCGTCCCCGATCCCCTCACGCGGGTCCGGATGGTACGCACGCTCCAGCAGCCAGCGCCCGTACGGGTTACGGAGACCGGGGGTGAGCAGTCCGTCGCCCCAGTCCCGCACCCGGGCCGCCGGGTGCTCCGCCGCCAGTCCGTCGTACGGGCCGACGGCGGCGATCAGCTCGCCACGCACGAGCACCGCCCCGTCGGCGTAGGACGGGGCGGTGGGATCGGCCGGGTCGGGCAGCACACGGGCCGCCCGGTGCAGGGTCAGCACGGCAGTGGAGGCGCTCAGCCGTTGTCGAGGATCTTCAGCTCGGGGTGCGCCGTGCCGCCCTCGATCGCGGTGGAGGCGATGTGCGAGGCGACCCGCGGGTCGACCGGGTCGTCGGCCGGGTCGTCCAGCACCCGCAGGTGCTCGTAGGTGGTCGAGCGCTGCGCGGGGACGCGGTCCGCCGCCCGGATCAGGTGGATCAGCTCGGTGAGGTTGGAGCGGTGCTTGGCGCCGGCCGCCGAGACGACGTTCTCCTCCAGCATCACCGAGCCCAGGTCGTCCGCGCCGTAGTGGAGCGACAGCTGGCCGGCCTCCTTGCCGGTGGTCAGCCAGGAGCCCTGGATGTGGGCGATGTTGTCCAGGAAGAGGCGGGCGATGGCGATCATCCGCAGGTACTCGAAGACGGTCGCCTGGGTCGACCCCTTCAGGTGGTTGTTCTGCGGCTGGTAGGTGTACGGGATGAAGGCGCGGAACCCGCCGGTGCGGTCCTGCACCTCGCGGATCATCCGCAGGTGCTCGATCCGCTCGGCGTTGGTCTCGCCGGTGCCCATCAGCATGGTGGAGGTGGACTCGACGCCCAGGCCGTGGGCGGTCTCCATGATCTCCAGCCAGCGCTCGCCGGACTCCTTGAGCGGGGCGATCGCCTTGCGCGGACGCTCCGGCAGCAGCTCGGCGCCGGCACCGGCGAAGGAGTCGAGACCCGCCTTGTGGATCCGGGTGACGGCCTCCTCGATCGAGACGCCCGAGATCCGGGCCATGTGCTCGACCTCGGACGCGCCCAGCGAGTGGATCACCAGCTGCGGGAAGTCCGCCTTGATCGCCGAGAAGGCGCGCTCGTAGTACTCCACGCCGTAGTCCGGGTGGTGGCCGCCCTGGAACATGATCTGGGTGCCGCCCAGCTCGACCGTCTCCGCGCAGCGGCGCAGGATCTCGTCGAGGTCGCGGGACCAGCCCTTGGTGCTCTTCGGCGCCACGTAGAAGGCGCAGAACTTGCACGCCGTCACACAGACGTTGGTGTAGTTGATGTTGCGCTCGATGATGTACGTCGCGATGTGCTCGGTACCGGCGTAGCGCCGGCGGCGCACCGCGTCGGCCGCCGAGCCGAGCGCGTGCAGCGGGGCCGAGCGGTAGAGCTCCAGCGCCTCCTCCGGGCTGATCCGGCCGCCGCCGGCCGCCCGGTCGAGCACGGCCTGCAGGTCGGTGCTGGGCGCATCGAGGGTGGTCGCTGCGAGCTCGGACACCTGACGGCCTTCTCTCTCTCGGGTACTGCTGGTCTGGCGGGCCCTGCCGGACGGGCACGGTTCCGGGTTGCGCCCCGGGGTCGTGCCGGCGGATCGAACCGCCAGGTCGGACCCCCGGGCCGCATCCGGTTCAGCCTACGCCAGCGCCTCCGCCGCCCCGCGTCAGCCCGCCCGCCGTAGCGTCCCGGACGGGTTCCCGGCCTTCGGGTCGGCCGAGGTGAAGAGGATCGCGCCGTCCTTCTGCAGGGTGAGCGTCTCGGAGTACGAGCCGCCGGTGCAGGCCCCGGGCAGTGAGGAGCGGACCAGCCGGGAGGTGAACACCAGCTTCTCCGGTTCGGCCGAGGTGAGCGTCCAGGCGCCCTCGCAGCTCACCGAGAGCAGCCCGCTGAGCTCGTTGCGGCTGGTGGTGGCCTCCTGACCGAGCGCCGCCTTCCCGATGACCAGGGTGGTGGTGCCGGCGGGCACCCCCTTCTGGGTGTTCATCTCCCCGCGCCAGGTGCCGAGGAAGCGTTCCGGGACGACGCTCGGCCCGGTCGTCGGGGCACCGCTCCCGGAGGCGCCACCGGACGGCGTCCCCCCGGTCGCCGTCCCGCCCGAGGGCCCTCCCGACGGCGACGGCCCGCCGGACGGCCCGCCGGACGCGGTCGACGGCGGCGGCCGGGTGGCGCCCCCGGTGGCCGGGGCGCTCGGCGAGCCCGTCCCCGTCGCGGTGGCCACGGCGGGCGGGTCCTCCGGCCCCCACACCCGGTAGGCGCCGTAGCCGGCCCCCGCCGCCAGCAGCAGCGCACCCGCCAGGAGCCAGGGCCCGTACCGGCGCCGGGAGGCGGCCCCGACCGCCGGGGTCTGCCCCGTACCCGGCCCGCCGCGCACGTCGGCCCCCGCGCCGGGGACGTAGGTCGGCGTCCGGTCCGCTCCCGGCGCCCCCGGAAACGGCGGGCCCGCTCCCACCGAGGAGACCTCGGCCTCCAGGTCCAGCAGTTGCACCGCACTCCGCCCGACCGCCGCCGCCAGCGCCGCCGGCAGCCAGCCGCCCCGCCCCAGCCGGGCGGCGGCCGAGCCGTCCGGGTCCAGCCAGGCGCGCAGCTCGCGCGGGGTCGGGCGGGCCGCCGGGTCCTTGGCCAGGCAGGCGAGCACGGCCGAGCGCAACGACCCGTCGGTCAGCCCGGAGAGGTCCGGTTCCTCGTGCACCACCCGGTAGAGGAGGACGGCGGCGCTCACGCCCTCGCCGAAGGGGTGCACCCCGGTCGCGGCGTAGCCGAGCACGGCGCCCAGCGAGAAGACGTCGCTGGGCGGTCCGGCGAGCTGCCCGTTCGCCTGCTCGGGGGACATGAAGCCGGGTGAGCCGACCACGTAGCCGGACTGGGTGAGCCCGCTGGCGGCGTCCAGCGCGCGGGCGATGCCGAAGTCGATCAGCCGCGGACCGTCCAGGGTCAGCAGCACGTTGGACGGTTTGACGTCGCGGTGGACCAGCCCGAGGCCGTGGACGTGGTCGAGCGCCTCGGCGAGGCCGGCCCCGAGGGTCCGGACCGCCGGCTCGGGCAGCGGCCCGTGCTCCGTGACGGCGGCGCCGAGCGCGGGGCCGGCGATGTAGCCGGTGGCCACCCAGGGGCGTTCGCCCTCGGTGTCCGCGTCCAGGACCGGTGCCGTCCAGGAGCCGCCGACCCGGCGGGCGGCGTCCACCTCCTGCCGGAACCGGGCGCGGAACTCGGCGTCCTCGGCCAGTTCGCCGCGGACCACCTTGACCGCCACCGTGCGGCCGCCCGCGGTCCGGCCGAGGTAGACCCGGCCCATGCCGCCCGCACCGAGCCGGCGCAGCAGCCGGTAGGCGCCCACCCGGCGCGGATCGTCCGATCCCAGTGCCTGCATCCCCCGCACGCTCCCCTCGCCGCATGGCCCCGCCTCCGGGACACGGATACCGGGTGCAGACGCTACCGGGCGGCGGGGCGGTGGAGGGCCACAACCCGGGCCACGATCCGGGCCACGATCCGGGGCGCGGGCGAGGAGACCGGCGGTCAGGCCACGACGGGCGCCGGTTCCAGCAGCCGGACCGCCACGTCCGGCGCGAAACCGCTGTCGGACGCGACCCGGCGGGCGAACTCGGCCAGTCCGGCCAGCTGCCGCTCGCCGAGCGAGAAGTCCAGCGCCTCGCTGAAGTACCGCTCCAGCACGCCGGCGTCGAACGTCTCCCAGCGGGCCGCGTGCGCGGCGACCTCGCGGGCCTCCACCAGGGAGAGGTCCCGGGATTCCAGGAAGGCCCGGTGCACCGCCGCGGTCAGCTCGGGCCGGCGCTCCGCGAAGTCGCGGCGGGCGGCCCAGACCGCGAAGACGAACGGCAGTCCGGTCCACTCCTTCCACATCTCGCCGAGGTCGTGCACGGCCAGGCCCTGCGCGGCCGCCTGGCCGAGGTAGGCGCGCAGCGCCGGGTCGCCGATCAGGACGGCCGCGTCGGCCTCGGCGAGCATGGCGTCCAGGTCGGGCGGGCAGCTGAAGTACTCCGGGCGCACGCCTTCGCGCTCCTCCAGCAGCAGCCGGGCGAGCCGTACCGAGGTCCGGCTGGTGGAGCCGAGGGCGACCCGTCGGCCGTCCAGGTCGGCCAGCGGCACCTTGCTGACGATCACGCAGGACATCACGGGGCCGTCGCTGCCGACCGCGATGTCGGGCATCACCAGCAGTTCGTCCGCGTGCCGGAGGTACTCCACGCAGGTGATCGGCCCGATGTCGAGCGAACCGCGGACCAGTTGGTCGCTGAGCTTCTCCGGGGTGTCCTTGGTGAGGTCGAGGTCGAGCAGGTTCCCGGTCCTGGCCAGTCCCCAGTAGAGGGGTACGCAGTTCAGGAACTGGATGTGCCCGACCCGCGGCCGGACCGGGGGGTGCCCCTCGGGATCCCGTGTTTCCGCATCCGGTGGTGCCACTGCGCCGCTCCCTTGCTGTTCGTGCGCCTCCCCGCAGGGTATGCCCGAGGTTCCGGAAGCCCGGCACCGGCCTTCCGACACGCGCGCACGGCGTGCGGGCCCGCTCCGCGTCCGCTGCCGCGACGGGCCGCGTCCACCGGGCCCGACGGGCCGTGCACGACGGGCCCAACAGCCCGGCGGACACCGCTGATCCGGGCTTTCGACACGTGCGGTCCGGCCTGCAAGTCACCCCTGGTCGTCACAGCAGCCGCATGCTAGCGTTGCCCTCAGTTGCAGTTTGATTCCCCTTGCAGTACTTGAAGCCTGCGGAGCATGTAACCGCAGGCTTTTTGTAGTTTTTCAGCAATATCGAAAAACTCCGGACCCGTCCGGAGGCAGGGCGATCAGCGCAGCGGACCGGGTGCCACACGGTGTGGTCCCCGACACGTCCCTCGCAAGGAGAACGGCATGGCTCAGGGAACCGTCAAGTGGTTCAACGCTGAGAAGGGCTTCGGCTTCATCGCCCAGGAGGGCGGCGGCCCCGACGTCTTCGTCCACTACTCCGCCATCAACGCGAGCGGTTTCCGCTCGCTGGAGGAGAACCAGGCGGTCAGCTTCGACGTCACTCAGGGCCCGAAGGGCCCGCAGGCGGAGAACGTCACCCTTATCTGACCATCCTCACGATGTTCTGATCGCTCGGGACCCCTCGGGTCCGCCGACGGCCGTCGGCCGTCACCAGAGCACAAGAGAGCAACACCCAAGGGGGCCCGCCGTTTTCGGTGGGCCCCCTGCCTCTTCCGGCGCCGGGGGCTGTGCCGCGCCCCCTCCGCGGGCATGCGCAGGGCCCCCTCCCCGGCGGGGAGGGGGCCCTGCGCGGAACCGGTCAGGCCGTGGCCGCGGCCTTCGGGCCGGACTGCGCCGGGACGACGGCCGCCGGGGCGTCCGCGTAGAGGTCGCCGGTGGGGTTGTTGTAGGCCACCAGGTCGAGGGTCTTCTCCCGGGCGGCGACCACGATCGGCACGAGGGCCTGGCCGGCGACGTTGGTCGCGGTGCGGATCATGTCGAGGATCGGGTCGATCGCCAGCAGCAGGCCGACGCCCTCCAGGGGCAGGCCCAGGGTGGAGAGGGTCAGGGTCAGCATCACGATCGCGCCGGTGAGACCGGCCGTGGCGGCCGAGCCGACGACCGAGACGAAGGCGATCAGCAGGTAGTCCTTGATGCCGAGGTCGATGCCGTAGACCTGGGCGACGAAGATCGCGGCCAGCGACGGGTAGATCGCGGCGCAGCCGTCCATCTTCGTGGTGGCACCGAACGGCACCGCGAACGAGGCGTACTCGCTCGGCACGCCGAGGCGCTCGGTGACGCGACGGGTGACCGGCAGGGTGCCGACCGAGGAGCGGGAGACGAAGGCCAGCTGGATGGCGGGCCAGGCGCCCTTGAAGAAGTTCAGCGGGTTGAGGCCGGCGGCGAACTTCAGCAGCAGGGAGTAGACGACGAACAGCACCAGCGCGCAACCGACGTAGATGTCGACGGTCAGGACGGTGAAGGGCTTCAGCAGGTCCCAGCCGTACTTGGCGACGGACTTGCCGATGAGGCCGAGGGTGCCGAGCGGCGAGAGCCGGATGACCCACCACAGGGCGGTCTGGATCAGCTCCAGGACGGACTCGCTGAGCTTGAGGACCGGCTCGGCCTTCGCGCCGAGCTTGAGGATCGCCGCGCCGGCCACGACCGCCAGGAAGACGATCTGCAGGACCTCGACCTCGGTGAACGCGGTGACGATGTTGGTCGGGAAGATCCCGGTCAGGAAGTCGATCCAGCTGCCGGTGGACTTCGGCGCCTTGAGGCCCTCGGTCTTGAGGTCGGTGCCCTCGCCCGGGTTGGTCAGCAGGCCGAGGCCGAGGCCGATGGCCACCGCGATCAGCGAGGTGATCAGGAACCAGAGCAGCGTGCGGACGGCCAGGCGGGCCGCGTTGGTCACGTTGCGCAGGTTGGCGACGCTTACCAGGATCGCGGTGAAGACCAGCGGGGGGACGGCGAGCTTCAGCAGCTGGACGAAGATCTTGCCGATCGTCTCCAGGGTGGTGGCCAGCCAGGAGATGTCGGCCGCGCGGGCCAGGTAACCGAGCCCGATGCCGAGCACGAGGCCGGCGACGATCTGGACCCAGAAGGGGGTCTTGCGGATTCTGGCGAGCACGGACGGCGACGAGGTCGCCTCGGGCGCTGTGGACATGACGGTGCGGCTCCGGGGGAGGCGTTGCTGACGGTGAGGCGGGGCGGGGAAGGCGACACGGCGGGGGCCGGGGGAGGAGGACCGGCCCCGGTCAGGGGCGTGCCGCCGGAATACAGCTCATCGCGCGACAACGGCGCGGGCTGTCCACAGCACCGGGCAGACGGCACCCGCGGGCGGCGCCGGGCTGCGAGCCCAGGCCGTGCATCCGGAGTGCGTCTGAGGTGGTCATGGCCGATACGTTAGCAGTAAAGGTTTGAGATGTTCAAAGTAGTTGTTTGAGTTCCGGACATGCGCCCACTCGCGGCCCGGTCGGAGTCCGGACACGAACGAAGCTGACGCCCCATCAGATCGACCGCCCGCCCCGATTGACCGCCTGCCGGTTATACGTATAACTTGGGTGGCGCCCCCTCCACGCCCACCGCCCAGACCGGAGAACCCCGCCCATGGGCTACCTCGCCCTGCTCCGCGCCCCGCACGTCGGCCGCCTGCTCCTCGGTACCCTGCTCGGCCGCCTCCCGGCCGGCATGACCGCCCTGGTGATCGCGCTCGCCCTGCGCGAGGCCGGCGCGCCGTACAGCCGGATCGGCCTGGCCACCGCCGCGTACGCGATCGCGGCGGCGGTCGGCGGACCGGTGCTCGGCCGGATCGTGGACCGGACGGGGCAGCCCCGCGTCCTGCTCCTCTCCGCCGTGGTCGCCGGCGGCGGGTACACCCTGCTCGCGCTGGCTCCCGGATCGGCCCTGGCCGCGCCGGTCGGCGCCGCGATCGCCGGCCTGGCCATGCCGCCGCTCGAACCCTGCCTCCGCTCGCTCTGGCCGGACGTCGTCGAGGACGAACAGCTCGACACCGCCTACGCGTTCGACTCCGCCGCCCAGCAGATCCTCTACGTCGCCGGTCCGCTCGCGGTGGCCGGGATCGCCGGTGCGGCCAGCCCGGTCGCGGCACTCTGGGTGGCGGCCGGGCTGGGGCTGGCCGGGGCCCTGATCGTGGCCACCACCGCACCGGCCCGGGCCTGGCAGGCGCCGCCGCGCGAGCACTCGGCGGGCCTGCTCGGACCGCTCCGCTCCCCCGGACTGGTGCTGCTGCTGGTCGGCCTGGCCGGCGCCGGCTGGGCGGTCGGTGCGCAGAACGTGCTGTTCATCGCCTACGCGGAGGCCCACGAGCGGACGGACGGGCTCCCGGGCGGCGCGGGCACCCTGCTGGCGCTGGCCGCGCTCGGCGGGCTGCTCGGGGCGCTCGCCTACGGCGCAGTGAAGTGGCGCAGCTCCACCGCCACCCGCACCGGGCTGATGGCGCTCGGCATGGCCGCCTCCTACCTGCCGCTGCTCCTGGTTCCGGGACCGGCCGCGATGGCCGGACTGGCGTTCGTCTCCGGGATCGCCCTCGCCCCGCTGCTGGCGGCGGCGTTCGTCCTGGTCGCCGAGCTGGCCCCGGTCGGCACCGTGACCGAGGCCTTCGCCTGGCTGGTCACGCTCTTCGCGACCGGCAACTCGCTCGGCTACGCGGTCTCGGGCCACCTCGCCGAGGGATCGCTGCGCTCGGTGGCGCTCTGTGCGGCGGGCGGCATCGGCCTGGGCGGGCTGCTGCTGTTCGGCGCCCGCCGCTGGTTCCGGGTCGTCCCCGCCGCCGGCCCGGCGGGCTCCGGCGCGCCCGCCGACGCCGGACCGGTGCCGGTGCCGGTGGGCTGAGCCCGCCCCGAAGACGTGGCTGCGCCCGTCGGGCCGGTGGTCCGGCCGACGGGCGCAGTCACTTTCTCCTGGCCGGTGCCTCAGCTGTGGCGGCCTCGGCCTCCCCAGACGATCAGGGCGAGCAGCAGGCCGGTACCGAGCACGGCGGCCGCGAGGATGCCGATCAGGGTGCCCGGTCCGCCGCCGGTGTCGGGCAGCTCACCGCCGTGGCCGGACGAGTGCGTCGGCTTCGGATGGTGGGTCGTGGGGTGGTGGGTCGTGGGCCGGTGCGTCGGCGAGTGCGTCGGCGACGAGGGCTCGACCGTCGGCGACGGCGAGGGAACGGCCGTGGACGTCGACGAGGTGGGCGACACCGTCGGGGACGGGGAGACCGTCGGAGACGGGGAGGCGGTCGGCGACGGCGAGACGGTCGGGGACGGGGACGGCGACGGGGACGGGGACGGCGAGGGCGAGGGCGACGGTGTGGGAAGCACCAGTCCCAGGTCCAGGCCGAGGTCCCGCGTCCCGCCGGCCAGCGTGACCGTCTGGGTCACTCCGGTCGTCGGGTCCGCGTCCGAGTCCAGCTCCCGGTCCGCCCCGGCGGCCCGCCGGGTCACCGTGGCCCCCTCGGGCAGCGTGGTCAGGTCGAACCGCACCGCGTACACCCCGTCCGGCAGCTGCTCGAACAGGTAGTGCCCGCTCGCGTCCGTGACCGCGGCGACCGGCCGGCCGCTCTTGTCCCGGACCGCCCGGCCCTCGCCGTCCAGCAGCTCGACCCGCACGCCGGGGACGCCGGGTTCACCGGGCTGCTGGATGCCGTCGCCGTTGAGGTCGTTCCAGACGAAGTCGCCGAGCGCGTTGGCCGGCGGGACGGCCTGCTCGACGCCGACCCCGACCTTGGCCGGTTCGGCGGGCAGGAACGGACGGCCGGAGGCGTCGGTGGCGGAGTAGGCGAAGCTGTTCCAGGCGAACTCGTCCGCGCCCGCGTCGAACGAGGCGACCATGGGCCAGGTCAGGGTGAACAGTGCGCCGGGGGCGAGCGTGCCGGGGCGGGCCACCCGGAACCAGGTGGCGGTGCCGGGGCCGGGGAAGGCCGTGCTCCACTGCGCGCCGGCGTCGCACGGGCCGGGCACCGCGAAGTCGGCGGGCAGGCAGGGGTCGGGCGAGGTGGTGTACTCGATCACCACGGTCGGGTCGCTGGAGGTCAGCGGCTCCACCAGGGAGGGTGTCCAGGCCGAGCTGCGCGGGGTGTCCGGCCGCAGCACGTACCCGTCGCCGGGGGTGGGCAGCTTGTCGTACGCGACGAACTCGGTGACCGGGTCGGCGGAGTCGTTGCGGACGGTCAGCCGGTAGGAGATGCCGCCGCCGGGCCGGGTGGTTCCGGTGGTGGTGTAGTCGGGGTCGAGGTCGCCCCTGACCTCCTTGTAGGACCGCAGCACGGCCGGCACCTGCACCTCGACCTGCGAGGAGGCGTGGCACAGGGTCTCGGTGGCGTCGCCGTCCTTGTCGAGGTCCTGGGCGTCCGGCACCCCGCTGTCACTGCCGAAGTAGAAGCAGGCGACCGGGGGGCCGCTGCCCTCGGTGGTGACGTACACGTCGTTGGTCAGGGTGCCGGGGCGGGCGCTGCCGGCCACCTGGACGTCGATCAGGGTCCGGTAGGCCCGGTGGTCGTTCAGGTACATCATGTCGGGGCTTCCGGCCGGCCAGGTCAGCTTGAGCAGCTGCCGCCCGTCGGGACCGGGCAGCACCGCGACGGACTCCGGGGCGACCGACTCCGCGTAGGCGGGGTCAGGGCGCGCGCTGCCCTCGACGTAGACCATGCCGGGCGGCAGCAGGTCGTAGAGGACGAGCGGACGGTCGAGGGTGCGGCCGGTCCGGTTGTACGGGGTGATCTGGAAGGTGGCCACCCCGCCGGGGGAGAGCACGGCGCCGGCCACGGTGGTCTTGGCGGCACCCAGGTTGGTGGCGGCGGTGACGGTGGAGTCGGCGCAGTCGTTGGCGGCCGAGGTGTCGCCGGCCGCGTCGGTGCCGACCACGTCGACGCAGTTGCGCAGCGGGACGGGCGCGGGGCGCCCGTCGTGGCCGGGGGTGATGGTCTGGGCGAGCAGCTGGACGGAGTTGCCGGGGCTCCAGCCGGTCGGGATCGGGCCGGTCCAGGTGAACCGCAGGCCGTCGAGGTAGCGGCCGGCCGGGATGCCGAGCACGTCGTTGGCCGGGTCGCCGGCGCCCGTGGCGAAGGTGATCCGGCGGGTGCCGGACCCGTTCAGCGGGGTGCCCGGGGTGAAGGTCTGCCAGGCGGGGTCGCCGTCCAGCCGGTACTCCAGGGCGAGACCGATCGAGGTCGGGTTCCACGCCTCCAGCTGGATGGACTGCGGGATCAGCCAGTTGTACAGGTTGGCGGTGGTGCCGGTGCCCGGGTCGGTCACCACCAGGCCGGTGATCGGACCGGCGACGTTGCTGGGGCGCAGGCTGAAGGAGGTGAGGTCGCCGGAGACCGAGGTCGTCTGCCACACCTTGGAGGCGCCGACCTGGATGCCGGTGACGGGCGGCTGGAAGACCGGGGTCTCGGCGGTGGCGGTGGAGAGGTCCCGCTGCGGTTCGGGGCCGAGCGGGTCGCCCTGGAGCGTCACGGTGTTGGTGGAGGTGGTGCCGCTGGGGAACGTCGGGTCGGGGTAGTTGACCACCAGGACGCCGGGGATCCGGCAGCCGGCCTGGCCGTTGCCGGCCCGGAAGGCGCCGATGTCGTACACCCAGGTGGTCGAGCCCGCCGGGTCGTTGACCCAGCCCGGGGAGCGGCCGGTGTCCACCACCGCACCGGGCGGCAGGGTGTCGACCAGCCGGCTGCCGTCCAGGTCGACGTTGGGCACGTTGGCGGTCGAGCAGGCGCTGAACTGGTAGGTGACCGAGCGGCCGTCCTGGCTGCTGCCCTGGACACCCTTGGTGGTGGTGTAGCTGGGCTGGACCACGGCGGTGGTGCCGGCCGTACCGGTCTGGGGCTGTTCCCCGTCGGCGGTGAGGGTGGCCGAGTTGGTGCTCTGGGTGCCGTTGGCGGTGGTGAAGTTGGGGTACCTCAGGACCACGTTGATGGTGGCGGTGGTCCCCGGGGTGAGGTCCTGCAGCTTGGCCGTGAGGGTGCCGCCCACGGTGCCGGGCGCCGGGACGGTGGAGTTGGGGACGTCGACGGTGGAGGCGTCCGGAGTCCAGCCGACGAACTCCATCCCGGCCGGGAGCGTGTCGACGATCTGCCCGTTGACGCAGTCGCTGACCGAGCAGGTGTAGCGCAGTGTGTAGGTGACGTTCTCGCCGGGTACCGGGTTGGGCTTGTCCACCGACTTCGTGAAGGTGACGGCGGCCTCGGCGGGCGGGGCGGTCAGGGTGCCGGTCAGCAGGGTGCCACCGATCAGGCCCAGGGATGCGGCCAGGAGTGGCAGGCGTGAGGGTTTAGGTCGAAACGTCCACATATCGGAATCTCATCGCCCGCCCAGCCGGCCACGGCGTCGGCGCGAGTCCGTATGACGATATTTCACCCGTCGGGCCCAGCCCGGTCGAGCGGTCCACCGCTCCGGAACGGACGGTCAGTCCGTCCGCCCCGGAGCGGTGGAGGACCGCAGCACCAGCGAGGTGGCGAGCGGCGCCACCGGCGCCACCGGCTCGCCGCGGAGCAGCCGGGCGAGCGCCGCGACACCGGCCCGGCCCAGTTCCTCGCCCGGCAGGTCGACGGTGGTGAGCGGCGGGGCGAGCAGCGCGGCCACCGGGACGTTGTCGATACCGACCACCGAGAGGTCGGCGGGCACCCGCAGGCCGAGTTCGGCGGCGGCCTGGTAGACGCCCGAGGCGACCACGTCGTCGTCGCAGATCACCGCCCGCGGACGGGCCGGGTGCTCCAGCAGCCGGTGGGCGGCGACGCGCGCCGCGGACTGGCCCTCGTTCAGGCTGACGCCCAGTTCGAGCACGTCCAGGCCGAGCGACCGGACGGCCTCCTCGAAGGCGGCCTGGCGGACCCGGAAGGTGTAGGCGGAGTGGGTGGAGCGGAGCCGGCCGATCCGGCGGTGGCCCAGGGCCGCCAGGTGCTCGACGGCGGCGCGCATGCCGCCGGCCACGTCCAGCTCGACCGTCGGGCGGGCGCGGTCGGTGCCCGGGTCTGCGTCCAGGAAGACCGCGGGGGTGTCGGCGGGCAGTTCGCCGAGCTGGCTGTCGTCCGGGGAGCAGATCAGCAGGCCGTCGAACCGGCTGGTGGTGGCGGCCTCGGCGAGGGTCGCGCTCCCCCAGCCGGAGCTGACCACGACGGCCAGGCCGTGCTTGCCCGCCTCCTCGTGGACGCCCTCCAGCACCCGGCCGAAGAACGGGCCGAGGATGTTCGGCACGGCCAGCAGGATCATGCCGCTGCGGCCGAGGCGCAGCTGCCGGCCGGCCGCCTGCGGGCGGTAGCCGAGCCCGCGTGCGGCCTCGCGGACCCGTTCCCGGGTGGCGTCGGAGACCCGGCGGCCCGCCTCCGAGCCGGAGAACACCAGCGAGACGGTGGCCTGGGAGACCCCGGCGAGCCGTGCCACGTCCCGGCCGGTGGGCCGCCGGACGGGGGCCGGCCAGGTACCGGCCGCGGGCCCGTCGCCCTCGACCGCGTGCTCCGGGGACCCGGCACCGGCGGCACCGGGCGGACCCGTCGCACCGGCCGGCGTCCCCGGCGGTACGACGTCACCGGGCCCGGCGTCGTCGGGGACGGCGCCTGGCGTGGCGGGACCGGAGCGGGGCACGTCGGCGGCGCTGGTCAGTTCGGCGCGGCGGCGGTCCGGGCGGACGTGGCCGCCGCCGAGCGGGCGGCGTCGTCGGCCGCGTCCTCCTCGGCGTTCTGGGCGGCGATCTTCTGCGCCGTCCGCGTCCGGATGCCGTCCACCCGGCCGGAGATCTCGGCCGACATGTCGTCGCGCTGCCTGTGCAGCAGCACGTAGCTGAGCGGCGCCGAGACGAGGGCGGCCAGCAGGAACAGGAAGACCGTGCCGGACTGGCCCTTGACCGGGATCACCTGGAAGTGCCCCAGCAGCAGGGCGACCAGCAGGCAGCCGAGGAAGATGGAGACCCGCATGGAGGTGTAGCGGAGTGTGGCGTGCGACTTCTTGCTCACAGTGCTGCTCACCGGGGACACGTCCTTCTCTGCGCGGGGGCTGGCCGGTCTCCCAGTGAAGCATGCCCGGGCGGCCCGCCGGGGAACGGGTCCGCCGTCCCCGGGCGGAAGGCGCTCCGCCGGGGGTGCGGTCAGCGCAGGTCGAGCCACATGGTGACCTCGTCGCGGTCGTCACCGGGCGCGATCCGGATGGCACCCGGGACCCGGCCGGCCTCGGTGTAGCCGCTGCGCCCGTAGAACGACTCCAGGCCGAGCCCGCCGCGCAGGTGGAGCCGCAGACCTGCCAGGCCCCACTCCCGGGCGATCCGTTCGGCCTCGGCCATCAGCACCGCGCCGTAGCCGCGCCCCTGGAGCTCGGGGTGCACCATCACCCGGGAGAGCACCCGCCAGTGCTCCATCAGTTCGAAGCGCATCGACTCGAAGACCAGCAGACCGGCCAGCCGTCCCGTCCCGGCCTCCCGGGCCACCAGCAGCCGGTCCGGCCCGGCCGGCGCGATTCCGGCGAACTGCTTCTCGGCGGTGACCCAGACCTCGTCCTCGGTGACCGGGGGCACGAAGCCCACCGCGCCGCCGGCGTTGCTGGCCTCGGTCCACAGCCGGGTGATCTCGCCGCGCAGACCGGGGTCGAGGTCGGGGTCGAGGGTGAAGATGAGCGTCATGGGCGCGAAGCCTAGTCGCCCCTTACGACATGACCCCGGCGACAGGCCGCCACCCTCCGGGAGGACACCCCGGCAGCCCCCGGCAACCCCCGGCAGTCCGCCCTCACGGTGGGCCACCCTTACGGTGGGCCGTGCTCAGGGTGGGCCGCCCTCAGGGTGGGCCGTGCTCACGAAGGGCCCCTCACGACAGCGCCGGGTCGATCCGCTCCGGCCGGGCCTCCCGGAGCGCCAGGCAGAGGACGACGGCGATCGCGCAGAGTCCCCCGGCCGCGTACCAGGCGAGGTCGTAGTCGCCGAACGCGTCCCGGGAGAGCCCGGCCAGCCCGGCGACCACGGCCGCGCCGATCTGGTGGCAGGCCAGCACCCAGCCGAACACGATCGGTGCGTCGGCGCCGAAGTGGTGACGGCAGAGCGCGACGGTCGGCGGCACGGTGGCCACCCAGTCCAGTCCGTAGAAGATCACGAAGGCCAGGATCGGCGGCTCCGGCGTACCCGCGAACAACTGCGGCAGCAGGAGCAGCGAGAGCCCGCGCAGCGCGTAGTAGACGACCAGCAGCCGGCCGGCGTCGAAGCGGTCGGTGAACCAGCCGCTGGCGACGGTGCCGACCACGTCGAAGACGCCGATCAGCGCCAGCAGGCTCGCCGCCGTGGTGACCGGCAGTCCGTGGTCGTGGGCGGCCGGGATGAAGTGGGTGCCGACCAGGCCGGCGGTGGTCGCGCCGCAGATCGCGAAGGAGGAGGCCAGCAGCCAGAACGCCCGGCTCCGGGACGCCCTGCGGAGCACCCGCAGCGAACGGGCCAGCGCCCGCCCGTCGGTCGCCGGGGCGGGGGGCTCCTCGGTCGCGCCGTACGGGAGCAGGCCCAGGTCGGCGGGCCGCTCACGCATCAGGAGCAGCACCGGGACGGCGACGGCGGTCGCCGCCAGCGAGACCACCACGACGGCCGAACGCCAGCCGTGCTGCTCGACCAGCCAGGCGCCGACCGGCAGGAAGACCAGGTTGCCCGCCGCTCCGGCGGCCGTCAGCACCCCGGTGACCAGCCCCTGCCGGGCCTGGAACCAGCGGCCGGTGATCGTGGTGGCGAACGCGCCGGCCATCGAGCCGCTGCCGAGACCCACCAGCACTCCCCAGCAGAGCACCAGTTGCCAGGGCTCGCGCATCAGCATGGTCAGACCGGCGCCGACCGAGATGGTCAGCAGCGCGCAGACCACCACCAGCCGCACGCCGAACCGGTCCATCAGCGCGGCGGCGAAGGGGGCGGTGAGTCCGTAGAGGGTGAGGTTGACCGAGGTGGCGCTGGATATCGTGCCCGTCGACCAGCCGAACTCGTGGTGCAGCGCATCCATCATCAGGCTGGGCGTGGAGCGGAATCCGGCCGAGCCGAGCAGCACCACCAGCGAGACGGCGGCCACCACCCAGGCGTAGTGCACCCGGGGCGCACGGGCGGCGGGGAGCACCCGGGCGGAACCGGGGGCGGTGGGGCGGGCGGGGGCGGGCGGTTCGTTCACCCGCCAGAGTCTCCCGAAGGGACCGGCGGGCGACGAGGGGCGGGACTGCCGAATTTCGTCGGAATCGGGCCAGTGAGGGGCAGGAACCGGCCGACCGGAACCGGTCGTTCGGCCGGCGGCCCCGGTGGCCGAAAACAACCGCCCCCACGGGCAGATCGGATGACGGCGGGCCGCACGCACCCCGAGCACGGCACGGCCGGCCGCCATCCAACCTCGACGCACGGGCCCTGAACCCGCGCCGCACCCTCCGCACTCGCCAAGGAGCCAGCACACGACGACAGACCGCGGCCCCCCTGCTGACGTGATCCCCCTGGACAGCAGCACCGCAGCGGCGTTCGGGTGTTCCCTCGGCGTCCCCTCGCAACGAAGAGCTGCACCCAAGCGTGATCAGTCGGATACGTCACGTCAATGGGTTGTCCGAAATTCGGAATGGTTGCGTCAGCTTTCGGCCCGACGATCACCGGGCCGCCGCGCGCCCCGTTCGGACGCTCCGTCGGGGCTCCGTCGGGGCTCCGCAGCCGTGCACGACGGCCGGGTGCCGGGTGAGCACCCGTCACTACTGGACCAGCGCGGCCCAGTCCACGGCGGCCAGCGGGTCCGTCGGCCGGGAGTCCGGGCTGATCTCGCACCAGACCCGTTTGCCGGCCCCGTCCGGGTACCAGCCCCAGCGGTCGCAGAGCAGCTCGACCAGCTCCAGGCCCCGGCCGTTGGTGGCGTCCACGTCCGGCCCGGCGTGCCGGGGGGCGGGGGCGGCCTGGCTGGCGTCGGCGACCTCGACCCGCAGCGGGCCGACCGTCGCCGCCTCACGCACCCCGGCGGCCGGTGCGGCCTCGGCCGGGCCCCCGCCGATCGGGAAGCAGAGCCTCAGCACGGCCGGACAGCCGGTGTGCACCACCGCGTTGGTCACCAGTTCGGAGACCACCAGCACGACCGTCTCGGCGATGGGCGCGTCCGGGTCGACGCCGTGGTTGAGCAGCCGTGAGCGCACCCACCGGCGGGCCCGGCCGACCTCGGCGGGGTCCGCCTGCACCGCCAGCTGTACCTGTAGAACCTGCACTGCTCCACCACCTGCACTCGCAGTTCGGCCATCGTCCCGGCCTGGCCTGATCACCCGGCCTGCCCGGGCACACACCGGGCCGCCCATCGGGTCGCCGTCCCCCGGGTCGGCAGCCGCCCGTCGGGCCGCCGCACGTCACACCCGGTACGACGCACCCGCGTCACCTCGTCCGTCGCGCACCGGCCGCGACACGAACACGCCTCAGGATGATTCGGCGGACCGGCCGCAGCAAGCGCTTCGGGCATATTCCAGCGATCGGGGGACAGCGCAGGGCATACTGTCCCGCTCACTCTGGCGAGCCTCGGACCGGCGATCGCTCGGCCCGGCCCGACCGGCCGGGGATGCAGTGGTGAACCTACCGCCGCCCGCCCCCGCCGCCGCTCCCGCCACTCGCGAACCACCCGTGCAACATATGTCCAGCCACCTTCGAACAGGCCCGGCGCGACGGCCGGATCGACGGCAGATCCCACGATCCGACCATCCGAAACCGGCTCCTCCGTTCTTCACCGAATCCCTCCACCGCCCGAACGGCGCGGGATACCGTGGGGCACGTCAGCGGTCCGCACGGCAGGAGGGGTGGTGACCGATGGCCACCACCGACGGCGCCCCTCGCTGGGACGAACAGCTCCAGCGGCGCCTGGCCCGCGGCGAGGAGACCGCCCTCGGCGAGCTGTACGACCAACTCGCGCCGATGGTCCACGGGTTGGCCGGCCGGATACTCGCCGACCAGACGGCCGCCGCCCAGCTCACGCGCGAGATATTCGCCCACGTCTGGGAGCACCCCGAGGCCTTCGACCCGGCCCGCGGCTCGCTCCGCTCCTGGCTCGGCGCACTCACCCACCGCCGCGCCGTGGACCGGCTGCGGGCCCGCCGCGCCGCCGAGGCCGGACCGGCCGCAGCCGGTGAGGACGGCGCCGCCGAGGAGGAGATCCGGACGGTGGCCACCGCCGCCCGCGTCCAGTACGTGGTCGCCTCCCTGCCGCAACCCCTGCGTGAGACCATCGCCGAGTCCTACTACGACGGCCGCACCTACCAGGAGACCGCCCACCGGCTCGGCATCAGCGAACAGACCGCCAAACAGCGGATGCGGCTCGGTCTGGAGCTCCTGGCCACCGAACTCGAAGAGGAACGCTCCCGCCACCGGCGCACCCCGGCGCCGGGGGACCATGGCGGCACGGACGGCCGGGACTGCGGCAACGGGCAGCGGAAGGAGGGCGGGGAGGCGTGACGATCGCCGACGACCGGCACGAGGCCCTGCGCTCCCTGCTCGGTGCCTGGGCCCTCGGCGCCGTCCCGCACCGCGAGGCCGCCGAACTGGAAGAGCACCTGCGGGCCTGCCCGGGGTGCGCCGCGGAGGCGGCCCGGCTGCGCGAGGCGGCCGGCTGGCTCGGCGTGGAGGAGCCCCTCGACCAGCCCGGCCCGCTGCGCCAGCAGGTGCTCGACTGGTGCCTCGCCCGCCGCCCGGCCGACCTGCCCGTCCCGGTCTGGGGCGCGCCCTACACGGCCGAGACCGCCAAGCTCGACGCGCTGCTCCGCGACCTCGGCCCGGAGGAGTGGCAGGAGGTGGCCGAACTCCCCTGGCACGGCGGCACCGAGTACCTGCGGCCGGCCGAGGTGCTCTGCCACCTCGCCGCCGTGGACGGCTACCTGGCCGTCGCCCTCGGCCTGCCCGACCCCGTCCCGGGCGGCGTCGCACCGGCCGTCGCCCGGCGGGTGCCGCCGCAGGAGGCCGTCCCGCCGCTCCCCCGGGTGCCGCCGCAGGGCGTCCCGCGCTGGGCCGGGATCACCGAGCGGACCGCCCGGCTGACCGCCGAGCAGGCCGGGCAGCCGCCGCAGCGGGTGCGCGCCAGGTGGCGCCGGCACTGCCACGAGCTGGTCCGCTCCGCCGCGCTCGCCCCGCAGGGCAACACCCCGGTCGACTTCGGCTTCGCGACCGTCCCGCTGCGGGACGCCTTCGTCGACCGGGCCTTCGAGTGCTACGTGCACGGCGAGGACGTGGCCCGGGCGGTCGCCTACCCGTACGACCCGCCGGCCCCGCAGCACCTGCGGCAGATGATCGACCTGGCCGTCCGGATGCTGCCGTTCGCCCTGGCCGGGCAGCGCGCGGCCCGCCCCGAGCACGCCGGGGCGCCCGCGGGCGCGCCCGAGAGCCGGGCGGAGGGCCGGACCGGCGGCGAGCGGACCGGACGACGGGTCAGGCTGGTGATCGACGGCCCGGCCGCCGGCGAGTGGCTGATACCGCTGGACGGACCGGAGTCCGGTCCGCCCGGGGGCGAGCCGGTGGCCGCCCTGGTGCTGGACGGGCTGGAGTTCTGCCAGCTGGCCGCCGCGCACCGCGACCCGGACCGGGTACCGGTCGGCGAGCACGGCGACCGGGCCGCGATCCGTGAGGTGCTGCGCGCGACGCCGCTGCTCTCGCGGCCCTGACCGCGAACGGCCCCGGCGGTACCGGACCGCCGGGGGCCGGTACCCCGGAGGATCAGGTGAAGACGACGGTGCGCGTCCCGTTCAGCAGCACCCGGCGCTCGCTGTGCCACTTCACCGCTCGGGCCAGCGCCTGGCACTCGACGTCCCGGCCGAGCGCGACCAGCTGGTCCGGGGTGACGTCGTGGGTCACCCGGGCCACCTCCTGCTCGATGATCGGGCCCTCGTCGAGGTCGGCGGTCACGTAGTGCGCCGTGGCGCCGATCAGCTTCACGCCCCGGGCGTGCGCCTGGTGGTACGGCTTGGCGCCCTTGAAGCTCGGCAGGAAGGAGTGGTGGATGTTGATCACCTTGCCGGAGAGCTCCGTGCAGAGGCGGTCCGAGAGCACCTGCATGTAGCGGGCGAGCACGACCAGTTCGACGTTCTCCTTGGCGACCAGGTCCAGCAGCTGCTGCTCGGCGTCGTCCTTGGTGTCCCGGGTGACCGGGATGTGGTGGAACGGGATGCCGTAGCCCTCGGTCAGGTCCTGGAAGTCGGTGTGGTTGGAGACCACCGCGGCGATCTCCACCGGCAGCGCGCCGATCCGGGTGCGGAACAGCAGGTCGTTGAGGCAGTGCCCGAACTTGCTGACCATCAGGACGATCCGGAGCCTGTCCTCGCTCGGGTGGATCTGCCAGTCCATCCCGAACGAGGCCCCGATCGCGGCGAAACTGGCCCGGAGCTTGTCGGCCGTCACCGGCTCGACGGCGGAGAAGTGCACCCGCATGAAGAACAGACCGCTGTCCCCGTCACCGAACTGCTGGCTGTCGATGATGTTGCACCCGGTCATGAAGAGGTAACTGGAGACCGCGTGGACGATGCCCTGCTTGTCGGGGCAGGACAGCGTGAGGACGTACTGGGCGCTGGCCGGCTGCTGTTCCACGGTGGTGGTGTCCCGTCCTGAGCTCGTGCGAGTGTGAATGGTCCAGCGTTTCACACTCCGGGACGGGCCCGGTCCGGCTGCCCGCACTCCAAGACGGGCCTGCGCGACGGGCCCCGGACCCGGCCCGACGGGGCGCGGACCGCTCCCCGGACGGGCCTCAGACCTGGGTCAGGATCCGCAGCACGTCCAGCGAACGCGGCGGGGCGTCCGGGTCGTCGCCGTCGCCGGCCGCGAGCCTGACGTGCGCCTCGCGGGCCGCCCGGACCGCCTCCGGCCAGTCCTGGTGCGCCAGGTACGCGGAGGTCGGGGCGTCCGCACCGACCTGGTGCAGGATCTGCACCACCCGCAGCACCGCCACGTCGACCAGCGCGGCCTCGGCGGAGTCCCGGAAGATCGTTCCGACGTACTTCTCGGCCGACCAGCGGTCCAGCCAGGTGTCCTCGACCAGCCGGTAGACGGCGTCGGTCACGTCGCCGTACCCCTCCCGGCCGGTCAGCCAGGTGTCCTGCTGGAACCCGGGGTCGGAAAGCATGTGGAGCGCCGAGCGGAGGCGGGCCCGCCAGCGCCACCAGGGCAGGTCGTTGAGCGACATGCCGCCCATCGTGCTGGAGCGGTGGCCCGGACGAGAAGGGTTTCGGGCAGACCGATACGAAGAATCTGTGCTGGCGGACATGAACGACGATCGTACGTTCCCCCACCGTTCGTACTCCACTCCCGCTCTACACGCGTCCGTGCCCCGAGTTCTGCTGTCGTTTCCCGTCCGTTCGCTTTTCGGCCCTCTCGGCTTGCGGCGTCAAGGCTTGGCTGGTCCCCGTGCGCAGTACGGCGCCCAGGGAGGGAAGACCGATGACCGGCCGACGAGGCTCGTCCCAGGACATGCACCCGAACGCGGGACGGCGCCGCCGGCGCCCGATCGCTGCCGCCGCCACCACCGCGGCGCTGCTCCCAACCCTCTTCTCGGCCTCCGCGTGCGGCGGACCGGCCGACGCCGCCACCGGCAGCGGCGAACTCACCGTGATGACGTGGGCCCCGGCCGACACCGGCGCGGCCGACCGCCCCGGGATGACCGCCCTGGCCGAGGCGATCGGCCGGGACATCAACCTCAAGGGCGGCCTCCACGGCCGCCGGCTCCGTGTGATCACCTGCAACGAGCACAACAGCTCCGACGGGGCCAAGGCCTGCGCGCAGCAGGCGGTGGACGCCAAGGCGGTCGCGGTGATCGGCTCCTACAGCCAGTACGGCGACGACTTCATGCCCGCCCTGGAGCGGGCCGGCATCCCGCTGATCGGCGGCTACGGCCTCTCCCAGCCGGAGTTCAGCAGCCCGCTCTCCTACCCGGTGGGCGGCGGCATGCCGGCCCTGATCGGCGGCAGCGGCCGCCAGCTGGTGGAGGCCGGCTGCAAGGCGGTCGCCCTGATCCGTCCGGACACCCCGGCCGGTGACAACCTGCTCGGGTACCTGGGCAACGCGCTCAAGCCGGCCGGGATCAAGCTGCTGGACGTCAAGGCGCCGGAGAAGTCCAACGACTACAGCCCGACCGTTCGCAAGGCGATCGGCACCGACCAGCCGGGCAACTGCGTCACCAGCGCGCTGGGCGCCGAGCCGACCGGCAACCTGCTCGACGCCTACCGCCGGGTCGGTCCGAAGAACACCCGGATCGCCTCGGTGATCGGGAGCGTGCAGCAGTCGGTGGTCAACTCCACCGGCGGCGACTCCGGCCCGCTGTCCGGCGCCTTCGTGACCGGCTGGTACCCGCCGGAGTCGGCCAAGGTCTGGGACGGCCTGCGCGCCGTGATCCAGGCCGACACCGCCAACGGCCGGACCATCGACGCCGCCGACCCCGGGGTGCAGACCACCTGGGTCGCCTACCAGGTGTTCAGGCAGATCGCCGAGCGGCTGAACGCGGCCGGCCGGCCGATCGGCAGCAAGGCCGTCTCCGCGCTGCTGGACAGCGGCGAGCAGATCGACGTCGGGCTCACCCCGCCGCTGAACTGGGGCACCACCAACATGCTGCCCAGCACCGAGTCCCCCCGGCTGGTGAACACCTGGGTCACCTACCAGGTGGTCAAGGGCGGCCAGATGACCCTGCAGCGGCCCGGCTTCGTGGACGTGCGCTGGGTCCTCACCGGGGGCAAGCCGCCGGCCTGACCCACGCCCGTCCCGGAGGGCCCGGACCGCCCGGTCCGGGCCCTCCGGCGTGCCCGGGCGCCGCGGGGCGGTCCGGCGGGGGCGGTCCGGCCGCGGACGGCTCAGAGGTCGCCGTCGGTGCGGGTCGGCAGGCCGGTCTGACCGGCGACGGTGTTCCAGAGCCCGGCCGCCTGCTTCTTGGCGGTGGTGGCGGTGCCACTGGCCTGCACGGCGTTCTTGTAGTGCTGGTTATCGGTCTTCTTGGGCTCGCAGCCGCCCTGCGCGTCCCCGGCCCAGGCCGCGTACTCGTCGTCGGCACCCGCCGAGGCCTGCCAGGCCGCGTTGAGCTGCTCGACCAGCTGCTGACCACCGGGCAGCTTGTCCGTCTTCAGCGCGGCGAGCTTGGTCTGCAGCTCCCGCCGCTGGCCGGCGGCGGCCGTCAGCGCCTGCTGCGACTCGGGCAGCTTCTCGCACTTCTGCACCGAAGCGACCGCGCTCACCACCGCCTGGCGGCTGTCGTTGGCGGTGCCCAGCAGGTCGGAGAGCGCCTGCGCCTGGGCCTTGACCTCGGGGCTGACGGTGGCCGTCGACGGACCGGCGGTCGGGGTGGGGCCCGCGCTGCCGGCGGCGGCGCCGCCGGTGGCCACGGGGGTGGCCTTCGGCTCCTGGCCGGTCGGCTCGTCCTTGTCCATCAGCACGGCGACCAGGACGGCCGCCGCCAGGCAACCGGCCACCACCGCGCCGACGATCAGCTTGGTGGACGAACGCCCGCCACGGCCGCCGCCCGGGCCCCCCGGGGTCTCCTGGGTCGGGTGCTCCCGGTACTCCTGCCCCGGGTAGTCCTGCGCGGCCGGCGGGTAGCCCTGGTAGCCCGGCTCGGGCTGGTGCGGGTACGCCTGCGCCGGCGGGGCGTAGCCGGGCCCGGCGGCCGGGTAGCCGCCCGGCGCCGGCGGGCCGCCGGTCGGGTACGGCGGCAGGTACTGCGTCGCCGGGGCCGGGTCGGGCTGCGGCGTGCCGGGGTAACCGGGCTGCGGCGCACCGCCCCAGGTGCCCGACTGCGCGGGGATGGCCTGGGTCGGCAACGCGCTGTCGCCGAGGTACTCGGGCTGCCCGGAGGGCCGGCCCGGCTGCGGGTGGCCCTGCGGGGGGCCGGCGAGCTGGCCCGGGGGCACCGGGGGCTGGCCCTGCGGCTGCCCCTGCTGCTGGCCGGGCTCCGGGCGGAACAGGTCGTCCAGGTTGAAGTCACCCGAGTTGGGGTACGAGCGGCGCTGGCTCAACGCGATTCCTCACCTGTGCAGGACCGCGCGCTGACGGCGGACCACATCTCGTCGGTTCTTGGGAGCATCACAGTTCCTTGGACGTCGCGCCCACGCTACCGGTTCGACGAACCGGCCGACCACGTGGGCGGTCCGTCCCTCACCGACCCTGCACGCGCCCCGCCGACCTTCCGCTCAGGCGGCCTCCGCCTCGGCCCGGGCCTGGAACTCGCGGACCACCCGCTGCTCCCGGAACGGCTCCAGCCTGCGCCGGAACTCGTCCAGGTACTCCACGCCCCGGTTGGACCGCAGCCCGCTCAGCAGCCGGACCGCCTGGGCCCCGGTCTCGCAGGCCCGTTCGACGTCCCGCTGCTGCAGCTGCGCCGTCGCCAGCAGGACCAGGTCCACCGCGCGGCGCCGGACCCGGGTCGGCGGGTGCAGGTCGAGCGCCCGGCGGGCGTAGTGCTCGGCCTGGCCGGCCTGTTCGAGGTCGCGGTGGCAGTGGGCCAGCTCGTCCGCGAGGTAGGCGTCGTCGAAGTGGACGATCCAGTCCGGGTCGTCCTCCGGGCGGCGCTTCTCCATCATCTCCAGCGCCTTGGCGGCCACCGCCTCGCAGGCCCGGGCGTCGCCGAGCAGGGCGTGCCCGCGCGCCTCCGCCGCGAGGAACATCGCCATCGCCGTCGGAGTGGCCACCGAACGGGCGCCCTCCTGGGCGGCGCGGGCGAGCTGGGCGATCTCCCGCGGGTTGCCGAGGGTCGCCGCCAGGTGGCTCATCGAGGCCGCCAGCACGTACCCGCCGTAGCCGCGGTCGTCGGCGGCCTGCGCCAGCCGCAGCGCCTGGATGTAGTAGCGCTGGGCCAGGCCGGGCTGGCCGGTGTCCACCGCCATGTAGCCCGCCAGCTCCGTCAACCGCGCTACCGCGGCGAAGAGTTGGCGTCCGGTCTCCTCGCGGTAGGCACCGCCGAGCAGGCCGGAGACCACGCTGTTGAGGTAGTGCACCACCACCGGGCGGACGTGGCCGCTGCCGAACCTGTGGTCCAGGTCGACCAGCATCGCGGTGGTCGCCTTGATGGCCGCGACGTCGGTCGGGCCGACCCGCGTGCCGCCGGTCCGCGCCACCACCGGGTCGGGCGGGGTGATCAGCCAGTCCCGGCTGGGCTCGACCAGGGCGGAGGCCGCCACCGTCGCCCCGGTCAGGAAGTCCCGGCGGCCGACGTCGCTGCGCCACAGCTCGCAGACCTGCTCCAGTGCGGCACCCAGCGTCGGCGCGAACTGCAACCCGATCCCGGAGCTGAGGTTCTTGCCGTCGGCCATGCCGATCTCCTCGACCGACACGCTCCGCCCCAGCTTGCGGCCGAGCGCCTCGGCGATCACCGCCGGTGCCTGCCCCCGCGGCTGCTGGCCGCGGAGCCAGCGCGCGACGGAGGTCTTGTCGTAGCGCAGGTCCAGGCCGTGTTCGGCACCGCAGAGGTTGACTCTCCGTGCCAGACCGGCGTTGGAGCAGCTGGCCTCCTGGATCAGCTGCTGCAGACGCTCGTTGGGCTGTCGTGCGACAAGTGGTCTCGCGGCCATTGGCTTCGCCTCCCCACACCCTCCGGTCCGGCCGGCGGGCGACGCTTTCTGCTGATCTCTGTTGCCGACTGTCCGACCGTCAAAGGAATCTGACATCAGGTTAGCGATCAGCAACGCCAGCGGGATACCCACGGTGACGATCCCCACCCCCCACGCGCCCGGGAATATGCTCCCGTGCGCCCCCACTGCGCCCACCTCGCCTCCCCCCGGCGCTCTTCCACACGGTTCGCCTCACCGGTTCGGGTGAATTGCCCCCGCCCGGCGGAACGTCCCGCACCGGACCGTAACCAGCCTCACGCACGGTAGTTGAGCAGCCCGTGGAAGACACCCCCGACTCCCCCGACCAGGGCGGCAACGCCGGACTGCCCCCGCTGCTCATCGAAGCCGTCGGCTACGCCGAGAACCGTCACTGGGAGGTCGCGCCGGGCGCCTGGCTGATCGACGGTGACGGCCCGGCCCGCTGCTCCTGCGCGGACCCGCGCTGCCCGCTGCCCGGCGCCCACCCGATCGACTCGGACTGGGCGCGCAAGGCGAGCGCCGGGCCGGGCGCGGTGCGGCGCTGGTGGACGGAGCGGCCGGAGGCGTCGATCCTGCTGCCCACCGGCCGGTCCTTCGACGTGCTGGACGTGCCGGAGGTGGCGGGCTGCCTGGCGCTGGCCCGGATGGAGCGGATGGGCCTCCAGCTCGGCCCGGTGGTCGTCGCCCCGGCCTCGTCGGGGCGGTACGGTCGGCGGCTGCACTTCCTGGTCCTGCCGGGCGTGGCGGCCAAGCTGCCGGAGATGCTCCGCAAGCTCGGCTGGCCGACCGGCCGGCTGGACCTGGTGGCCCGCGGCGAGGGGGACTGGACGGTCGCCCCGCCGTCCCGGGTCGGCCCGACCGGGTTCGCCCAGTGGGCCCGCTCGCCCTCCGCGCTGAACCGCTGGCTGCCGGACGCCGCCGAGCTGATCAGTCCGCTGGCGTACGCGTGCGGCCGCGAGGCGCCCTCGCTCCCGGACCGCTCGGCCCAGCCGGCGGCGGTGCGCTGAGCCGCCCGGCCGAGCAGCCCGCCGGTCGCCCCCGAACGGCCGCCCTACGCCTATCGGGTGAGGGCGCGCGATGCGCGAGACCCCGCGCGCGAGTGACGGGCCTTGTCTCCCACCGGAGACGGGGCCCGTCATACGCATGTCCGGATAAGGCTTCGGTGTACCCGCTGGTCACAGGCGAAAGCCCCTCGTACGAGTGACAACGCTCAAGGATTGCCATGATCGACCGAGGGGAGGAATCCACCTGTGAGGGGCCGCAGGACGGGGCGCTCGGACGGGGAAGCCGGGCGAGGCGGAGCGGGAGGGACGGAGGGGACGGGAGGGAGGCGGGGGCCGTGTCACCGGCCGGGTTCGGGGAGGCCGGTGGCACGGAGGGCAGGTGAGGGAGGGACCAGCAGGGCCCGGTGCTCGGGGAAAGCACCGGGCCCTGTCGGCCGTCCCGGACCAACCGGGACGGGGCCGACAGGGCCCGGGCTGACTCGCGCCCCGTCGGGGCGCCCCGTCAGGGCTGCGCGACGAACACGTGCGCGGCGATCTCCTTGCCCAGCTCCGCGGCGTTCTCCCCGGAGCCCACGAGCACCCCGCCGACCCCGGCGGTGACCCGCACCGTGGAGCCCGGCCGGACCCCGGCCCGGCGCAGCGTGCGCATGAGGTCGCCGTCCATCTGGATCGGCTCGCCGATCCGGCGGACGATCACGCTGGCGCCGTCGTCCCCGGGCTTCACCGAGTCGAGCGGGACGAGCCCGGCGTCGAAGCCCTCGCCCTCGGCCTTGGCGTCGCCCAGCTCCTCCAGACCCGGGATCGGGTTGCCGTACGGGGACTGGGTGGGGTGGCCGAGCATGGCGAGCACCTTGCGCTCGACCGTCTCGCTCATCACGTGCTCCCACCGGCAGGCCTCCTCGTGCACCTGCTCCCACTCCAGTCCGATCACGTCGACCAGCAGGCACTCGGCGATGCGGTGCTTGCGCATCACCCGCACCGCGAGCCGTCGTCCCTCCTCGGTGAGTTCGAGGTGGCGGTCGCCCGCGACCTGGAGCAGTCCGTCGCGCTCCATCCGGCCGACCGTCTGGCTCACGGTGGGGCCGCTCTGCTCCAGGCGCTCGGCGATCCGGGCGCGCATCGGGGTGATGCCCTCCTCCTCCAGTTCCAGGATGGTGCGAAGGTACATCTCAGTGGTGTCGATCAGCCCAGACATCGCCGCTGGCTCCGTTCCTCGGTGTCCTCATCGCCAATTCTGACCTACCGGGCCGACGACCGGGCCCGCGCAAGGGTCCCGGGCGTGGGTTTCGTGGCTGTTGACAGCGGCCCCGGTGAGGCAGCACGGTGCTCGCCGTAGCTTTCTCCATCGGCGGCCCGGACCTCCGGAGCCGCCCCACCCGGCCGGCTCCCCCACCGGCAGAGAGCGAAGGCAGCAGATGAGCGAGCTGGTCGGCCGGTACTTCGACGCCGCGATCGCCCACCTCCAGCGGGCCCGGACGGAGGAGGCGGACACCATCGAGGCGGCTGCCGCCCTGCTGGCCTCGGCGATCTCCGAAGGACGCAGAATCTTCACCTTCGGCGCCGGCCACTCCTCGCTGGCGGCCCAGGACGTGGTCTACCGGGCCGGCGGGCTGGTTCCCATCAACCTCCTGGAGGTCCCCGGGATGGCCGGGGTGACGGTGATGCCCGCACCGCTCTCCAGCGCGCTGGAGCGGGTCTCCGGACTGGCCACCACCACCCTGGACCTGACCCCCGCCACCGCCGGCGACCTGCTCTTCGTGATCTCGCTCTCCGGCCGCCAGGTGATGCCGGTCGAGCTGGCGCAGCACGCCCGCGGCCGGGGCCTGCGGGTGATCGGGCTCACCTCGCTCGCCTACCCCGGCGAGGTCCCCTCGGCGCACCCGTCGGGCACCTACCTGAAGGACCACTGCGACGTCGTCCTGGACAACAAGATCGCGGTGGGCGACGGCGAGCTGACCCACCCGGGCGCCGAGGCCACCTTCGGGCCGGTCTCCACCATCGTCACCAGCGCGCTGATGCAGGCCGTGGTCGCCTCGGCGGTGGGCCGGCTGGCCGACGCCGCGGCGGCCGGCGACGGCGCCGCCCCGCCGCTCTTCCGCTCCGGCAACGTGCCCGGCGGGACCGAGTGGAACGCCAAGCAGATGGCCGACAACACGGACCGGATCTTCTACACCTACTGAGTCGGGGCTCCGGCGCTCGCGGGGCCCGGGGCGCGGGCCCGGCCGGCGCGCGGGCCCGGCGCGGGCCCGGGAGATGCGGCTCCCGGGCGCCGGCGCGGTCGCGGGAGCACCGATATACGGGACAAACTCCGGCGGTTTCCCGGCCAAAGCGGACGGGCCGGGGCCCGCGCAGGCGTACCGGCCCGGCCGCCGGGGCAGGACAGCGTGCGACCGGAGCGACTGGTGGGGGCCGAGCATGGCGTCGGGTGCGGGGCCGCTGGCCCGGGTGCAGGAGCGCGAGCTGCTGCCCGAACTGTTCTGGGCCGCCGACTCGGCCTCCCGGCAGGGGCAGCGGCGGGCCGTCCGGCTCTCCGCCTGGGAACTGGTGCTGCTGGTCGCCGCCGCCGCGGCCGGCTCCGCCGACGGCGGCCTCTGGGCCTGGCTCGCGGCCGCGGCCTACCTCGGGGCGATCTGCCTGGCCGTGGTGATCAGCCGGCAGAACCCGCAGGGCCTCTGGTACGAGGGCCGGGCCGCCGCCGAGTCGGTGAAGACCCTCGCCTGGAAGTTCGCCGTCCGGGCCGACGCCTTCCAGCCGCCGCCGCGCAGCCTGCCGGACGCCGAGGGCCTCTACGGCTTCCAGCTGGGCCGGGTGCTGAACGCCTTCCGGGACAGCCGCGCGGTCGGCCCCGGCCTGGGCACCCGGCCCGCCGACACCCAGATCACCGAGGCGATGCGCGGGCTGCGGGACCAGCCGCTGGCGGTCCGCCGGGACGTCTACCTGCGCGAGCGGATACGGGTCCAGCACGACTGGTACCGGTCCAAGGCGCGGTACTGCGCCCGGGCCGGGTTCTGGGCCGGTGTGCTCGGTGTGGTGCTGCCGCTGCTCGGCCTGGTGCTGGCGGCGCTGCGGGCGATGGGCGAGTTCTCCTACGACGCGCTCGGTACCGTCTCCGCCGTCGCCGCCTCGGTCGCCGCCTGGGCGCAGCTGCGCCAGTACCGGCCGCTGGCCGCCGCGTACGGCCTGGCCGCCCACGAGCTGGAGCTGATCAGCAACCAGCTCGCCCGGCTGGACGTGGGTTCGGCCGACGCCGAGGAGCTCTGGGCCCGGCTCGCCCGCGACGCCGAGGACGCCGTCTCCCGCGAGCACACCACCTGGCAGGCCCGCCGCGAGGTCCGCGGCACGACCGACCGGGACCACTGAACGGGCGGTCGACCGGGCCCGGCGCCCGGATCGACCCGCCGGGGCCGCCCGGGGATCAACCCACCTGAATCCGGGCCGGCCCGCCGACCGGGGCCGCCGGCCGACCGGCCGGACCCCGAGAGCCGAGGAGGTCGTGCGTGGCGCTACGGATGGTCAAGGCGGCGGACGGCCGCGCACTCGCGGTCGAGACCCACGGCGACCCGCGCGGTCGCCCGGTCTTCCTGCTCCACGGCATGCCCGGCAGCCGGGTCGGCCCGCACCCGCGCAGCACCGTGCTGTACCGGCTCGGCGTCCGGCTGGTCTCCTTCGACAGGCCCGGGTACGGCGACTCCACCCGGCTGCCCGGCCGCCGGGTGGCCGCCGCGGCCGTGGACGTCCGGACCATCGCCGACGATCTCGGTATCGACGCCTTCGCGGTGCTCGGCCGTTCCGGCGGCGGTCCGCACGCGCTGGCCTGCGCGGCGCTGCTGCCGGAGCGGGTCACCCGGGCCGCCGTCCTGGTCGGCCTGGCCCCCCGCGACGCCGCCGGTCTGGACTGGTACGGCGGGATGACGCCGTCCAACGTCCGGGCGTACCGGGAGGCCGAGCGCGGGCACGACCGGATCGCCGCCGGCATGCTCTTCCGCTCGCAGCAGATCCGGGCCGACCCGGTCAGCCTGCTCAAGGGGCTGCGGCCCGAACTGCCGGCCACCGACCGGGAGGTGGTGGCCGACACCGGGTTGCGGCGGATGCTGCAGAGCAACTACCGGGAGGCGTTCCGGCACGGCGCCGACGGCTGGATCGACGACGTGCTGGCCTTCACCGCCGGCTGGGGCTTCCAGGTCGGGGACATCGGGGTGCCGACCTGGCTCTGGCACGGCGCCGACGACCAGTTCTCCCCCGTCGACCACTCCCGCTGGCTGGCCGACCACATCCCCGGCTCCGAGCTGTTCCTGGAACCCGGTGCCGCCCACTTCGGCGCGTTCCGGGTGATGGCCACGGCTCTCAACTGGGCGGCGGGCCGGGCTCCCGGCGGGTGACCGGCGTCACCGGGGGGTGACCGGCGTCACCGGGGGGTGACCGGCGCGACCGGCGTCACCGGGGGGTCGCCGGCCAGGACGGCGAGGACGTTGTCGACCGCGAGGCCGCCCATGGCCTGCCGGGTGCGGACGGTGGCGCTGCCGAGGTGCGGCGCGAGCACGGCCCGGTCCTGGGCGAGCAGCGCGGCGGGGACGGCCGGCTCGTTCTCGAAGTTGTCGACGGCGGCGGCGAACAGCGCGCCGGACTCCAGGGCGGCGGCGAGCGCCTCCTCGTCGACGACTCCGGCGGTCATCGACACCACCACCGCGCCGGGCGGCAGCAGGGCGAGCCGGCGGGCGTCCAGCAGGTGCCGGGTGGCGTCGCCGAGCGGGCAGGTGACCACCAGCACGGTGGAGGCGGCGAGCAGGTCGTCCAGCGGCAGCCAGTCGGCGCCCTCGGCCTGCTCGGGCGGCAGCGGGTGGCGGTTGTGGTAGCTGACGGGCATGTCGAACGCGCGGGCCCGGCGGGCCACCGCCCGGCCGATCCGGCCCATGCCGAGGATGCCCAGCGGGGTGCCGGCGAGTTCCAGGCCGAGCATGAAGGTGGGGGCCCAGGCCCACGGCCGGCCGGAGCGCAGCAGGCGCTCGCCCTCGCCGAGCCGGCGGGTGGCGGACAGCAGCAGCGCCCACGCCATGTCGGCGGTGGCGGCGGTGAGCACGCCGGGGGTGTTGGTCACCAGGACCCCGCGGTCGGCGCAGGCGGCGAGGTCGATGTTGTGGTGGCCGACCGCGTGGTTGGCCACCACCCGGAGGCCGGGGCCGGCCGCGTCGAGGAGTTCGGCGTCGACCACGTCGTCGAGGGTGGTGATCACGGCCGTCCGGCCGCGGACGGCGGCCAGCAGTTCGGCGCGCGGCAGCGGCAGTTCGGAGTCGTGCACGGTGGCCGCGTGGTGCGCGGTGAGCCGTTCGACGACGCCGGGGGCGAGACGGCGGGTGACCAGGACCGGAGGCTGCTCGTTCATCAGGCCCGAAGCATACGCGGCGGGCCGGAGCGCACCGCGGACGGCCGACGCCGGCGACCGGCCTCCGCGAGGGCCGGCCCGGGCGGTGTGCGCCCCTGCGGTGTGCGGCCGACCCGCACACCGCCCGGGCCGGTCACACCGGCTGCGGTTCGAGGTCGCGGTTGATCCGCTTCCAGCCCCGGGCCGCGACGGTGTTGGGGTGCTCCTCGCCGAACTGGCGGATCAGCTCGGCGATCGCCCGGGCCCGGTGTTCGGCGGCCGGGGTGTGCCGGCCGGCCACCCGCAGGGTGACGGCCAGGTTGGCCTCGCAGGCCACCGCGTCGGGGTGGCGCGCCGAGTAGCGGCGGCAGAGGCCCTCGTACGCGGCGCGGCCGAGCTCCTCGGCGAGGTCGGTCCGGCCGTCGTCGCCGTGGGCGTTGGCCAGGTTGATCATCGCGATCAGGGTGTACGGGTGGTCCGGCCCCACCGAGCGGGTGAGGCCGTCCACGGTGGCCAGGCCGCGGGCGATCGCCCCGGGCACGTCGCCGCTGCCGCGCAGGTAGATGCCGAGGTTGTTCGCGCAGGCCAGGGAGAACGGGTGCTCGTCGCCGAACAGTCGGCGGTGGCCCTCGTAGACGGTGGCGCACAGGTCGCGGGCGGTCTCCTTGTCGCCGGACGCGCTGTGGTCGGCGGCCAGGTTGAGCGCGCAGGCCAGTGCGTCCGGGGCGTCGGCGCCGTACCGCTCCAGGTAGCGCTCGTAGGTCTCCTTGGTGATCCGGCGGGCCTCGGCCAGCTGTCCGATCCGGCGCAGGGAGACGGCCAGGGACTTGGCGTTGCGCAGGTTCTCCGGGAGGTCCGGGTCGAGGACGCCGCCGAGGTCGTTGGTGACTTCCTGGAGGAGTTCCACCGAGCCCTGGTAGTCGCCGAGTTCCCGCAGGTCGCGGGCGAGGTTGGACTTGGTGGAGAGGGTGTACGGGTGGCGCGGCCCGAGCACCGCGGTGCGCCGGTCGAGGGTCTCCTGGTCGAGTTCGCGGGCGGCTTCGCTGTCCCCGACGAGGCGGTAGTCGATGGCGAGGTTGTTCGCCATGGAGAGCGTGCGCGGGTTGTCGTCACCGAACAACTCGCGGAACTGGTCCAGGATTTCGCGGTCGAGGTCGAGGGCGGCCTGGAACCGGCCGAGGGCCCGGCGGTCGGCGCCGAGGGAGCCCGCCGTCATCAGGGTGTAGGGGTGGTGCTCGCCGAGCAGGGCCCGCTGGCGCTCCAGGGTCGATTCGTCCAGGGCCAGGGCCTCGGCGTAGTTGCCCTGCGAGCGCAGGACGTTGGCGAGCTGGAAGCGGAGCAGCAGGGTCTGGCGGTCGTTCTCGCCGAGCTTGCGGGTCCACTCGTCGTCGAGGGCGTGGCCGAGGTCGCGGGCGCGGTCGAGCTCGCCGCGCTTCCACAGGTAGCGGACGCGGTCGATGAGGAGCTGGCGGGTGTCGGCCTCGTCGCAGTTGTGGGCCTTGGAGGGCGACAGGTGGGGCCAGATCTCGTCGAACGCGGGCCAGTTGGCCGGGTCGTCGGTGTCGCCGAGGGAGGGCCGGGCGCCGGTGAGGATGCGGTGCACCTCGTGGACGGCGACCTCCTGCTCGTCGTCGGTCATCTCGGCACGGATGACGGCCTGGACGAGGCGGTGCACCTGGAAGCTGTTGGTGCCGGCGTCGACCTTGGCGAGCGCGTACCGGCCGATCGCCTGGATCACCTTGCCGAGCATGAACTTGTCGCTCAGGTCCGCGTCGTACTGGACGAGCGCACGGATCATCTGGTCGCTGTAGAAGAGGTTCATGGAGATCGGCTCGGGCGCGAAGAACGCGCAGAGCTGGAGCAGCCGGACGGCGGCCGGGGACTGCTCGCGGAGCCGGGCGATGGAGACGTTCCAGGTGGCGCCGACGGGGGTGGGGTAGTCGGCGGGGCGGGTGCCGGCGAGGGCGCGGGCCGCTTCGGCCTGGAGCTGGGCGACGTAGGTGTCGACCGGGGTGCCGGTGGTGTCGAGCCAGGCGGCGGCGACCTCGACGGCGAGCGGCAGGTCGCCGACCGCCTCGGCGACGCGGTCGGCGTCGGGGCGGGAGAGGCCGCGGGCGCGGCGGCAGAGGTGTTCGACGCTCTCGCCGCGGGTGAAGACGTCCACTTCCAGGGCCTCGGCGTGGCCGGACCAGGCCTGGTTGCGGGAGGTGACCAGGATGTGGCCGGAGCCGCCGGGGAAGAAGCGGCGGATCTCGGTGGGTTCGTCGGCGTTGTCGAAGATCAGCAGCCAGCGCGAGGTGGGCACCCCGCGGCGCAGCGCCTCGCGGGCGGCTTCGGCGGCTTCGGTGACGGAGTCGCCGACGCGCAGGCCGAGTCGGCGGGCGAGGTCGGCGAGGGCGGGGGCGACGAGTTCGGTCTGTTCGGCGTCGATCCACCAGACCAGGTCGTAGTCGGACATGAAGCGGTGTGCGTACTCCAGGGCGACCTGGGTCTTTCCGACGCCGCCGAGCCCGTAGAGGGTCTGCGGGGTGGGCAGGACGGCCGCCATGCCGCCGCGCAGCTGGTTGCGGAGCTGCTCCAGGACGGCGGAGCGCCCGGTGAAGGAGGGGTTGCGGGGCGGGACGTCCCAGACCTGGGGCTTGCTGCCGGGGAACCGGGGGCCGCCGGCCGGGGCCTCGGCGAGGGCGACGTCGCCGCGGCCGAGCGCGCGGAGCAGGGTCTGTACGGACTGCGCCTCGTCGCGCCCGACGAGGTCGACGGGGTTGCGGTTGGAGAACGGCGCGGTGAGCCGGACGTCGCCGACCCGGACCGGGACCAGCTGACGGCGGGTGCCGGACGGGTCGGAGCTGACCACCGACTCCCAGAGCGCGCGGGCCTGCGGCGAGCGCAGGTAGGCGGGCGAGAGGACGGCGACCGTCCGGTGGGCGGCGTCGATGCCGCGCTCGGTGTCCTGGCGCGGTTCGGCGCCGGCGCTGAGGTCGCGGGGCAGCACCCGGAAGCCGGCCCGGGTGAGCACCGACTCGATCCAGTCCGCCCACATCCGGTCCTCGGGGACGTACGAGAGGTAGAGGTCGGCCGGGACGGACGGGCGGCGCCGGGTGAAGGCGTCCACGTACCGGAGGCGGATCTCCTCGTCGACGGCCGGCAGCGAGCGGACCCGGCTCTCGGTGATCGCCGAGGTGAGCCGCTCACAGGCGGCCAGCATGGAGGTCTGGGCGCCGCCCTGGTCGCCGAAGGTGGCGAGGATCTCCTCGTAGGCGTAGAACGGCCGGTACGGGATCTCCACCGAGCCCCAGTAGTGGGCGAGTTCGTCGCCGTCGAGGCCGGCGGGGAGGCCGTCGAAGCGGATCCGGGCGAGCGCCCGGCCGGCGTCGGCCTTCTCCTTCTCGCCCTCGTCGATCCGCATCGGCACCGGCAGGATGCGGATGCCGCGCTCGCGGTAGCGGTCGTGGATGTGCTGGGCGATCCGCGAGGCGCCGTCGATGGACTGGTCGCTGAGGGTGAAGCAGACGACCAGGTCGTCGGGCATCTGGACGGTGCAGATCTCGGCGATGTCGGAGAGGCCGGTCCGGGAGTCGATCAGCACGTAGTCGTAGTGCTTGCTCATGTCGGCGCGCAGGGCGTCGAAGAACTGCCCGCCGTCGAAACGGTCGTAGAAGATGTCCCAGTCGAGGTGGGTGACGGCCTCGGAGTAGTCCCGGTTGAACTGGCCGGCGGAGAGGAAGTCCAGGCTGCCGCCGGGCGGGAAGAGCGGCCAGGAGAGCGAGAGCGCGTGCGGGTGCACCCGGGCGAAGTCCAGGTGCCAGCCCTCGGCGTGCTCGACGGGGCGCAGCGCCTCCTCCCGGTACTCGGCGATCAGGTCCATCATCCCGGTGGTGCCGGCGAGGGCGGCCTGGTCGAGGAAGGGGTGGAAGAACTTGGCCAGGCCCGGCGCCTCCAGGTCCCAGTCCACGGTGAGCACGCGGAAGCCGTTGGCGGCCAGGATCCAGGCGGTGTTGGCGAGCGCCATGGTGCGGCCGGTGCCGCCCTTGTACGAGTAGAACGTGATGATCCGGCCGTGCCGGTCGCGCTCCGCCTCGCGCTGGGCGGCGAGCGCCTCGGCGGTGAGCCCTCCGATGCGGAGGTTCCTGGTGCGGTCCTCGCTCATGTGGTTCCTCCCCCGGGCGTCCCGTCGTCCGGGCGGTCGCCTCTCTGGCGTGCTGGGTGGTCGTCGTCACCGAAGGGCTCGTCCGGTCCGAAGGGGTCCCCGCCGTACCGGTCCGGGCCGGCCCGTCCGCCCTGCGGCCGGAACGCGCCGCGCAGGCTCGGGCGGGGGGTCGGCGGCTCGTCCGGTTCGGTCCTCGTCCGGCCCTCGAAGGCGTACTTGGCCTTCATCGCGGCTCTGGGCAGCGCGTCGTCGAACTCCTCCAGGCTGGCCAGCCCGGGGGTACCGCCGAGCACGCCGAGGAAGCTGGGGCGCGCCGCCCGGTGGGTCAACCGCAGGACCTGGTCCGCGAGGTCGGCCATGTCGCGGTGGTGTTCGACGCAGTCGGGATCGTCCGCGTTCCAGGGTTCCAGCACGCTCACCCAGGCCGAGTCCGACCGGTCGAACCGCCGGACCAGCTCGCGGCGCTGCTCGTCGCAGAGGGCCCAGCGGTCGAGCAGCAGCAGTCCGGGGGCGGTGGGCTCGCCGCCCCCGAGCAGCGCCTCGGCCTCCTCGTCGAACTCGTGCACGGTCGGCTGGAACCCCAGCTGCCGGGCCAGGCGCACCGCGTGCTCGGCGAGCGGGCGGTTGGCGACCGGCCGGTAGGGGTGCCAGTCGGTGCGGCGGGTGCCGTAGTAGTCCGGGTTGCGGTCGGCCGGCACCTCGCTCCGGTGGTACGAGAGGACGGAGATCCGCAGGCGTTTGGTCGGCGCGGCGACGTCGAAGGCGCTTGGCTGGGCGTTGAAGTCGAGCGGTCGCCCGACCGGGATGACCGTCTCCTCCGCCACCTCGACGATCCGCGCGGCCAGCCGGTGCACGGCCAGCTCGTACGCGGAACGGAAGTAGCTGAGCTTCATCAGGGCGTACAGGCCCTCGGTGGCGTAGTCGGGGCCGAAGCTGGCGTGGTTGAACTGGAGTTCGCCGGCCACCTTGGGCAGCTTGTAGCGGCTCATCGGCGCCCAGAGGACCGGGACGATGCCGCTGGTCCGCTCGGCGTCGATGGTCGCCGGGTAGACCGGGCGGCGGGTGAAGGAGTGCCACTCCTGGCCGCACGGGATGCTGTTGAAGTAGCGCGGCGAGTAGAGCGGCACGAACACCCGGCAGGCGGCCAGCTCCTCGGAGAGCCGTTCGGCCCACAGCTCGCCCTGGTGCATGGACTCGTCCATGAAGCCGACCGGCACGCCGGCGGGCACGGCCGTGAGCTGGAGCACCGCCTCGCAGAGGTCCCGGTAGAGCTGGCGGACCCAGTGGTTGGGGTCGCCGGCGCCGCGCGCGCCCGCCTTCGGGGTGTGCGCGTAACTGAGGAAGAAGTACGGCCGGGCCGCGTCCTCGTCCCAGCCATGGTCGTTCACACGCGCCTCCCCCTGGCCCCCCGGCAACCGCCACCCCTCGCGTCCCCGATCGCGGGGCTTCAGTGTAGGAACGACCCGGGGGGCATGGGAATAGCACGAAGGGCCACCCGGATTGACATGACCGAAACGACCGGGGGCGCACGGTCGCACGCACGCGCGGGCGGCCGGAGCACTTCGGCGGCGTCCGGTGACGCCGGACAACCCCCGCCCACCCCCGGCGACCCCGACGACCCCGCCCACCCCCGACGACCCCGGCGACGCGCCACGCTGCCCGGAGGCGCGCCGCGGCGCCCGGGAGGCCGTCGGCACCGGGGAGACGCCGTGCCGGGGAAACGCGTTGCCGGGGGCGGCCGACCCGACCTACCCTCGACGGAACACGTGGACGGAGACGAGTACCCCCGGGTCACCGTGGGCCGAGAGAGCCGCCGGCAGCTGGGAAGGCGGCCTCACGCCCCGGAGGGAAGACACTCCTGAGTGCGGGGAGGAAATGCCCCGTCGGCCGGCCCCCGTCACCGGGCCAGAACGAGGCCGGCGCCCTCCGGGGTGCCGGCGAAAGTGCGGTGGCACCGCGAGTTGCCCCTTCTCGCCCGCACTCCGAAGGGATCACGGCAACGCCCCTGGAGGGCTGCGATGATCCACCCGACGACCCGCGTCCTGGCTGCGGAACTACCCGGCCGCGTAGGCGAATCCGTCGAAGTCAGCGGCTGGCTGCACCGCCGCCGCGGGCTCAAGTCCGTCACCTTCCTCGTCCTCCGGGACCGCTCCGGTCTCGCCCAGGTCGTGACCGCCGGGAACGGCGCCGACTACCCGGAGGAGACCGTCCTGCGCATTCGGGGGACGGTCACCGTCAACTCCCAGGCGCCCGCCGGGGTCGAACTCACCTCGCCGGAGATCGAGGTCCTGTCCAGCCTCGCCGAACCCCCGCCGTTCAGCCTGTTCCGGCCGACGGTGCCGGCCACGCTGCCGGTCGTCCTGGACCACGCGCCGGTGGCCCTGCGGCACCCGCGGCTCAGCGCCGTCCACCGGATCTCGGCCGCCTCGGTGGCCGGCTTCCGGTCGACGCTGGACGGCCTCGGCTTCACCGAGATCCAGACCCCGAAGGTGGTCGCCTCGGCCACCGAGTCCGGGGCGAACGTCTTCGCCCTGGACTGGTTCGGCGAGCGGGCCTACCTCGCGCAGTCCCCGCAGTTCTTCAAACAGACCATGGTCGGGGTCTTCGAACGGGTCTACGAGACCGGTCCCGTCTTCCGGGCCGAACCGCACGACACCGCCCGCCACCTGGCCCAGTACACCAGCCTGGACGCCGAGCTGGGCTTCATCGCCGACCACCGCGAGGTGATGGCCGTCGTCCGCGAGGCCGTCGCCGGGATGGTCGCCGCCGTGGCCTCGCGTGCCGCCGGGGCGGTCGGCGCACTGGCGGTGGACCTCCCGGAGGTCCCGGCGGAGATCCCTCAGATCCACTTCGCGGAGGCCATGCGCGTGCTGGGCGCCGACGAGCCGGACCTCTCCCCCGCCCACGAGCGCGAGCTCGGCGCGTGGGCGCTGCGCGAGCACGGCAGCGAGTTCCTGTTCGTGGTGGGCTACCCGATGCGCAAGCGCCCGTTCTACACCCACCCGGAGCCGGGACGGCCCGCGTACTCCAACAGCTTCGACCTGGTGTTCCGGGGCCTGGAGCTCGTCACCGGCGGGCAGCGCCTGCACCGGCACGAGGACTACCTCGCCGCCCTCGCGGCCCGCGGCGAGTCCCCGGAGCCGTACGCGGGCTACCTCAGCGCCTTCGCCCACGGGATGCCGCCGCACGGGGGGTTCGCCCTCGGCCTCGAACGGTGGACCGCCCGGCTCACCCGGTCCGACAACATCCGGTCCAGCACCCTCTTCCCGCGCGACCTGCACCGCCTGTCGCCCTGACGCCTCGCCGGCCGTCCGCTCCGGGCGCGGTCGGTGGCCTTTCCGGTGGCGCGCCCGGTGGTGCCCTCCGGTGGCGCGCCCGGTGGCTGCCCGGGAATCCCCGGCGGGTGCCACCCCGCCTACCGGCCGCGGAGTTCCCGGAGCGCTTCGACCGCGAGGTCGACGGCCTCGCGCACCGGGACCAGCCGGCAGTCCGCGCCGCCGATCCGGCGCTCCGTCAGCCCCGTCGCACGGGAGAGCACTTCGGCCCCCAGCTCCGCGAAGTGGAGGTCGTCCAGGTCGGGCGCGGTGAAGGTGACCCAGCCGTCGGGGCCGGAACAGCGGTACTCGCGCAGCCGGACGCCGGGCATCCGCAGATCGGCCAGGTGGAAGGCGGTGAAGCGGGACATCGGGACACCCATCATCAGCACCCGGGCGTCCAGCTCGTACAGCCGGCCGAGCGGGGAGTCCGGCCCGAGGTGGGAGGTGAGGTCGTGGCGGCGGACGATCTCCTCGGCCCGGGCGCCCAGCGCGGCGAAGGAGGTCTGCGGGTGGGCGCTGCGGCGGGCGCCCGGCCGGGTCCGGATCTCCTCGGAGAGCGCGCCCACGGTCGGCGAGCAGGGCGTGGTGGCCGGGTCGAAGCGCGGCATCCGGGCCCGGTGCGCGGCGGCCTCGGCCTCGGTGAGTCCGGCCACGGCGGCCAGGTGCAGGCGGGAGGTCGAGGAGTTCTCCGGGGTCGCGGTGTAGGCGACGAGGGTGCCGTGCGACGGTCCGCCGAGGGCGTCCAGCAGGGCGTCGGTGACGGTCGCGGCGCCGCCGTCGACCGGGCCGAGGGCCCGCAGCGAGGCCTGTACGAGCAGGACGCCGCCCGGCCGGACCCCGAGCGCGGCGAACCGGCGGGCGAGCCGGTCGCGGGTCGGCGGCGGCTCGTCGGCCGGCGCCGCGCGACCGGCGGTCACGACGTGCGGGGGTGGGGCGGTCACGGGGGCGGTCGTGGGGGCGGTCACGGTCGCGGGGGCGACGGCGACGCGGGTCTCGGTGGTCATGGCATGTCCCGGGGGTGACGGCCACGGACGGGGGATCCGCGGCCAGGGTAGTGGGCGGGGGCGCGGCTGGGAACGGGGCACCGGCGCCCGGCGTCCGGGCCCCGGCGTGCGCCGGGCGTCCGACGGGCCGGGCGTCGGGCGGGCTGGGCCTCGGGCGGGCCGGGCACCCGGCGGGCCGGGCACCGGGCACCGCCGGGTACCGACCGGGCGGTCAGCCCGCCACCGTCGGCGAGCGGTCCCGGCGGGCCCGGTCGGCGGCCTCCTCGGCTGCCCGCGGCAGCGGGACGGCCGACCAGGGGCCGACGGTCGCTCCCATGCCCTCGGCGAAGCGCAGGCCGAGGGCGGTCAGCGAGCCGGAGCCGGCCAGCCGCTCCACCGCCTCGGCGGTGTACCGGCGCCACAGCGCGAACTGGGCCCGGGCGTGGTCGGCGGCCGAACCGGGCAGACCGTCGTGGGCCCGGACCCTCGTCCCCCAGTACGCCGTCACCGCCAGATGGGCGTAGGTGCCCTGGAACAGCCCCTCCAACGGGCGCGGGTCGGGCCGCCAGGGAGCGTCGTACAGCCCCGTGTCGGCCGGGTCGTAGAGGTCCGCCCGGTCGAGCACCGCACCCAGCTTGACGTGCTGGAACTCGTGCGCCAGCAGGAGCGCGAGGGTGGGCGCGGTCGCCGGGCGGGCGATCCCGACCGCGCCGAAGGCCTGCCGGGCGGCGGCACTGACGTCCCTGCCGGGCGGGCCCGGACGCAACGGGGTGACGGTGGTCAGGCCGGCCCGCAGGCCGACGGCGTACTCGGGGAGGTCACGGTCCAGCAGTTCGACGGCCTCCCGCAACGCCCAGCTCCAGGCCGTGAGTTCGGGATCGTCCAACCGGTCGGAGACCGGCCACTGGTGGCTGTCCCGCTGCGGGTCGACGTCCTCCAGGGCGAGCGTCCAACCACCGGCCAGCGCGACCCGGCGGACCGGCCGCCAGCGCGGGTCCCCCTCACCGGGGCGGGCGGACGAACCGTCGTCGGCGCGGACGGCGAACCCCCGCGCCCCGCCGGTGACCACCGCTTCGCGGGCCCCGGCACCGAGGTCCAGCCGGCCGAGCGTGGGCAGGTGCAGCGCGCCGTCCCGGAGCGGGACGGCGACGGTGTCCCCGCGCCCGGCCCGGACCGCGGCGGCGGCGGCCAGCCCGGCCAGCGGCCCGAGCCCGGCGGCCGGGTCGCCGCCCAGCCGCCGGGCGGCCCACGCGCGGGCGTAGGGGTGGGCGAGCACCGCGTCCACCGCGGCGGGCGCGGCCGAGTCGAGCTCGGCGAGCAGTTCCCAGGCGGCCGAGCGGGCCAGCCCGGAGGTGCTCCGCACGGCGGCCAGCATCGCGCGTGTGATGGCGAGTTGGGAACGGTTCAGGGCGCGGACGGCGTCCGCTCCGCCGTGGCCGCGGGCCAGCTCGTCGAGCTGCGCCCCGGTGAGCCCGGCCGGCACCTCCGGCGCGCCGGCCTGCACCGGCAGGGCCGCGGGGACGGTGGCGCCGGGACCGCCAGGACGGTCGGGACCACCCGGACGGCCGGGGCCGTCGGACCGGTCGGCGATGCCGTTGATCAGGTTCATGAGGTCCCCGCAGTAGACGGACGGGTGGTCGAAGCTGCCGCCGCCGTACCGGTGGGCGTACAGACCACCCCCGCAGGAACGGACCACCGGACAGGCCCGGCAGGTCGCGCCGAGTCCGGCCAGGCCGGTCTGCCGGGCGGCCATCCCGGGGTGGAGGGCGACCTCGTCGAGGCTGTGGGTGAAGACGTCCAACCCGGTGGCGGGGGCTCCGTCGTACGCGGTCTTCAGGCTGTCGGCCTGCTCGAAGGTGCCGTCGGTCTCCAGGACCACCAGGGCGGAGGGTTCCAGACCGAGCGACTCGGTGAGGCTGGAGAGTCCGTGCCGGGTGCGGTGGACGGAGTCGAAGGTCCGGACGGCGAACGGGCGGCCGTCCGCCTCCCAGTGGTCGTAGACGGTGAGCAGCCAGTCCGCGTACGGGGCCGGACCACGTCCGGCGGGGCGCTTCGGCGGCTGCTCCCAGGTGGCGTGCGGGAGCAGGAAGTCGACGGCCGGGGGTTCGAGTTCGGCGAGCGCCCGGTAGACCGCGACCGGGTCGTTCTCGACGTCGACGGTGCAGAGCAGGCCGGCGTAGAGGTGCCGGTACTCGGGTCGGCGGAGGAGCGCCACCGCGCGGAGCACCTGCGGGTGGCTGGAGCGGCCGTCGGCGTAGCGCCGGTGGCGGTCGTTGGCGGCACGGTCGCCGTCCAGCGAGATCCCGACCCTGACGTCCAGTTCGGCGAAGAGGTCGCAGAAGGCGGGGCTCAGGAGCACACCGTTGGTGTGGATCCGCAGGTCGAGGGAACAGCCGGGCGGCAGGGCCGCCCGGAACTCCTCGGCGGCGCGCCGCAGCCGTTCCGGGCCGGCCAGCAGGGGTTCCCCCCCGTGCAGGACGACCCGGACGGACGGCAGCCGATGCGTGGCCGCGTGCTCGCCGACACGTTCGGCGGCCCTGGCCAGGACGGCGTCGGCGACGGTCTTCGGCCTGGACCGCCAGCTGGTGTCCGCGTGCTCGTAGACGTAGCAGTGGTCGCAGGCGAGATCGCACCGACTGTGGACCTTCACCACGAACTGCGTGAAAGGCAGCGGATTGCGCGTCATGGCCATTCGGGTTCAGCTCGGTTTCAGCCGGAGACGACGATGGATCGGCTGGTCAGATGGACGAGTTGAAGGCAGCGACCGGCACGAGGCCTGAATCGGCGCCGGGCAGTGCGCGTCGGATCAGCCGGTCGAGGTCCGCCGTCCCGAGCTCGGCGAGATCTGCGAGACTGGCCCGATCGGACGTGTCCTGACGATGCGTCAGTTCAACAGTGGGGCGGGCGTCCAGTGCGGATGTCATGTTCGATTCTCTTCCACGAAGGGGATTAGAGATTGCCGATGCCGGGTAGTAGTCCCGGCCTCCTCGCCCCAAATGTAGTGCCACCGCAGCGGCGGCGCCGTCCCATCGGACCCGCCGTTCGCACCGCTACCCCCGGCAGGCCGCGAGATCGCGCCGAAGTTCACCCGCTCGGCGGTCGCATCGCGACACCTGCCCGGCGCACGGCCACCCGGCGGAGCGGCGCCGGGCTCACACTGGCGGCGGTTCGACCTCCCCGTCCAGCCGGTCCCCCGCAGCGAGCGCCCGGGTCACCGGATGATCCTGGCCCAACGCCTGCCGGGCCAGTCCGAGAGCTCGTTCTGCCGTCACAGCCGCCCGCTCCCCCGCCCCGGCAGCCGCCAGGGCGAGCGCCAGGCAGCCGGCCGCCGCCAGGGCGTCCGGATGGTCCGGGCCCAACCGCCCGGACAGCAACCCGTGGGCCTCCTCCGCCAGGGCCAGGGCGGCGGCCCGGTCTCCCGCCAGGGCGGAGTCGTGGGCATGGTTGACCAGGGCGAGGCCGACGTACGGGTGCCGGTCGCCCAGCGCCGCGCGCAGGGTGGCCAGCGCCGCGCCGGAGAGTCGCCGGGCCTCCTCGGTGCGTCCGGCCCGGCGAAGCAGCACGGCAAGGTTCCCGCCCGTGGTGGCCGTGGTGGGGTGCGCCGGGCCGAGCCGGTCGAGGTGGTGGAGGTGGGCCTCCTCGGCGAGCGGTACGGCCCGGCCGAACTCGCCGAGAGCGCCGAGGGTGGCGGCCAGGTTCCCGGCGGCCGCGGCCGTGTCCGGGTGACCGGCGCCGTTGCGGCGGAGGAGCCGGCGGTGCACGTCCTCGTCGTTGTCCAGCGCCTCCCGGTACCGACCCAGGCGGCGCAGGGTGGCCCCGAGGTAGCGGCGGGCGCGCAGGGTGTCGTCGTGCTCCTCGCCGAAGGCCTCCCGACACTCCGCGACGGCGGTCTCCAGAAGCTCCAGCGCGGCGGGGAACCGGCCGGCCTCGCGGAGCATCCGGCCGTGTGTGGCAGCCGCGTTGAGCGTGTAGCGACTGCGCGGGCCGAGCACCTCGTACTCCCGCTGATGGGACTGCGCGAGCCGGTCGAGCGCCTCGGCGACGTCACCGTCGAGCAGAGTGGAGACGGCCAGGTTGTTGGCAGCCATCATGGTCCGCGGGTGGTCCGGTCCGAGCACCCGCAGTCCGGTGGCCAGGGTCTCCCGGTCGAGCTCGCGGGCCTCCCGGTAGCGGCCGAGGTGACGCAGGTCGCCACCGAGGCTGCCGGCCGCGGCGACGGTGTACGGGTGGTTCGGACCGAGTGCGGCCCGCAACCGGACCAGCACGTCCCGGTCGGTCTCGTACGCGTCCCGGACGACGCCGAGGCTCCGCTGGATGTTGCCGAGCTGGACCCGCAGCCGGAGGGTCGTCAGGTCGTCCTCGACGCCCGGTCCGGCCGCGTCCCGCCAGCGGGCGAGCGCGTGTTCGGCGAGGTCCCGGCCGACGGTGTGCAGGCTGCGGTGCCAGAGGTATCGGACGGTGTGCACGATCCACTGCCGGACCGCCGGGTCAGTGGAGTCGGACGCGCCGGACGGCCGCAGGTGCGGCAGGAGTTCGGCGTACCGGGACCAGGTCGCGGGGTCGTCCGGATCGGCCGGGTCGGCCAGGGCCAGCGCGCTCCGGGCCGCGGACCGAACCCGCTCCCGGTCGACCTCGACCACCTGGTCGCGGAGCAGCGCCTGGACGATCCGGTGCACGCCGAGTGTGCCGGCAGCCCGGTCGTAGCGGGCCAGGTTGAACTGGTCTACGGTGCGCAGGATCTCGCCGACGGCGATCCGGTCGTCCGAACCACCCTGAGGCAGGCCGATCACCTCGGCCACCGGGGCGCTGTAGAGCAGCCCGATGGGGATGGCGTCCGGGCCGAGGAAGCCGCAGACCTCCAGCAGCCGGGCGGCCGGGGCGTTGATCCGGCGCAGGTCCCGGCCGGCGATCCGCCAGGTGGCAGCGGTGACGTTCGGGCGGAAACGGTCCTCCGTACCTTGCCCGCCCGGCTCACCCGATCCGGGCTGCTCCCCGGTGCCGGCCGGCACCGGCCGGTCGAGGATCTCGGTCAGCGCCTCGTCCAACAGGTCGGCGTACGTGGACGCCGGCATCGGCGTCTCCTGGAGCCAGGCGGCGGCCTGTCCGACGGCCAGCGGCAGGTCGCCGAGCAGCTCGGCGATCCGCTCCGCCTCGGCGCGGGTGGCCCCGGTGTTGACGTGCCGAACCAGCCGGACGCTCTCAGCGCGGTCGAAGACATCCACCTCGGTCCGGCCCCGGTGCCGGGCCCAGCGCCGGTCCCGCGAGGTGACCAGAACGTGCCCGTCGGCGCCGGCGGCCGTCAGCCAAGGGGCCAGCTGCTCCGGGTCCCCGGCATTGTCGAAGATCAGCAGCCATCGCCGGTGCGGCCGGCCCCGGCCGAGTGCGTCGAGCACCGCGTGGGCAGACCGGACGACGTCGCCGTCGTTCTCCAGGCCGAGGCCCGGGGCGAGTTCGGCGAGCCGCTGCGGAATGCCGGCCGGGTCCTCGGCCGGGACCCACCAGACGACGTCGTAGCCGGGGGCGAAACGGTACGCGTACTCGACCGCGGTCTGCGACTTGCCGACCCCGCCCATCCCGTACAGGACCTGGACCGGCTCGACGGCCGGGCCGGTCGTGAGACCGTCGCGCAGTGCCTCCAACAGGCCGCCCCGCCCTGTGAAGGCCGCCAGCTGCGGCGGGAGCTCGCACAGCACCGGCCGGTCGACCGGGAAGCGAGCGGGTACGACCGTGGCCTCCTCACCGGTGTCCAGCCATCGGCCGGCGCCGGGCGGCGGGCCGATCAGTTCGAACAGCTGGTTCTCGGCGGCCGCCGCCGGTCCCCGGGCCAGCTCGACGACCCGGTGGCCGGCGAACGGCGCGGGCAGCGGCGCGGAGGTCTGTGCGGGGGACTGTGCAGGCAGCGGCCCCTGCGGTCCGGTGAGGCGGACGGCCAGCAGCGCGCCCGAACCGGATTCCTCCCCGGCCCCGGTGAGCCGGCGCCAGAGCTCGCGGCCGCGTGGCAGGGCGGCGTACTCGGGCGAGAGCAGCACGAGCACCCTCCCGTCGCCGTCCAGCGGCCCCGCCGCCTCGGGCAGCGGAGCCCGGTCCGGCGGACCGGGCTCGAGCGGCGCGCCGGCGCTGTGCAGGGTGGCCAGGTAGCCGAAGCCGGCCAGGACGGCGGCGGCCCACTCGGCCCAGATCCGGTCGCCGGGCGCGTAGCTGACGCAGACCTGTCGGGAGCGGGTGCGGCCGGTGCGCAGATAGGCGGCGTAGAGGCGGCGGCGAGCGCGGTCGGGGACGGGGCGCAGCGCACGGACCCGGCCGTCGGTGAGCCATCCGGCCAACCGCTCGAAGGCACCGAGCAGACTGCGGTCCTGCTGCGGCCGGTCGACGACGGTGGCCGGCACCTCCTCGTACGCGTAGAACGGTTTGTACGGCACTTCGACGTCCCGCCAGTACTCGGCCCGGCGTTCGGGGCCGAGCCATCGGTCCAGGTAGGGGGCGAAGGCGTCGTGCGCGAGGTCGCGGCCGGCCGCGAGCCCGGCCCGCTCGGCGTCCTCGACCCGCATCGGGACGGGCAGCACCCGGATGTCGCGCTCGTCGGCGTCGACGATGGCCCGGGCCGCGTCGACGCCGCCGCGGATGCTCTGGGCGCCGAGGGTGAAACAGTCCACGACGGTGTCGGGCATCAGGACGGTGCAGATGCCCGAGGTGTCGCTCACTCCGGTCCGACTGTCGATCAGCACATAGTCGTAGGAGCCGGTCCACTGTTCCCTGAGGATGGCCAGGAACTCGGCGCCCCGGATGTCCCGGCGGGTGTAGAAGGTGCGCCAGTTGAAGCTGGTCACGGCGGCCGAGTAGGCCGCGTTCTGTCTCCCGGCCGGCATCAGGTCGAGCCGGCCGCCGGCCGGGAGGTCGAGCGCCAGGCCGCAGAGGTAACCGTCCAGCCGGCCGGGGGCGGCCAGCCACTCGCCGGGGCCGGCACCCGGCACACCGTCGGCGCCGGGAAGCGCCTGGTCCACATAGGCGCGGAGCAGGTCGATCAGGCCGTCGGTGGCGTGCAGTTCGGGATCGACCAGCAACGGGTGGTAGTAGCGGTGCAGGCCCGGCGCCTCCAGATCCCAGTCCACCACCAGGACCCGCAGACCCTGGCTGGCCAGGATCCAGCCCAGGTTGGCGAGCGCCATGGTGCGGCCGGTGCCGCCCTTGTACGAGTAGAAGGTGACCACCGTGCCGGTTCCGGTACCGGGTGTGGTCGGGGCCGCGGACTCGGCGTCCGTGAGGGCGACCTGTTCAGTGGTCATCGTTCGCTGTCTCCTTGGCGGGGCTCCCGGAGCGCCGGGGGGCCGGTCGCGGGGGCACGGGCGCAGAGGCCGGGCCGCCGCTGCCCGCAGGGCTCGCGGGCACGGGCACGGGCGGCCAGGCCGGGATGGTGAGCCCGGGAAGGGCCGCAGCCGCCGGCCCGAGCCCGAACTGCGTGCGCACCGCGGCCGGGTCGTGGTCGATCTGGTCCAACAGGCGGTTCTGCGCCGTGGTAAGGGCCTCGACCAGCACTCTTTCGAAGGTCTCGCGCGCCACCCTGACCCGGAAGAGGGGATCGGGCCCGGACCGGTGCAACCAGTTGCGCGGGAAGACCTCGCGCACGCCCTCCCAGAGCTGGGCGCGCGCCGGTCCGTCCGGCGGGTCGTCGGCGCCGTCGGGCAGCAGGACACCGGTCACCGGGTGGTTCTGCCCGTCGAACTCGCGCAGCACCTGCCGGTACGGCTCCCGGCCGACGGCCCAGGGATCCAGCAGCAGCAGGCTCACCTCGTTGTTCTCCCGCGCCCGGTCCAGGGTGGCGGCGAGGTCGGGGCCGACCGTGTCCAGGCTGGTGCTGTGCCCGGCCCGGGTGATCACCCGCTGAGCCTGGACGACCAGGGAGGGGAGCCGGGGCGGGTGGTAGGGCGCCCAGTCCCGGGGGTGGGCGCCGTACCACCCGCCCCGACACAGAGGGTCGTGCGCCGACTCGGCCCCGGGCGCCGGATCGGCCCCCGCCGCGATGCCCGGGGCGGCCCGCTCGGCCGCCCGGCCCTCGGCCCGGCCGGCTGCGACGAAGATCCTGACCAGGCCGCTGCGGACCGGTCCGGCCGGGGCGTCCGGCGCCGGGAAGCACCCCTCCACCTGGGCCAGGTCGAGGTCCCGCAGCTCGACCACCGGACGGGCGACCCCCTCCCGGACCCGCTCCGCGACGGTCCGGACCACTTGGCGGTACTCGGTTCCGTGCGGATCGGAGCGGAGCAAGTGCCGCAGCCCTCCGACGGCGTACGCCGCCCCGAAGTCGTACTGGAGGTACTGGATCCGCCGCACCTCGGGCGGCAGGTCCTCCGGCGGCGGCTCCCACAGGACCGGGATCAGCGCCGCGACCGTCTCGCCGGTCAGCTCGCGGTGCCGACGCATCCGCCGGTCGAACGCGGTCCACTCCTTCCCGCAGTAGACGCTGGCGAAGTAGGCGGGCGAGTACAGCGCCACCATGGTGCGACTGGCGCCGATCACTCGGGAGAGCTGCTGTTCCCAGTCGTCGCCGACGCGAAGCCGTTCGGTGTCCCGGTAGGCGAGTTCGGCCGGTCCGGCCTCCGGCGCGATACGGGCCAGCTCGTCGCGAAGGTCGGCGAAGAACTGGTCGACGAAGGCGCCTCCCACCAGATGGTCCCGGCGCGCATAGCTGAAGAAGAAGTACGGCCGCACTCAGCACCCCCGGCCCGGTCCGCGAACCCGTTCACCGTAGTGGAGTTGACGTGCCGTCACCAGTGTGATCCGGGCCGGACCGGATCACATCCTGCCGGTTTCCGCACGGCGCCGCCGGAGTTGGCCGACCCCGCCGGGGAGCCGGGTCGGCGCCCTGCGCGCAGGCCGTCAGATCGAGGAGTGAAAGCCCGCCTGCGAGAGCGCGCCCGGCCGGTCGTGGGCCAGGCCGACCCGGCGCACCAGATCGACGAGGAAGTCGTCGGTGTGGTCGGCGAGCTGACCGAGCGTGGGGCGCCCGGGGGCGCCTTCGGAGGCCGGGGTCGGAGCAGCGGGGGTTTCGTTCGTCATGTGGCTCACCCTCTCCGTGGAGTCGGCGGCGATGCCGTCCGCCCCACGGTACCCGCCGATTCCGGCCCTCGGGCGGACAAACGCCGGGCCCGCCGGATCGCGGCGGAGCACGCCCCGGCGCACGCCCCACCGGGGTCCGCAGGACCTCGACGCCCGCACCCCGCCAGGACCGCCGGCCCCTCCGCCGCCCGCTGCCCCTACCGCCCACCCTGCGGACGTCCGGGCATTCGTACGGCCCGCCAGGCTTCACGGGCAGAGCCGCTCCACCCGCCAGCCGGTCGGCGCGGCCGGGTCGGCCAGGTAGCGCAGCCGGTCGTGCAGCCGGTTCTCCCGGCCCTGCCAGAACTCGACGATCTCCGGCACCACCCGGTAGCCGCCCCAGAACGGCGGCACCGGCACCCCCTCGCCCTCCGGGTAGCGCCGCTCCAGCTCCGCGTACCGCTGCTCCAGCACCTCGCGGGAGGCGACCGGGCTGGACTGCTCACTGGCCCAGGCGCCGAGCTGCGAGCCGTGCGGGCGCGTCCGGAAGTAGGCGGCGGTCTCGTCCCGGCCGACCTTCTCCACCCGGCCCTGGACGATCACCTGGCGGGCCAGCGCGATCCACGGGAAGAGCAGCGCCGCGTGCGGATTGGCGGCCAGCTCGGTGCCCTTGCGCGAGCCGTAGTTGGTGAAGAAGACGAAGCCGCGGGCGTCGAAGCCCTTGAGCAGGACCGTCCGCGAGCCGGGCCGCCCCTCGGCGTCGGCGGTGGAGAGCACCATGGCGTTGGGCTCCACCACCCCGGCCTCGTCCGCGTCGTGGAACCACCGGGTGAACTGGGCGACCGGCTCCGCGGCGAGCCGCTCCTCGACCAGTCCCTCGTGCGCGTAGTGCTTGCGCATCACGGTGAGGTCCGGTCCGGGGCGGGCCTCGTCGGCCAGGATCCGGGTGACGGGGGTCAGGGGCGTCGACTGGGCGCGGTCCGGGGTCTGCACGTCAACATCATCCCGTACGACAAGCAACCGGCACCGCTACCTCCGGACAAACCCCGGTGGGAGATAAGGTGACTCGCCACCGTTCGGCCGCCCGTCGTACGGTGATTTGTCCGGAATCTGGGCCGCGGTTCCGGAGATTCGCCGGACACGACCGGTCTTCGGGCGAAAAGTCAAGCGGGCCCCCGGAAAACATCAGCACGGTGGTGTATGGCGTAATGCACCCCGTGCCTGTCACCCTGGCACCGAGTGCCAACCACCATTCGGTCACAGGCGTGCCTCCCCACCACGGCGGCCCGCCGATCGCAGAACTGAAGGAGCCGTGCATGTCCGACTTCGTACCCGGGCTCGAAGGTGTCGTCGCTTTCGAGAGCGAGATCGCCGAACCCGACCGTGAAGGCGGCGCCCTGCGGTACCGAGGCGTCGACATCGACGACCTGGTCGGCCACGTCTCCTTCGGCCATGTCTGGGGCCTGCTGGTCGACGGCAAGTTCAACCCCGGCCTGCCGGCCGCCGAACCCTTCCCGATCCCCGTCCACTCCGGCGACATCCGGGTGGACGTGCAGTCCGCCCTCGCCATGCTCGCCCCGGTCTGGGGCCTCAAGCCGCTGCTGGACATCGACGCCGAGCAGGCCCGCGACGACCTCGCGCGCGCCGCCGTCATGGCCCTCTCCTACGTGGCCCAGTCCGCCCGCGGCCAGGGTCTGCCGATGGTCCCGCAGAGCGAGATCGACAAGGCCGAGACGGTCGTCGAGCGGTTCATGATCCGCTGGCGGGGCGAGCCCGACCCGAAGCACGTCAAGGCCATCGACGCCTACTGGACGTCCGCCGCCGAGCACGGCATGAACGCCTCCACCTTCACCGCCCGCGTCATCGCCTCCACCGGCGCCGACGTCGCGGCCGCCCTCTCCGGCGCGGTCGGCGCGATGTCCGGCCCGCTGCACGGCGGCGCGCCGTCCCGGGTGCTCGGCATGATCGAGGAGATCGAGCGCACCGGCGACGCCACCACCTGGGTCAAGAACGCGCTGGACAAGGGCGAGCGCCTGATGGGCTTCGGCCACCGCGTCTACCGCGCCGAGGACCCGCGTGCCCGCGTGCTGCGCCGCACCGCCAAGGAGCTCGGCGCGCCGCGCTTCGAGGTCGCCGAGGCGCTGGAGAAGGCTGCGCTGGAGGAGCTGCACAACCGCCGTCCGGACCGTGTGCTGGCCACCAACGTCGAGTTCTGGGCCGCCATCATGCTGGACTTCGCCGAGGTCCCCGCACACATGTTCACCTCGATGTTCACCTGTGCCCGGACCGCCGGCTGGTCGGCGCACATCCTGGAGCAGAAGCGCACGGGCCGGCTCGTGCGCCCCGCCGCGCGCTACATCGGCCCCAACCCGCGCAGCCCCCACGACATCGAGGGCTACGAGGCCATCGCCCGCTGAGTCCGCCAGGCCGCCAGGCCACCAGGCCGCCGGGCCGCCGGGCCGCCGAGCCGGCTGATTCCGCCGCTCACGGCGCGGGGCACTCCGCGCCCCGCGTGCACCGCGCGCCCTGCACGCCCCCCGGCCACCCCGACCGCCCTGAACTGAGCCCCTGCGAAACAGCGGGTCCGGTACCGACCGGACCCGCTGTTTCCGCAGCTCGCGGCCGGGAAGATCGCATCTCAGCGGGCGGACTCCCGTCGATTCCCGGTCGACCCGGCCGGTAGGCTGCCGCCCGTGGCTCAGATCCAGATCCCCGCTGACATCAAGCCCGCAGACGGCCGTTTCGGCTGCGGCCCGTCCAAGGTGCGCCCCGAGGCCCTGAGTGCCCTCGCCGCCACCGAGACCTCCCTGCTCGGCACCTCGCACCGCCAGGCCCCGGTCAAGAACCTGGTCAAGCGCGTGCGCGAGGGCGTGAGCAGCCTCTTCTCCCTCCCCGAGGGGTACGAGGTGGTCCTCGGCAACGGCGGGTCCACCGCCTTCTGGGACATCGCGGCTTTCGGCCTGGTGCGGGAGAAGTCCCAGCACCTCGACTTCGGTGAGTTCTCCTCCAAGTTCGCCTCCTCGGTCAAGGCCGCGCCGTGGCTCGCCGAGCCGAGCGTGATCAAGACCGCCCCGGGCACCCACCCGCTGCCGGTCGCCGAGGCGGGCGTGGACGTCTACGCGCTCACCCACAACGAGACCTCGACCGGTGTCGCGATGCCCATCGCGCGTCCGGCCGGCGGCGACCAGGGCTCGCTGGTCCTGGTGGACGCCACCTCGGGTGCCGGCGGCCTGCCGGTGGACATCACCGAGACCGACGTCTACTACTTCGCCCCGCAGAAGTCCTTCGCCGCCGAGGGCGGCCTCTGGCTGGCGACCTTCTCCCCGGCCGCGCTGGAGCGCGCCGCCGAGATCGCCGGCTCCGGCCGCTACATCCCGCCGTTCTTCGACCTGCCGACGGCCATCGACAACTCGTCGAAGGACCAGACGTACAACACCCCGTCGATCGCCACCCTGTTCCTCCTGGCCGACCAGCTGGAGTGGCTCAACGGCAACGGCGGGCTCGACTGGGCCGTCGCCCGTACGGCTGATTCCTCGTCCCGCCTGTACGGCTGGGCCGAGAAGTCCTCGTTCGCCAGCCCGTTCGTGGCGAACCCGGACGAGCGTTCGCAGGTGGTCGGCACGATCGACTTCGACGACGCCGTGGATGCCGCCGCCGTCGCCAAGGCACTGCGTGCCAACGGCATCGTCGACACCGAGCCGTACCGCAAGCTGGGCCGCAACCAGCTGCGCGTCGCGATGTTCCCGGCCGTCGACCCGGCCGACGTCGAGGCGCTCACCGCCTGCATCGACTACGTGGTCGGACAGCTCTGATCCCGACCGGTCGGCACGACGGACGAAGGGCCACCGCCTCCGGGCGGTGGCCCTTCCCGTTCTCCGGGGACGTCTGCGGCCCCCTCGCCGGGGACGCTACTGGCCGACCAGTGAGCTGATCAGCACGACGACCAGCAGCAGCACCAGGGCTCCGGTCACGATACGCATACGAGTCTTGGGATCCACGGTCAACGAGCGTACCCCCGGCCCGCCGGCGGTCAGACGCCGAGGTTGGACCCCCCGCTCGCGTCCAGGTTCTGGCCGGTGACCCAGCGGGCGTCGTCGGAGGCGAGGAACGCGACGACGTCCGCCACGTCGGACGCCTCGCCGACCCGGTCGAAGGCCGAGTAGGCGGCGACCCGGGCGCGCGCCCGCGGGTCGTCCAGCCAGGGGTTGACGTCCGTGGCGACCACGCCCGGCAGCACCGCGTTGACGGTGATCCCGCGCGGTCCCAGCTCCTCGGCGAGGGTGAGCGTCAGGGTGTTCAGCGCTCCCTTGGTCATCGCGTAGGCGATCGCCGTCGGGAACGCCACCCGGGTGACGCCGGAGGAGACGTTGACGATCCGGCCGCCGTCGCGCAGCCGCTCCAGGCCGTGCCGGACGACGAAGAACGGCGCCCGCGCGTTGACCGCGAACACCTTGTCGAAGTCGGCCTCGGCCACCTCGTGGATCCGCCCGTACTGGCCGATCCCGGCGTTGTTGACCAGGATGTCCAGGCTGCCCGCCGCCCCCTGCCCGGCCGGCCCCCGGCCTTCTGCCCCTTCCCCCGCCGCCCTCTGCCCTGCCAGCCCCGCGTCGAAGGCGGCCCAGAGCGCTTCGGCGTCGCCGGGGACGCCCAGCTCGGCACCGACCGCGAAGGCCCGGCCGCCGGCGTGCTCGATCGTCTTGACGACCTCCTCGGCCGCCGCCGCGTTCCGTCCGTAGTGGACGGCGACCAGGGCGCCGTCCCGCCCCAGCCGCTCGGCGATCCCCCGCCCGATGCCCCGGCTGCCGCCCGTGACCAGCGCCGTCCTCCCCGCCAGCCTGCCCGTCGACGTCCCCATGGCTACGCCCTCCCATTTATGTAGCGGTCGCTAATGAAAGGAACCCTAGCACGCCTTCTGTAGTGGTCGATATAGAATCACCCCATGGCGACGACGAGCAGCGCGAAGAGCGGCACCACCACGACGGGAGCGGGCGCCGCACCGACCGCCGGCGCCCGGGCCGGCGCCGCGCAGCGCGGCCGGCCCCGCTCCTTCGACCGTGAGGCCGCCCTGGAGCAGGCGTTGCGACTGTTCTGGGAACGCGGCTACGAGGCGACCTCGGTTGCCGACCTCACCGCCGTCATGGGCATCCGCCCGCCGAGCCTCTACGCCGCCTTCGGCGACAAGCGCGCGCTCTTCGACGAGGTGGTCGCCCGCTACCGGGAGAGCCACGGCGCCTACTCCGCCCGCGCGCTCGCCGAGGAGCCCACCGCCCGGGCGGGGGTGGCCCGGATGCTGCGCGAGGCCGCCGCCGAGGCCACCGACCCCGACCACCCGTGGGGCTGCCTGCTGATCAGCTCGACGGTCAACTGCACCTCGCCGGAGGTGGTCGAGGCCGTCCGGGCGCTGCGCAACGCCAACGTCCGGGCCCTGGAGTCGCTGATCCGGGCCGACGTCGCGGCCGGGCACGAGCCCGCCGGGGCCGACCCGGCGGCGCTGGCCCAGTTCACCGCGACCGTGGTCCAGGGCATGTCGCAGCGCGCCCGCGACGGCGCGACCCGCGCCGAGCTGGAGCGGGTCGCCGCCGACGCGATGCGCGTGTGGCCCTGACCGGGCCCCCTCGGCCCCGGCCCGCCCGGTTCCGGCCTGCCCCGGTAGGCCCGGCCCGCCCGGTTCCGGCCTGCCCCGGCCTGCGGGAACCGGGCCCGCCGTCCGGCTCTCAGCTCCAGCGGGCCAGCGGCCAGGAGCGGACCGTCTCGTAGTGCGCGAACCCGCCGTCCTGCCCGCTCTTCATCAGGTGCAGCTCGGCGGCCTCCCACTCCGGCCCCCGGTACTCCCCGAGCGCCAGTGCCAGCCCGTCCAGCTCCGCCGCCGCCGCCCGCTGCACCGCCCGCCGGTGCCCGCGCGTCGAGCCGGCCCGGGCCAGGGTCAGATGCGGGTGGAAGCTGAACGCGTCCACCTCACCCACCACCCCGGCGGTGGCGTCGTTCACCGCTTCGGCCAGCCGGCGCAGCGCCCAGGTCCGGCCCTCCACCCCGGCCCAGAGCACCCGGTCCCCGAACCGGCCGGCGCCGGCCAGCCGCAGCGGGTGCGCCGCGTGCACCTCGGCCACCCCGGCCAGACCCGTTTCGAGCTCCGGCACCCGCTCGACCGGCACCTCACCGAGGAACGCCAGCGTCAGGTGCCAGCCCTCGACCCCCGTCCAGCGGAGCCGGTCGGCCCCGGGCAGCTCGCGCACCGGCGCCACCGCGTCGACCAGCCCCTGCAATGCCTCCACCGGCGGCAGCACCGCCACAAAGAGCCTCATGGGGCCATCTTCCCGCGCACGACGGTTTGGGCTAGAACGGTTTTCATGAAGATCCGCAACGGGGGTCCCGAGGACATCCCCGACATCCTCGCCCTGCTCGACGGCGCCGTCGCCTGGCTCGCCTCCCAGGGCCGGACGCGGCAGTGGGGCAGTCACTCGTTCAGCGGCACCCAGGCCAGGGTGGAGCACATCGCGAAGTACGGCGCCGAGCCGTACCTGATCCGGCTCGCGGTGGCCGACGACGGCCGGGCGGTCGGCTCCTGCGTCCTCTCCGAGGAGCGGCCCGACTACGCCACCCCGGTGGACGAGCCCGAGGTGTACATCCGCAACCTGGTGACCGACCGGTCCCGGAAGGGCTCGGGGATCGGCGCCGCGCTGATCGCCGACGCGATCGAGGAGACCCGCCGCCGGGGCATCGGCCTGCTCCGGGTGGACTGCTTCGCCGGGGGCGACCGCAAGCTGGTCGGCCAGTACCGGGCGCTCGGCTTCACCGAGACGGAGTCCTTCGAGGTCGAGCAGCCGGCCGGCCCCTGGCAGGGCCAGATCCTCGCGATCAGGGTCTGAGCCGCCGGCCCGGCCCAGTCCGCCGCCGGCCCGGCCCCCTCCGCGGGTCCGGGCCGGTGCGGCGTCAGCAGGCGGCGGCGAGCTCGGACTTGGCCGGCGCCGCGGTGCGTGGCACGAGGGCCACCACCCGGCCGCCGTGCCCCGGGTGCAGGGCGAAGCGGAGCCGCAGGTCGGCGCTGCGGGCCAGCACCAGGCCGACCACACCGGCCGCCAGGGCCGAGACCAGTCCACAGGCCAGCAGCCCGAGCCGGGGCCCGTACGAGGCGGTGACCCAGCCGACGATCGGCGCGCCGATCGGCGTGCCACCGGTGAACACCAGCACCAGCAGGCCCATCACCCGGCCGCGCATCGCGGGCTCGGTGGCCAGCTGGAGCGCGGCGTTGACCGAGGTGTTGAAGCTCAGCCCGAACACGCCGATCAGGGTGAGCAGCGCGGCGAAGGTCCAGTAGCCGGGCGCGAACGCGGCCACCACCTCCAGCAGGCCGAAGGCCAGCGCGGCGCCCACCAGCCGGCGCAGCCTGGGCGCGCCGCGCCGGGCCGCGATCAGCGCGCCGGTCAGCGAGCCGACCGCCATCGCGGTGTTCAGCAGGCCGTACTGCCCGGCGCCGACGTGGAAGGTGTCGGTCGCGAAGCCGGAGAGCAGCGTCGGGAAGTTGAATCCGAAGGTGCCGATGAACCCGGCCAGCACCATGGGCCAGAGCAGTTCCGGCCGCTCCTTCACGTACCGCAGGCCCTCGCGCAGCTGGCCCTTCTCACGGGCGATCGGCGCGGTCGGGCGCAGTTCGCCCGGCCGCATGGCGAGCAGCCCGCCGATCACGGCGGCGAAGGAGAGCGCGTTCACCGCGAACGCCCAGCCGCTGCCGACCGCGGCGATCAGCAGGCCCGCCACGGCGGGGCCGACCAGCCGGGCGGTCTGGAAGTTGGCGGCGTTCAGGCTGACCGCGTTGGCGAGGTCCTTCGGGCCGACCATCTCGGAGACGAAGGCCTGCCGGGTCGGGTTGTCCACCACGGTGACCAGGCCGAGCAGCAGCGCGAAGACGTACACGTAGTACGGGGTCACGACGCCGCCGACGGTCAGCACGGCGAGGCCGGCGGCGAGCAGGCCCATCGCCCCCTGGGTGAAGATCAGCAGCCGGCGCTTGGGCATCCGGTCCGCGAGCACCCCGCCGAACAGGCCGAGCAGCAGCATCGGCAGGAACTGCATGGCGGTGGTGATGCCGACGGCGAGCGGGCTGCCGGTGAGGCTGAGCACCAGCCAGTCCTGGGCGATCCGCTGCATCCAGGTACCGGTGTTGGACACCACCTGACCGGCGAAGTAGTAGCGGTAGTTGCGGACGCGCAGGGAGGAGAACATCCCCCCGGGCCGGGTGAAACGGGCACCGGCCGGTGCGTCGGCCTCCGCCGTGGGAGGCGTGGCCTCGGAGAGGGGCCGCGCGGGGCGCGCCGCGGGAGGGGTGGCGGCGGGCGCCGGGTGGGCGCGGCCGGGAGCGGCGGGGTCCTCCGCCGCGGTGCGTTCGTCGGGGTCGTCGTCGCCGTTGCCCGGCAGCCCCGTCGGGGCGGGTGCCTGGGCGTCGGCTGCCGCGGCGCCCGCTGCGGCGGGGTCGGCGGTCCGGTGGTCGTCGGTGCGGATGGCGGCGCTGGCTGCGGCCGGCGGTGTCACGGTGGTCTCCCCTCGCGGCGCGACGGCCCGTGGCATGGCCGTCGCGCTCCTGGTTTCGGTGGTCGGTCCTGCGGTGATGCGGTTCTCCTTCGTCCTCCGGCGGCTGACCGGAACGGCGGTGCCTAGAGGTGTGCGAGCTTGTAGAGCACGGGCGCGGCCTCGCGCAGGACGGCCCATTCCTCCTCGTCGAGCCCCTCGGCGAGCTCGGCGAGCCAGGCGTTCCGGCGGCTTCGGCTCTCCGCCAGGATCGTCTCGGCCTGTTCGGTACTGCTGACGACCACCTGACGGCGGTCCTCCGGGTGCGGCTCTCGCCGCACGAGGCCCTTCTCCTCCAGCATCGCGACGATCCTGGTCATCGAGGGCGGCTGTACGTGCTCCTTCCGGGCGAGCTCACCCGGTGTGGCCTTCCCGCACCGTGCGAGGGTGCCCAGCACTCCGATCTCGGTAGGGCTGAGCGACTCCTCGACCCGCTGGTGACGCAGGCGACGGGAGAGGCGCATGGCGGACGATCGCAGCTGACTGATGGCTACGAGGTCCTGCTCGGACATCTCGGGCATGTCCTTAGCCTACGTCATTACTCTCGCTAAAGAAAACCGGTTTCCCGCCCTCCTGCCGTCCACCACCCCGCCCGGGGCCGGCTCGCGGTCCGGCCCGCCGTGCCGTGGGCCGCGCCGAGCGCGATGCTGGAAGCACGGGTACCCACCCACCCCTCAGGAGAAGGGCCGACCAGACCATGTCCGACCTCGCCACCGAGCAGAACGACACCGGCTTCGCCCGGCTCGCCATGGTCACCATCGACTGCGCCGACCCGGTCGCGCTGGCCGCCTTCTACGGTGAGCTGCTCGGGTGGGAGACGCGGCACGCGGACGAGCGGTTCGCGATCCTGGACAACCCGGAGGGCGGCAGCCCGCTCGGCTTCGGGCGCGTCAACGGCTACCGGCCGGAGCCCTGGACCGAGCCGGACGGCGGCAAGCACTTCCACCTGGACTTCTACGTCGACGACCTGGAGGCGACCACCGCCCGCGCGCTGGCCCTCGGCGCGACCGAGCCCACGTACCAGCACGGCCGGACGCTCAAGGTCCTGATCGACCCGGCCGGCCACCCGTTCGGTCTAGCGCCCCTGGACTCCTGACCGCGCCGGCGACCCCCGCCGGACCGCCGCCCGCGCACGCCGACGGGGCCCGCCGCCGACGCGGCCGGGCCCCTCGCCCTTCTCCTGCCTCCCGCGCCTCCCGCGTCCGTCCGGCCGGCGGCCCCGTCAGCGCGGGAAGGCCCGGCGCGCACGCCAGGTGGTGTGCTCGCGCGACACCGCGTCCTCCGCCTCGGCCGCCAGCCGGGCCCAGCGCTGCTCGGCGTCCGGAGCCCGCACGTCGAGGTCGGAGAGCTGGTTGCCGACGTTCTCCAGCTCGCGCGCCGCCAGCTGGTACGCGGCCGCCAGCGGGCGGAGCTGCTTCAGCTGGGTCCAGGCGATGATCGACGCGGCCGCCGCCGAGCTCGCCCCGAAGACGTGCACCTGCAGTGCGCCGGTCGCCTGCGCGATCGCCGCGGCGGCGCCGATGATGATCAGCGTCGCGATGCCCAGCCCCCAGGTGACCGCCTGCGACTCGCAGGACTCGGCCCGCGAGCGGTACCACGTCCGCTGCCCCTCCACCCGGGTGCGCAGGTACAGCGTCCGCCGGGCCGTCAGCGACTCCGCCCGCACCCGGCGCATCTCCGGCGTGATCTCGGCCGCCGTCCCCGGCGGCACGATCTCCGGGTCCTCGAACGCCCGCAGCACGTCCTCCATCTGGAGCAGGTAGCCCCGGTCGACGTCGGCCGAATCCGCGTCACCCTCGAACGGCCCGGCCCGTACGGAGTACTTCCAGGCCAGCGTCTTCACCGACTCGGCCGCCGCCCGCGCCTCGTACCACCGCCCCTGCGGGTTGCTTCGGCGAAGCCGTGACCAGAAATAGCCCGCGATCAGGAACGCCACCACCGAGAAGAGCGGGACGAGGCTGCCCTCGTCCGGATCGTCCGGACCGGGCAGCGCCCCGACCGCGGCCGCGAGCACCAGCATCCCGATCAGGCCCCGGTACCAGCGCAGTGTCTGCTGCTGCCCCTCCAGGGACGCCCGGTCCGCCGTCCGGAACAGCTCCGGCAGCAACTGCGCCTCCACCCCCGCCGGCGGGTCTTCTCGCACCATCAGCCGATCCCCCTCCCCGCTCTCCGTCCAGCCAGTATTCCCTCCACCAACTGCCCTACACGGCCACCTTTTTGACACCCCGCGCCGAACGGTGATTGCCCGTCACCCATGATTACCGGTATAACCGGTTACATGCCACTGCACTGGAAGCTCGTCATCGACTGTGCCGACCCGCACCGCCAGGCCGCCTTCTGGGCCGCCGCCCTCGACTACACGGTCGAGGACCACAGCGCCCTGATCGACCGCCTGCTGGCCGCCGGAGCCGCCGGCCCCGACCTCGTCACCGAGGTCGGGGGCCGCCACGCCTGGCGCACCCTGGCCGCCGTCCGCCACCCCGAGGACCCGCACGACCCGGCCACCGACACCGGGCTCGGCCGCCGCCTCCTCTTCCAGCAGGTCCCCGAACCGAAGCAGGGCAAGAACCGCCTTCACCTCGACGTGCATCCGGAGCCCGGCACCCGCGACGACGCCGTCGAGCGCCTCCGGGCCCTCGGCGCCACCGTCCTCACCCGCGTCGACGAACCCGCCGGTTCGTGGGTCGTCATGCAGGACCCCGAGGGCAACGAGTTCTGCGTCCACTAGAGCCTGTCCGCCGGGCGAGCTCCGGTGCGGCCGCGGGGGCGATCCGCCCGCCCCGCAGGCTCTGCCGCGGGAGCGTCGGACCGGACGAGAGCCGCAGGCGCACCGCCGGTCGGCTGCGGCTCTCCGCGTTCCGTGCGGTTCACCGAGGGCCGACCGGCCGGCCCGCTCGACACCGGCCGAGCCCGCTCGACACCGGCCGGGCCGTGCGGCGCGAGCCGGGCCCTCAGGTCGTACCGCCCGCCCCCGGCTCGACCCGCGTGTGGAGGATCTCGCGGGCCTGCTCGGCGGCCCGGGTGATGCTCTCGCTGACGAAGTCGACGAAGCGGGCGATGTTCTCCAGGCGCGCCGCGGCCGGGGTGTCGGCGCCGAGGATGCCGACACCCTGCCGTGCGATCTCGACGAGTTGGGCGGTGGCGCGGGCGCTGGCGATCATCGTCTGGTACCAGACGTCGTCGTCGACGACGTAGCGCTCGCGCCGGCGTTCGTCGCGCTCCCGGCGGACGAGGCCCTGGCTGTCGAGGAACGTGACCGCCTTGGAGACGGACGCCGGGCTGACCTGGAGGCGCTGGGCGAGTTCGGACGCGGTGAGGCTGCCCGTGTCGGTGAGGGTGAGACAGGCCATCACCCGCGACATCATCTTGGGCATGCCCGAAGCCATCAGGACGGTGGTGAACGTCTCCTCGTACTCGCGCACCGCCTCGGCGTCGCGGCCGTGGGCCTGCGCGGGCTCCTGCGCGCCCCGGGGGGCGGTCGGCGTGCGCCGGTGGGCGCGGCGTTCGGTGGCGCGGTGGGCCAGGTCGGCCCGGTAGGCGGTGGGGCCGCCGTTGCGCATCACCTCGCGCGTAACGGTCGAGGTAGGGCGGTCGAGGCGCCTGGCGATCTCCGCGTAGGCGAGCCCGTCGGCCACCCCCGACGCGATCTGCTGGCGTTCCTGCTGGGTGAGCCTGCCTCCCGGCATCGCGGCCTCCTTCATGGTCGGTGATGCCCCAGCATAGCGTTCACATCCAAATCATTGCAACGCACCCGCTGGCGATCGTTGCATTTGATTCGAAGCCTTCGCAACGATCTCAAGCCTTCTACCTGCATCAATAGGATTTCTGCGCAACGAGCTTGTTGCCGATACTTGGAAAGCAACGTAGCTTTTCCATCGTCAGAAACGACAAGCCGAAGGACAGCATCATGCAGAAGTTCGACACCCCCGCCCCGGTCGCCACCGTCCTCGACATCCCCGCAGGACGCATCCGGCTCATCGCCGCCGACCGGGCCGACACCACGGTCGCGATCCTCCCCGCCGACCCCTCGAAGAGCCGCGACGTGAAGGCCGCCGAGCAGACCACCGTCGAGTACGCCGACGGCGCCCTGCGGATCCGGACCTCGGCCGACAACCGGCTCCTCGGCTCCTCCGGCCACGTCGAGGTGACCGTTCACCTGCCCGCCGGCTCTCGCGTCGACGCCAAGGCCGCCACCGCCGAACTCCGCAGCACCGGACGCCTCGGCGACGTCACCGTCGAGCTCTCCCACGGCTCGGTCGAACTCGACGAGACCGCCGGCGCCCACCTCACCCTCCTCGCCGGCGACATCTCGGTCACCCGCCTCGGCGGCCCCGCCGAGATCAGCACCCGCAAGGGCGACATCCGGATCACCGAGGCCGTCCAGGGCACCGTCACGCTGCGCACCGAGGCCGGCGGGATCGAGGTCGGCGCCGCCCGCGGAGTCTCCGCCGCCCTGGACGCCGGCACCGGCCACGGCCGGATCCACAACGCACTCCGGAACGCCGACGGCGCCGCCGACCTGACCGTCCACGCGACCACCGGCCACGGCGACATCACCGCCCGCAGCCTCTAAGGAGCATCGACATGACCGACCTGGCCATCGCGGCGAACGGGCTGCGCAAGTCCTACGGCGACAAGACCGTGCTCGACGGCATCGACCTGGCCGTCCCCGAAGGAACGGTCTTCGCCCTGCTGGGCCCGAACGGCGCCGGCAAGACCACCGTCGTCAAGATCCTCTCCACGCTCATCGGTGCCGACGGCGGGCAGGCCCGGATCGCGGGCCACGACCTGACGGCCGCCCCGCAGGCGGTACGCGCCGCCATCGGCGTCACCGGCCAGTTCTCCGCCGTCGACGGCCTCATCACCGGCGAGGAGAACATGCTCCTCATGGCCGACCTCCACCACCTCCCCAAGCAGGAGGGACGACGGATCGC
>NZ_JBHXDN010000037.1:0-92569 GCF_042726075.1 Kitasatospora sp. NPDC127035 | reverse complement strand
CTGGGGGGGGCGGGTGGGGGGGGGGGCGCCCCCCGCGCGCCCCCCCCCCCCCCCCCCCACTCCGGGGTCAGACGGTGAACTTGACCGTGCGGTCCCGCTCGCCGGTCTTGTCCAGCACCGAGGTGACCGCGTCGGCGACGTCCTGCGGGGTGATCTGGACCAGCTGGCCGTTCTTCTTCATCTTGACCTTGTCGAAGGCCCCGGCCAGCTGGCCGTTGAGCGCGTCGAGGTCCCACTTGGGCACGATCTTGCCGTTGGCGTCCGGCACCAGGGTGAGGGTCTTGGCGGCGATCTTCGGGGTGAAGTCCCACTTCTTGGTGCCGGCCTGGATGCGGACGATGCCGTTCACCGCGGACTTGCCGAGGGTGTCGGCGGCGCCCTGCAGGGCCTGCGGGGAGTTCTTCGGCTGGGCGGCCGTCACGGACAGCGCGACCGGCTGGTCGGTCCGGCCGGCGGCGCGGTCGCGGTAGGCCGCGTCGACCAGCTCCACGGCGGAGGCGGAGTCCACGGCCTGGCCGGCCTTGCCCGGGACCACCACGACCTCGCCGTTGTCGCCGAACTTGACGTAGCCCTCCTGCAGGCCCTGGCCGGAGCCGGTGGCCAGGGCGTCCAGGGCGGCCTTGAGCTTGGCCCGGTCCACCTTGACCTCCGGCGGGACGGCCTTCTCGTCGCCCTTGAGCGACTTGAGGACGTCGGCCGGGTTGTAGGAGTGCTGGGTGAGCTTGTCGACGGTGGCGGTGGTGTCGAAGCTCAGCCCGGCGGCGGTCGGGTCGAGGTCCAGCGTCTGCTCGCCGACCTTCAGCTTGACCGGCTGCTGGCCGGCCTTGCCGACGGTCTCGTCGAGCTGGCGGATGGCCTGGTCGCGGTTGCTCCCGCCGATGTCGGTGCCGAGCACGACGGTGCCCTTGGGGATGTCGGACTGGTTCATCATCAGACCGGTGCCGTACGCGGCGGCGCCGAGGAAGAGCACGCCGATGACGGCGTAGGTGCCGAGCTTGACCAGCTTCTTGGCGGCGCTGGGCTTGCGCTTGGCGGTGCCGGAGGCGGGCTTGGGGGCGGCCGGCTGCGGGGCGGGTGCCGGGGTGGGCACGGGGGCCGGGCCGGGGGCGGGTACGCCGGTGCCCGGGCCGTCGTACTGCGGCAGGCCGGGGGCGGCGCGGAACGGGTCGGCGGGTGCGGCGTCGAAGGCTCCACCGGGGCCACCGGGGCCACCGCCGGCACCCGGGCCGCCCGGCTCGCCCTGGCGGAGGGGTGCGCCGGGGAAGAGGCCGGCGGGCGGCGGTGTGCCGTTCGGCCCGCCGGCCGGCGGGCGCTGGGCGGCGAACGGGTCGGCGCCGGCCGGGGCGGAGGCGAACAGGCCGGGCTGCGGGGCGCCGTTGGGGGCGCCGGCGCCACCGGGCACGCCGGGTATGGCGGCGGGTGGGGCGTCGTCGCGGATCGGTGCGAAGCCGTCGACCGAGGTGTCCTCGGGTCCGCCGGGCAGCGGGCGGCCGGGGCCCTGGGGGGCCCGGCCGGGTGCACCGGCGCCGGGGGCGAACGGGTCGGCGGCGGGGCCCGGGGCGAACGGGTCGGCCGGGGCGTCCGCGTAGACGCCGGCTTCCTCGGCGGGGAGTTCCGGGCCGGTGCCGTAGGGCGAGGCGGGTGCGCCGGTCGGGCGAGGCGCGGGGGCCTGCGCCTGGGCGGGCACCGGGCGGCCGTTCGGGCGGCCGGCGTCGGGGCGGCTGCCGTTCGGCCGGGTGCCGTTGCGCCGGGGGCCGGCGTCGGGAGCGGCCTGGGCCGGCTGGGCGGCGGTGGCCTGGGCACCCGGGGCGCCGACCGGGGCCGAGGCCGCGACGGGAGCCGGGGCGTCGGCGGCCTTCTTCTGCCGCGGCCGGAACCACGCGCCGGTCGACTCGGACTCGGAGGTGGCCGGCGGGATCTGCCACTCCGGGGGCAGGTTCGGCGGGGTGGCCGCGCGCGCGCCGCCGCCGTCCATCACACCGAGCACCGGTGAGGAGGGCGCGGCGGAACGGTGCCGGGGCCCGGCCGGTTCGGCCGGGGCGGGCGCCGGGGCGTCCTCGCCGGGGCCGTCCTCGTTCTTGACCGCGCTGCGGACCACCACCGGCGGGATCGGGCGCGAGCCGGGGATGTTGATCCGGACGCGGGTGGTGACGGTGGTCTCGGTCTTCGGGGACTCGTCGTCGCCCTCCGGAGCCGAGCCCCCGGCGGTGCCGGCACCCGTGCGGTCGCCGCCGGGGAAGCCCGGTGTGCCGTAGGGCGGGGTGCCCGACGGGTAGGCGTCCGGGCCCGTGCGCCGAGGCGTCGGGTGGGCGTTCTCAGATTCGCGGCTGCTCAATGCTGCTCTGCTCCGGGTTCGCGGGCCGGGCCGTGCGGCGCGACCGCGGTCGTCGGCGCCGGACCTGGCGGGCGGCGTCGGGTACGGCGTTCTGCGGCACCACCATACTGGGAAGAACTGAGCGGTGAACCGGTTCGGTTAGAACCCGATACGTCCGGTTCTTCCGGTATGAGAGTACGACCGGGTGGTCCTGACTGCTCGTCGTACCGGCCACCGTACGCGGTTCGGCGGGTCGATCAGCGCGGCGGACCGGGTACTCCGGGAAACCAGCTGGTCCGGGTCGGCAGGGTGGCGCAGATCACGCCCAGAATCGATCCGACGAACAGCCAGGCGAGCGACGTGGCATTGGTCCAGAGGACGTTGTCGCCCTCCGGACGGGGCACCATCAGCAGCAGCAGGGCGAGGAACCAGCCGGCCGCCGGCGCGGCCGCGCCGAGCCGGGTCCCGGTGACCCGCAGGCCGGCGTAGAAGGTCGCGGCGGTGGCGGCGAGTGCGAGCAGGACTCCCACGGGTGGCCACAAGGCCTGCACAAACGCTCCGCACACCGATACCGCGATGCCCAGCAGGAAGAACAGGACATAAGCCGCGATCCGTGCGATGCGGGGTGGCTGGGACTCGTTCAGCCGTTCGTCCCGGGTGCCGAGGACGGTCGCCGGGATCGAGCGGCGCTGCGGCCGGGCGTCGGCGGGCGCGGTCATCGGGCATCCTCCTGGGAGATCTGGTCCGCGGCCGTGCCGAGGCCCGCGAAGAGGTCGTCCTCCGGCAACCGGGGACCGGCCTGGCCGCGCACCAACTGGTAGTACTCGGTGGCGATCAGCGGCTGACCGAGGTCGTTGGAGAGCGCGAAGAAGTCGCCCGCCACGGTGATCTGGGTGGCGTGCGCCGCCATCGCGGCGGCCTTGCGGTCGGCGTACGCGGCGCCGTCCAGCACGGTGGTGACCGCCTCGTCGGCGACCACCCCCGGAACGTCCCCCGGCTTCGCCACGCCCGGGAACGGCGACCCGGCCGCGGTCGCGGCGAGACCCCGCTCGATCACCGACCGGGGCATCCGGTTCCAGTACACCTTGGCGATCCGCCAGGCCGGCCCCAGTTCGGGCCGGTACGCCCCGTCGGCGGCCAGCTCGTGGGCGCGCATCGCGACCCGGTGCGTCTGGATGTGGTCCGGGTGCCCGTAGCCGCCGTCCTCGTCGTAGGTGACCAGGACCTGCGGACGCACCTCGCGGACGACCGCGACCAGCCGGCCGGCGGCCTCGTCCACGTCGGCCCGCCAGAAGCAGTCCGGCGCGTCGTTGTCGGGCACGCCCGACATCCCGGAGTCGCGGTAGCGCCCCGGGCCGCCCAGGAAGCGGAAGTCGGTGACCCCGAGCGCGCGCATCGCCTCGGACAGCTCGCCGATCCGGTGCGCGCCGAGGGTGTCCTCCCGATCGGCCGTCAGGTGGGCCAGCTCCGGGGGGATCACCTCACCGCCCTCGCCGAGGGTGCAGGTCACCAGGGTGACGCGGGCGCCCTCGGCGACGTACCTGGCCATCGTGGCGCCGTTGCCGATCGACTCGTCGTCGGGATGGGCGTGCACCAGGAGCAGGCTGCGGCCGGTAGTGGCGGTCATGGGAGCAGCCTAACGACCGGCCGCACGGGGTCAGAGCTTCAGGCCGTTGATCATCCCGGCGAGGTTGCTGGTGACCTGACTGATCGAGGGGGCGATGGAACTGGAGGCCAGGTAGAAGCCGAGCAGCGCGCAGACGACGGCGTGCGCGAGCTTCAGGCCGGAGCGGCGGATCAGCACCACCACGATGACCAGCATCAGTAGGGCTGCGGAGACGGACAAAGCCATGGCGGCTCACACCCCTTCTCGGGTGCGCCGCCCCCGGCGGAGGGCGGCGGTCGGGACCGTGCGGGACTTGCGGTCGGGCGGCCGGGGCCGGGACGAGGCCTGACGATCACCCGTTGGACCAGTCATACCCGATGGGTGAGCGGATCATTACGGTCGGTGAGTCCGCGCACCCCGGGGCACGGGGGCACCACCGGGGCGCATGGGCCGGTCGGAGGGGGTGCGGGCCCCTTCCGGGCGTACTTGCGCCGGATGCTCCGAACGAGTGATCACCACCGGCCGGAGGGTGGCACCTCCAGGTCGTAGGGTCAGGTGCCATGACCACCCACACCCCAGCGGACACCTTCCCGAGGCAGTACGCGCGCACCCTGCGCTACACCGTCGGCGCGCCCCGGTCGTTCTCCGTCGCACCCGACGGCTCCCGGGTCGTCTTCCTTCGCTCGCGGTCCGGCAGCGACCGCGCCAACCTGCTCTGGACCCTCGACACGGCCACGGGGGAGGAGCGGGTCGCCGCCGACCCGGTCGCCCTGCTCGGCGGCGGCGAGGAGGACCTCTCCCCGGCCGAGAAGGCCCGCCGTGAGCGCAGCCGGGAGGGCTCGGCCGGCGTCGTCGGCTACGGCCTGGACGGCAGCGGCCGGATCGCCGCCTTCGCGCTCTCCGGCCGCCTCTTCACCGCCGACCTGGTCGACGGCACCACGGCCGAGCTGCCCGCCGAGGGACCGCTGCTCGACCCGCGGCCTTCCCCGGACGGCCTCCACGTCGCGTACGCGAACACCGCCGGCGAGCTGCGGCTCACCCGTGCCGACGGGACGGCCGACCGGGCCCTCGTCCGGCCCGACGGACCCAACGTGACCTGGGGTCAGGCCGAGTTCATCGCCCAGGAGGAGATGCACCGGGACCGCGGCTACTGGTGGTCCCCGGACGGCGACCGGCTGCTGGTCGAGCGCGCCGACGACACCCCGGTGCGCCGCTGGTGGATCGCGGACCCGGCGAACCCGGACCGCGAGCCCGCCGAGGTCGCGTACCCGGCCGCAGGCACCGCCGACGCCGAGGTCGGCCTCTGGGTGCTCGACCTGGACGGCGCCCGCACCGAGGTGCTCTGGGACCGCGGGGCCTTCCCGTACCTGGCCCGGGTGCACTGGTCGCAGGGCGGCGTCCCGCTGCTGCTCGTCCAGGCCCGCGACCAGCGCAGCCAGCGGATCCTCGGGGTGGACGTCGAGACCGGCGCGACCGAGCTGCTGCACGAGGAGCGGGACGACGCCTGGCTGGAGCTGTTCCCCGGCGTGCCCGCCTGGACGCCGGACGGCAAGCTGGTCCGCATCTCCGACGAGTCGGGCGCCCGGACGCTGGTGGTCGGCGACCTGAACGTCACCGGCGCCGACCTGCACCTGCGGTCGGTGCTCGCCGTCACCGCCGACGAGGTCTTCTTCACCGCCTCCGGCGGCGCGGGCGAGAGCGACCCCGAGCCGGGCTGGATCGCCGCAGGCCGGATCAGCCACGACGGCAAGCGGCTCTCCTGGGAGGCCGCCAACGGCCGGCCGTTCACCTCCGTCACCACCGCCGTGCACGCGGCCGGCATCACCGTGCGGGCCACCGCGGAGCCGGACCTGCCCGGCACGCTGGTGCAGGTCGCCCGGGACCTGCCGGAGGGCCTGGTGGTGGACGACATCGCCACCATCGCCTCCTACGCCGAGGCCCCGGTGATCACCGCCCGCCCGGTCTTCCGCTTCGCGGGCGAGCGCCGCATCCCCGCGGCCGTCTTCCTGCCCACCGGCTACGACCGCGAGCGGGACGGCCTGCTGCCGGTCCTGATGGACCCGTACGGCGGCCCGCACGGCCAGCGCGTCGTCCAGGCGCACAACCCGCACCTCAACTCGCAGTGGTTCGCCGACCAGGGCTTCGCGGTGGTCGTCGCCGACGGGCGCGGCACCCCCGGGCGCACGCCGGCCTGGGAGAAGTCGATCGCCTTCGACTTCGCCGGCGCCACCCTGGACGACCAGGCCGACGCGCTGCGGGCGCTCGCCGGGGAGTTCCCGCTGGACCTCGACCGGGTCGCCATCCGCGGCTGGTCGTACGGCGGCTACCTCGCCGCGCTCGCCGTGCTGCGCCGTCCGGACGTCTTCCACGCGGCCGTCGCGGGCGCCCCGGTCACCGACTGGGAGCTGTACGACACCCACTACACCGAGCGCTACCTCGGCCACCCCGCCGAGCGGCCGGAGGTGTACGCGGCCAACTCGCTGAGCGGCTACGCGGCGGGCCTGGAGCGGCCGCTGATGATCATTCACGGTCTGGCCGACGACAACGTGGTGGCCGCGCACACCCTGCGGCTCTCCTCGGCGCTGCTGGCGGCCGGCCGGCCGCACGTGGTGCTGCCGCTGTCGGGGGTCACCCACATGACGCCGCAGGAGGAGGTGGCGGAGAACCTGCTGCTGCTCCAGGTCGACTTCGTGAAGAAGTCGCTCGGAATCTAGACCCGGCGACTGGACGGTCCGGGACGGTCGGGGACGGTCCGGGGCGGGCGGTGTGAGGGGGAGCGGGGCCGGAACAGGGCGCCGGGCCCGCGGACGAGCGGTGCCGGGAGCCCATGCCGCTCCCCCTTGGCCGAGGGCGCCCGCGCGGGGCGATCCGTCCGGCCTCCGGGGAGGACGGTAGCCCCCGCCTCCGACAACCGCCCCGGTGAACGCCCCGGACCGGCTCCGGTCTGCGGCTCCGGTGGCCGCTCCGCCCGGTACGGGGACCGGCCCCCGGTCGGCACCCCGCCCGCGGGCGGTTGCCCCGGGCGGTTGCTGCGGGCGGAGGAACTCTCCGTGCCGAAGGATCGGCCGGGCCGCTGTCGGGCGCGGGCGGCGGGCACCATGACGGGCATGTCGAAGCCTGCCGTGTCGGTGCTCGCCGCCCTGCTCGTGGCCCTGGTCCCCTGCGCCGCGCTCACCCCGGCCGGAGGTCCGGACCGGGGGGCGTGCACCGTCGGCTTCTTCGCCGGGGATCCGCTCGTGACCGCACGGCCGGTCGCCCCGGTGGCCGACGTCCCCGGCTGTCCGGCCGCCGTCGAGCGCGGGCTGTAGCGCGCGTCCGACGATTCCCGCCGGGCGGCTCAGTTCAGCCGGTGCCGCGCGGCCCGGGCGTCCCGGCGGACCTTGGCGGCGGTGTCGGGATCGAAGGCGTCCAGGATCTCGGCGTACTCGTCCATCTCCCCGGCCCCGCCCAGGAAGTCGCCGGTGCGGACCAGCAGCTCCGCCCGTTCCAGGCGGAGCTGGGCGGGGTGGCGGGGGAGGAGCAGGGCGAGTTCGGTGGCCCAGAGCTGGGTGCGAGCGTGTTCGGGGCGGTCGGCGGCCCAGGCCCGGATGTTGCCGAGCACCCGCAGCACGATGTCCAACGGTGCCGCGGGGGTGAGCAGTTCGGCGGTGAACTCGTGTCCGGTGGCGCGGACGAGCTCCGCCGCGTCCGGCAGGTCGAGCAGCCGGCCGCCGTGGAACGGGTCGGCCAGCACGTAGTCGTCGCCGCCGGCGGGGCCGCCGACCGCGACGATGAAGTGGCCGGGCAGGGCGATCCCGTGCACGGCGAGTCCGGCCCGCCGGCCGACGGCCATCCAGACCAGCGCGAGCATGATCGGCAGACCGCGCCGGCGCCGCAGCACGTCGGGCAGCAGCGAGGACTCCAGCCGCCGGTAGTCGGACTTCCGTCCGTGGAACCGCTCCCGGCCGCCGAGGACGGCGGCCAGCAGGGCGGCGGTCTCCTCGGGCCCGGCCGGGAACCGTTCGGCGACGGCGAGCCGGACCGAGGCCGCGTGCCGTTCGAGCGCGGCCTCACAGGCGGCGAGCAGGGCCGCGAGGGCGGGCGGGCCCGGCAGGTCGTCCGGGTCGTCCGGGTCGGGGGTGCGGGTGTGCTCGGCGGCCGCGAGCAGGCAGAGCAGCACCGGATCGGGGTGCTCGGCCCGGGCCTCGGTCCGGAAGCGTGTTCTGCTCTGCTCGGTCACGGTGGCTGCGGCGGCTTTCTGGGGACGGGCGGACAATCAGGCGGTTCCACGCGTGGGCGCTACCCCTGGGGGAGCCGCGCGTAGTGGTAAGTGTGACTGGTCGTGAAGCCGAGTCCGTCATACAGCGCGACGGCGCCGTCGTTCTCCGCCTCGACCTGGAGGAACGCGCCGGTGGCGCCCTCCTCGGCGGCGCGGGAGGCGAGCACCGCCATCAGCGCGGTGGCCAGCCCGGCCCGTCGCGCGCGGGCATCGACCTCGACCGCGCCGAAGCAGGCCCACGGGCCGTCGACGACGCACCGTCCGATCGCCAGCGGGGGCCGGCCCTGCGCCCCGGGCACGGTCGCGAACCAGACCGACGGCCCGCCGTGGATCACCCGCAGGGCGGCCTCCTCGACCGCCGGGTCGTCGGAGGCCCGGCGGTACAGCGACAGCCACTGCGGCCCGGCCGTCCGGGAGAGCCGCACCCGGCCGACCGCCGCCGGGGCGCCCGCCCGGGCGAGTCCGGCCAGTGGTGCGACCCGCACCAGGGTCGGCGAGTACACCGCGCCGAGCCGGTCCAGCGCGGCCCGCAGCGGTTCCGGGGAGCCGGGCGTGCTGACCTCCACCCAGGCCGGCAGCCCGCGCGCCGCGTACCAGGCGCGGGCGGCCGCGAGCGCCTCGTCGAGCGGGAGCCCGGGGTCGCCGAGCGCCTGGACGGAGTTGGCCCGCCGGGTGAATCCGGCCGAGGCGCGCAGCGTCCACGCACCGAGCGGTTCCCGGTCGACGGCCGGCCAGCCGCGGGCGGCGATCCGCTGGAGTTCGACCGGGGAGGCGGCCGGCAGCGGCGCGCGCCTGGCCGGGAAGAGCGGTACGACCTTGCCCGCGACGAGCAGCCGCTCGTCGAAGGAGACCGGTCCGCCGGTGCGCGGGACGACGGTCAGTCCCCGGTCGTCCCAGGAGGCGAGCACGCCGATCACGTCGCGGAACTCGGGCCTGCCGTCCACGAGGCCCGAGAGACGTCGGGCGGAGACCCGCAGGCCAACGTCCGCACGGCCTATCCGGACTTCCGGACGGTCCTGAACCGGCCCTTCGGCGGCCATCTGGGCACCTCCTGTGCATTTGCGGTCTCCGACCCGCGATACTAGGGGCGGGCATCGACGACGCCGCGCTCACCCGCGCACGCGAGAAAACAGAATGGGCCGCCGTGCCCTTCCGAGGAGGAACGACAGCGTGACCTACGTCATCGCGCAGCCTTGTGTCGACGTCAAGGACAAGGCGTGCATCGAAGAGTGCCCGGTTGACTGCATCTACGAGGGCGAGCGATCGCTCTACATCCACCCGGATGAGTGTGTCGACTGTGGCGCTTGTGAGCCGGTCTGCCCGGTCGAGGCGATCTTCTACGAGGACGACACGCCGGAGGAGTGGAAGGACTACTACAAGGCGAACGTCGAGTTCTTCGACGATCTCGGTTCGCCCGGTGGTGCGTCGAAGCTCGGTCTGATCGAGCGCGACCACCCGTTCATCGCCGCTCTGCCGCCGCAGAACGCCGAGCACTGACCGATCGGTGGCATCTGAGCTGTGACTACCAAGAACAGCACGCACGCGCCGTTCCCGGGCCACCCGGGAGCGGCGCGCCGCGTTTCGGACCTCCTGCCGGTCTTCCCCTGGGACAAGCTGGAGCCGTACAAGAAGACCGCTCTCGCGCACCCCGGAGGGCTCTGCGACTTCTCGGTCGGGACCCCCGTCGACCCGGTGCCCGAGGTGGTCCAGAAGGCGCTCGCCGCCGCGACCGACACCCCCGGCTATCCGACCGTCTGGGGCCCGGTGGAGCTGCGCGGGGCGATCGCCGACTGGCTGCACCGCCGGGTCGGCGCCGAGATCGGCCCGCAGGCCGTGCTGCCGACCGTCGGCTCCAAGGAGCTCGTGGCCTGGCTGCCGACCCAGCTCGGCCTCGGCCCCGGCGACCAGGTCGCCTACCCGCGGCTGGCCTACCCGACGTACGAGGTGGGCGCCCGGCTCTGCGGCGCCGAGCCGGTGGAGTACGACTCGGTGGACGAGCTGGACGGTTCGCGGGTCCGCCTGATCTGGGTCAACTCGCCCTCCAACCCGACCGGCCGGGTGCTCGGCAAGGACGAGCTCCGCCGCACGGTCGCGTGGGCGAGGGAGCACCGGGCGCTGCTGGTCAGCGACGAGTGCTACCTGGAGCTGGGCTGGGAGGCCGACCCGGTCTCCGTCCTGCACCCGGACGTCTGCGGGACCGACGGTGACGGGAGGCAGCACGAGGGCCTGCTGGCCGTCCACTCCCTCTCCAAGCGCTCCAACCTGGCTGGCTACCGCGCCTCCTTCGTGGCGGGCGACCCGGTGGTGGTCAAGGAGCTGCTGGAGGTGCGCAAGCACGGCGGCATGATCGTGCCGGCCCCGGTCCAGGCCGCGACGGCCGCGGCGCTCGCGGACGACGCGCACGTGGCGGAGCAGCGCGAGCGGTACGCGGCCCGGCGCTCGGCGCTGCGGTCCGCGCTGGAGGCGTACGGGTTCCGGGTCGAGCACTCGGAGGCGAGCCTCTACCTGTGGGTGACCCAGGACCGGCCGTGCTGGGAGACGGTGGCCGAACTGGCCGCCCTGGGCATCCTGGTGGCGCCCGGCGACTTCTACGGGCCGGCCGGCGGACGGTTCGTCCGGGTCGCCTTCACGGCGACCGACGAGCGGGTCGCGGCGGCCGTGGAGCGGTTGCACGCCGGGCCCGCGGCGTAGCGGAACGGCCCGGGGGAGCGGCGTCGTACGCGGCTCCCCCGGGCCGCACGAGGGGCCGGCGTGCAGGACGCCGGCCCCTCGGCATGCGGCGGGCGGGTCTCAGCCGATCGGCAGGCCGCCGAGGGCGCCGCCGTTGACGCCGCCCAGCAGGCTGCCGAGCGGGCCGGTCAGACCGGTCAGGCCGTTCAGCGGGCTGTTCGGGCCGAGGTCGGCGCCGCCCAGGCGGTTGGCCGAGCCGTGCTCGGCCAGGCCGAGCACGTCGGCGCCCGGCAGGTCGGCCGCCAGGCCGCCGGGGAGGGCGCGGGTGACGGCGCCGAGCGGCAGCGCGTCGGTCACGGTGCCGGTGCTGGGAACGGCGCTGGTGAGGCCGGAGGCACCGGGGACGGCCTGGGTGAGGGCGCCGGCCTGGGAGAGCCCGCCGACCGGGTTGGCGCCGGCGCCGGCGCTGCGCTGCGTGGCGCCGTGGCCGGTGACGGCCTCGCCGAGCTTGCCGGCCAGGGCCTTGGCGACCTTCGGGGTGACGCCGGAGAGCTGGCCGGTGGTGGCGGCGGTCTGGTCGAGCGGTGCCGTCAGCGAGCTGGCCTTCTCGTTGGCCTCGGGGAGCTGCTGCGCGACGATGTTGCCGGTGGCGTCGGCGGTGGCGGGCACGCCCGCGGCGACGGTGGCGGCGCCGGTGTTCCCGGCCGCCTTGCCCAGCTCGTGGGTGGTGTGCTGGAGGGTGGAACCCGTGTCGGTGTTGGTCAGCTGGCTCAGCGGCGCGGCCAGGTCGCTCTTGGGCAGGAGGGCGTCGGCGGCGGACGCGGAGCCGGCCGCGACCAGCGGGGTCGCGCCGGCCGCCACGAGCAGTGCGGCCTGGGCGATCCGTCGCGTGAGGGGGTGAGACATGGGGCTCCTCGAAGGGGGTCTGGTGTCCGTCTCGTCCGCCGGGCGGACGACGTTGTTACCGCTTGAGAAGCCAGAAGGTTTCGGTCGGTGCAAGGAAAGCGTCGAGCCGACCATCGGATGGTACGACCGCCGTCGGGGTGGGCCCGGGTGCCCGGCCGGGGGTGTGCGGGTACGGCGGGGCAAGGGGAGTGACGGTTCTGCGCCAGGCCGGCCCCCCGGCACCGGCCGTCCACCTGCGTTGACACGAATCACTCGTACGGCGGCAACCCGGACACCAGTGCGTCAGCGGCCCGGACCGGGCGGCTCCCGCCCCCGGAAACACCACTGCGCCGGGCCGTCCGGGTGACCGGCCGGCCCGGCGCAGCGGGCTGCTCAGCTCTTCGCGGCCGCGGCCAGTGAGACCAGCACCAGCGTGGTCGAGGTCCCGGTCGGCTGCGGCTTCCAGCCGTCCTCCGACTTCGCCTTCCGCCAGATCCTCCCGTCGTACGCGACGGTCTCGATGCCCAGCTTCTGGGCCTGGGTCACCGCCCAGTGCGCCACCGCCCAGCCGCTCTGGCGCTCGGCGTCCGGCCCGGCGTCGGTGGAGGCGGTCGGGTCAGGGGTCAGCGAGACGGCGTTCTCGGCGCCCTTGACCGTGGACGAGTAGCCGCCGGCCGGGGTCACCGTGCGGCCGAACTCGCGGCGGACCCGGTCGCTCAGCACCTGGGTCCGGTCCGGCGGGGCGGCGGCCGGGGCGGTGGCGCCGGGGGCGGTGGCCGTCGGTGCCTCCTCGGCCTCGTCGGGCGCCGCGAAGTCGTGCACCACGCAGTTCAGCGAGGCCGCCTCGCGGCCCGTCAGCGCGGAGGCCAGCAGGGTGGCCTTGGTCTCGTGCTTGGCGTAGGCCTGCGGGTAGCCGCTCTTCTGCACCTGCTGGGCCGCGTCGGTCAGCGGCAGCCGGGTGTAGCCGGGGACCTTCACCAGGCCGTCGAGGAACTTGTTGGTCGCGTAGACCGGGTCCATGATCTGCTGCACGGTGCCCCAGCCCTGGGAGGGCCGCTGCTGGAACAGGCCGACCGAGTCCCGGTCGCCGCCGGTCAGGTTGCGGATCTTGGATTCCTGCATCGCGGTGGCCAGCGAGATGGTCACCGCCCGGTCCGGCAGGGCGCGGGAGTGCGCGACGGCGGCGATGGTCGCCGCGTTGGCCGCCTGCGGGATCTCCAGCTCGCCCTCGCCGGCCGGGGTCTTCACCGAGCAGCCCTCGGGGGTCAGCAGCTTCTGGTCGCGGAGCCAGAACAGCCCGACCGCCACCACGGCCAGCACCAGCAGACCGATCAGCACCGCCCGCAGTCCACGACGCCGCCGGGGCACCGTGCCGTCGTCCCGGCCGCCGCTCCTTCTCCTGGCCACCGCCGCCCCTCTCACCGAACCGTGCTGTCCGGACCGGGGTTCCGGGCCGGGCATCCGAACCGACACCGTACCCACTCGGACGGGTGTGCGGTGACCGTCGGTTGCGGGTGACGGTGTCACAGCCCCGCTACGGCGGGGCCGCGCCGTGACCCGCCACCGGACTAGGCTGGGTGACCATGAGCAGCCCGAAGACGTCCCTGGACCTCACCCTCGACGGCGGCGCGCTGACCGCCCAGCTGGTGGACTTCCCCTCCGTCAGCGGCGACGAGCAGGCGCTCGCCGACGCCGTGGAGGCCGCCCTGCGCGCCTACCCGCACCTGACCGTCGACCGGTACGGCAACAACGTGGTGGCCCGCACCGACCTCGGCCGGGCCGAACGCGTGCTGCTCGCCGGGCACCTGGACACGGTGCCGATCGCCGACAACCTGCCCTCCTACGTCGAGGGCGACCTCCTCTACGGCTGCGGCACCTCCGACATGAAGTCCGGCGTGGCCGTCCAGCTCAGGCTCGCCGCCACCCTGCCGGAGCCCAACCGCGACCTCACCTTCGTGTTCTACGACTGCGAGGAGGTGGAGGCCCACCGCAACGGCCTCGGGCACCTCGTCCAGGCCCACCCCGACTGGCTGGCCGCCGACTTCGCCGTGCTGATGGAGCCCAGCCAGGCCACCGTCGAGGGCGGCTGCCAGGGCACCCTGCGCGCACAGGTCCGGCTCACCGGCGTGCGCGCCCACTCGGCCCGCAGCTGGCTCGGCGACAACGCCATCCACCACGCCGCCGAGGTGCTCGGCCGGCTCGCCGCGTACGAGCCGCGCCGGGTCGAGATCGACGGGCTGGAGTACCGCGAGGGCCTCAACGCGGTGCGGATCGACGGGGGGGTGGCCGGGAACGTCATCCCCGACGAGTGCGTGGTGACCGTCAACTTCCGGTTCGCCCCGGACCGCGACGAGGCCGCGGCCGAGAAGCACGTGCGCGAGGTCCTCGACGGCTACGAGGTCACGGTCACCGACTTCGCCCCGGGCGCGCTGCCCGGCCTCGCGCAGCCGGCCGCCCGGGCGTTCGTGGCCGCGACCGGCGGCACGGCCCGCGCCAAGTTCGGCTGGACCGACGTCGCCCGGTTCAGCGCGCTCGGCGTCCCGGCGGTCAACTACGGCCCGGGCGACCCGAACCAGGCCCACAAGCGGGACGAGCACTGCTCGCTCACCGCCATCGCCGAGACCGAGGAGCGGCTGCGCGCCTGGCTGACCGACTGAGGTGACAAGCGCATCAACGGCTGAACGCCACCTTCCGGTTGCCCAACCGACCTTTCACCGTTGCCTGAAAACCGGGATCGGCGGGCGTAGGGTTTCGTCATGACAGGCACTGGAGACGAAAAGCACTACGGACACGGTCCTGAGCAGGTGGGCGAGCCGCACCCGAAGAAGGCGTGGCCCGAGAAGCAGAAGGGCCCGGTGCTGGTGCGCCGGGACCAGGTCGGCGAGAGCACGACGGACCAGCGCCTGCTGGACACCACCGGCCCGACCGACTGGCTGCACACCGACCCCTGGCGGGTCCTGCGGATCACCTCGGAGTTCGTCGAGGGCTTCGGCGCGCTGGCCGAACTCCCGCCCGCGATCAGCGTCTTCGGCTCCGCCCGGACCCCGGTCGACTCGACCGAGTACGCGGCGGGCGTGGCGATCGGACGGGCGCTGGCCGAGGCCGGCTACGCGGTGATCACCGGGGGCGGCCCCGGGGCGATGGAGGCGGCCAACCGGGGCGCCTCGGACGCCGGCGGGCTCAGCGTCGGGCTCGGCATCGAGCTGCCCTTCGAGCAGGGGCTCAACGAGTTCGTCGACCTCGGGCTGAACTTCCGCTACTTCTTCGTCCGCAAGACGATGTTCGTGAAGTACGCCCAGGGGTTCGTCGTCCTGCCCGGCGGCCTCGGCACGCTGGACGAGCTGTTCGAGGCGCTCACCCTGGTGCAGACGAAGAAGGTCACCCGCTTCCCGGTGATCCTCTTCGGCAGCGAGTACTGGGGCGGGCTGGCCGACTGGCTGAAGAACACCCTGGTCGCGCAGGGCAAGGCCGCCCCGCACGACCTGGAGCTCTTCCACATCACCGACGACATCGACGAGGTCCTGAAGATCCTCGCCGACGCCCGCCGGCCGGTGAACGAGATCTAGGCCCTGCCCGGCGCGCCTCTCAGGCCAACCCCCGGCGGGCGACCGCCGGGGGACGGCTGCCGCGGATCGAGGCGACCATGTCCAGCACCTGCCGGGTCTCCGCCACCTGGTGCACCCGGTACACCCGGGCGCCCAGCCAGGCGGAGACCGCGGTGGTCGCCAGCGTGCCGAGCAGCCGCCGGTCCACCGGCAGGTCCAGGGTCTCGCCGACGAAGTCCTTGTTGGAGAGCGAGACCAGCACCGGGAACCCGGTCGCCGTCATCTCCGGCAGCCGCCGGGTCGCCTCCAGCGAGTGCCGGGTGTTCTTGCCGAAGTCGTGCCCCGGGTCGATGACCACCGCGTCCCGCCGCACGCCGAGCCCCACCGCCCGCTCGGCCAGCCCGACGGTCACCCGCAGGATGTCCGCCATCACGTCCGGGTACCCGGTCCGGTGCGGTCGGGTCCGCGGCTCGGCGCCGCCCGCGTGGGTGCAGACCAGCCCGGCGTCGTGCCGGGCGGCCACCTCGGCCAGCCGCGGGTCCACCCCGCCCCAGGCGTCGTTCAGCAGGTCCGCGCCGACCTCGCAGACCGCCTCGCCGACCTCGTGCCGCCAGGTGTCGACGCTGATCACGGCCTCCGGGTGGCGCTTGCGCAGCTCCGCCACGAACGGCACGGTGCGCCTCAGCTCCTCCTCGACGGTGACCTCGTCGCCCGGCCCGGCCTTCACCCCGCCGATGTCCAGGATCGCGGCGCCCTCGGCCATCGCGCGGTCGGCGGCGGCGAACGCCGCCTCGTCGGCGAAGGTGGCGCCCTTGTCGAAGAACGAGTCAGGAGTCCGGTTGACGATCGCCATGATCACCAGCTCGTCGTCGCCGAATTCCCGTGGTCCCAGGCGCAGTGCCACCGATGTCTCCTCCACAGCTGCTGCGAGTGCGATGATGGCCCCCGGCCCATCGGGACCATGATCCCACTCCTGTCGGGGCCGGCCGGAAAATCGGGAGGACCGCTCGTGTTCTGGGTGATCGTGGTGGCGATGGCCGTGGTGGTCGGCGGCGCCGCGCTGGTGGCGCTGGGCGGGGGCGGCTCGCTGCCGGAGGCGGTGCACGACCGGATCGCCGCCGGGCTGCCGCAGGACCGCCCGCTCGGTCAGGAGGACGTCGAGGCGATCCGTCTGCCGATGGCCGTCCGCGGCTACCGGATGGACGAGGTGGACGACGTGCTCGACCGGCTGGGCGTCGAACTCGCCTACCGCGACGCGCGGATCGTCGAGCTGGAGGCGCTCGCCGCCGTGCGCGGCGCGGTGGAGGCCGCCGACCGCCCCGGCACGGGCGCCGAGCCGCTGCCCGGCCTGGAGGACTTCGCCAAGGTCGTCGAGCCCGCCGTCGTCCTCACCAAGGCTCCCGCCGGCCCGGAGGACGCGGAGCCGGCGGACGGCCGGTGAGCGCCGACGCGGACGTCGCGGCCGGTGCCCCGACGGACGCCCCGACCGGTGGCGCCGTCGTCGGCCCGGACGGCCTGCGCCGCTGCGCCTGGGGCGACTCGGCGGACGACTACCGCACCTACCACGACACCGAGTGGGGCCGCCCGGTCCACGGCGACGACGCCCTGTTCGAGCGGGTCTGCCTGGAGGCCTTCCAGTCCGGGCTCTCCTGGATCACCATCCTGCGCCGCCGCGAGGGCTTCCGGTCCGCCTTCGCGGGCTTCGAGATCGCGAGGGTCGCGGAGTTCGGCGAGGCCGACGTCGAGCGGCTGCTCGGCGACACCGGGATCATCCGCAACCGGGCCAAGATCGAGGCGTCGATCGCCAACGCCAGGGTCGCCCGCGACCTGGACGGCGGGCTGGACGCGCTGATCTGGCAGTTCGCCGCAGACCCGGACCGGCCGGCCCCCCGCTCGACGGGCGAGGTACCGGCCGTCACGCCCGAGTCGACGGCACTGGCCAAGGCGCTGAAGAAGGAGGGCTTCCGGTTCGTCGGCCCGACCACCGCCTACGCCCTGATGCAGGCCTGCGGGCTGGTCGACGACCACCTCGCCGACTGCCACGTCCGGTCCGTCCTCGACGGGACGCGGCCCGGGGCGTAGCGCGCGGTCGCCGGCGGACCTGCCGGCGGGCGGGCGGTCCGGCGGGCCGTGCGCCGGTCAGCGCCCCAGGTACTGCGGCTTCTCCTTGGCGATGAAGGCGCGGACCGCGATCCGGTGGTCCTCGCTGTCGCCGGCCAGCGTCTGCAGCTCGTCCTCCTTGTCGAGCAGCTCGCTCAGCGTGTGCGCGGCGCCGTACGCCAGAGACTCCTTGATCGCGCCGTACGCCACGGTCGGGCCATCGGCCAGCTCCTTGGCGAACACCCGTGCGGTGGCGGCCAGTTCGGCGGCCGGAACCACCTTGGTGGCCAGCCCCAGCTCCATCGCCTCGGCGGCCTTCACGGTGCGCGGCAGCATCAGCAGCTCGGTCGCCCGGGCGTGTCCGACCAGCCGCGGCAGCGTCCAGGACGCGCCCGAGTCGGCGGTCAGGGCGATACCGGCGAAGGCGGTGTTGAAGCCGGCCGTCTCCGAGACGATCCGGAAGTCGCAGGCGAAGGCCAGCGAGGCGCCCGCGCCGGCCGCCACCCCGCCCACCGCCGCCACGGTCGGCTTGCGCATCCCGGCCAGCGCCCGCAGCAGCGGGTTGTAGTGCTCGGCGACGGTCTTCAGCGCGCCCTCGCCGGTCTCCTCGGCCTGCCGGAGCCGGCCCAGGTGCTCCTTGAGGTCCTGGCCGACGCAGAACGCCCGGTCGCCCGCGCCGGTGAGCAGGACGGCCCGCACCGCCGGATCCTCGGCGGCGGCCGTCACGGTGTCACGCAGAGCCACCTTGGTGGGTACGTCCAGCGCGTTCATCGCCTCCGGGCGGTTGATGGTGATGACGGCCAGGCCGCCGTCCAGCTCGTACAGCACGGAATCGGACATGGGGCGAGGGCTCCCTTGCTCGTCGCGCGGTGATCGCACGGTGGTCGTGGGCTGCCAGGATGCCGGAGTGCGGGGCCGGCTGGGGAGTGTGAGGTATCGCACCTTCCGGCGGCGGACTGATCACCGCCGCGCCGGGGCTTATGGCGGGAAATGCGCCGGTTGGGGGCGGTCCGGCCGAGGTTGCACCGAGAGTGATGTTGGTCATCAGGCCGTGGCATGCGGGATAATGGCTTCCGATCAATGCGTTCGATACCGGCGGTGGACGGACTGCCGGTGCGTAGCTGAGCGTTGCAGGAAGGGGAACGAGCATGGCGGCCATGAAGCCGCGGACGGGTGACGGCCCGCTCGAAGTCACCAAAGAGGGGCGGGGCATCATCATGCGCGTTCCGCTCGAAGGCGGCGGACGCCTCGTGGTGGAGCTCACGCCTGACGAGGCCGACGCCCTCGGTGAGGCCCTGAAGAAGGCCTGCGGCTGACCGCAGCAGGTGCTCGCCATCTCCTGGAGATGTGCCACCGGCCCGGGTCCGACGATCACGTCGGCCCGGGCTCGGCCGTTCCCGGGCCGCTACGGGCCCCGGGAGCCCGCCGCGCGGCCCCCGGGCCCCCCGGGTCGGCCCTCAGCGTTTGACGGCGCAGAGCAGCCCGTCCGAGACCGGCAGCAGCGCCGGCAGCAGCTTCTCGCTCTCCCGGACGTCGCGCACCAGGTCGCGGACCGACCGGGTCTGCGGGTCCTGCTGCTCCGGCTCGGCCAGCCGGCCCTCCTGGAAGACGCCCTCGAAGCAGACCATCCCGCCCGGCCGCAGCAGCCGCAGCGACTCCGCCAGGTACTCCTGTGACTCCGCCGGGTCGCCGTCGCAGAACACCAGGTCGTACTGGCCGTCGGCGAGCCGCGGCAGCACCTCCAGGGCCCGGCCCGGTATGAACCGCGAGCGGTTGGCCGCGAAACCGGCGGCCTGGTACGCCTCCCTGGCCAGCTGCTGGCGGACCGGTTCGGAGTCGACGGTGGTGAGCACGCCGTCCGGCCGCATCCCGCGCAGCAGGTAGACCCCGGAGACGCCCGTCCCGGTGCCGATCTCGGCCACCGCCTTGGCGTCCAGCGCGGCCGCGAGCAGCCGGAGGCAGGCGCCTCCGCTGGGTCCGATCGCCCTGATTCCGGTTCGCGCGGACTGTGCCCGGGCGTAGGTCAGCACCGCGTCCTCGCCGACGTAGGTGTCCGCGAGAGCCGCATGCGCGGGCCCGAACTCGCTGATGGCTGCCTCTTTCGGAGCCCCGGGTGGCGGCCCGGCGCCTAGCGGATGTCGATATTTCCTGCCACAGATTACTGGCCGGGCGGGAACCGCGTACGGCGGCGGGCCGTTGGTGAGGCAGGGACCGGGGGAACAGGAGGTTCCCGGGCCTGTTCTCCGGCTTGACGGTCGCGGGCACTTTTATCCGGGCTTGACGGGTGAGGTGGATATGGTGGTGGCCCTGCTGGGCAGAAGAGCCGACCGAGGAGGTGTGGCCGAGGGCGACGTCCCTGTGCGGCGGCACTCCCGCGGCACCGCGTCGGCCCGTACGCCGAAGCCCGTGATGAACCAGCCTGCGCACTCCACTCCGGACCAGCCGGCCGCCGCGCCCCAGACGCCGGCCGCCGGTACCGCCGAGGCCCCCGCCCTCGCGACCTTCGCCGAGGGCCCCGACGCGCAGACCTGGACTCCGCCCAGCTGGGAGGAGATCGTCGAGGCCCACAGTGCCCGTGTCTACCGCCTCGCCTACCGGCTGACCGGTAACCAGCACGACGCCGAGGACCTCACCCAGGAAGTCTTCGTCCGGGTGTTCCGTTCGCTGTCCACGTACACCCCCGGCACGTTCGAGGGCTGGCTGCACCGGATCACCACCAACCTGTTCCTGGACATGGTCCGCCGACGCCAGCGCATCCGCTTCGACGCGCTCGGTGACGACGCGGCCGAGCGGCTGGCCTCGCGCGAGCCCAGCCCGGCCCAGCACTTCAGCGACACCCACTTCGACGCCGACGTCCAGCAGGCGCTGGACACCCTGGCGCCCGAGTTCCGGGCCGCCGTGGTGCTCTGCGACATCGAGGGACTCTCCTACGAGGAGATCGCCGCGACGCTCGGCGTGAAGCTCGGTACCGTCCGCAGCCGCATCCACCGCGGCCGCTCGCACCTGCGTGCCGCGCTCAAGCACCGCGCACCCGGTGCCGCCCCCGGCCGTGAGCGCCGCGGCGGCGGTGCCGACGAGCCGGTGCCGGTCGGCGCCGTCGCCGGTGAGGCCGCGGTCGCGCCGGGCGGTCGCGGACGGAGGCGGTCGTGAGCGCAACCGGCCGGTCAGGACCGGGCCACTCCGACGTGCCCGGCCGGGCCGCGGCCCGCCGGGGCGGCTGGGCCGCCCTGGGGCGGCGCGGCCACGACGGGACCGACCCCTCCGGGGAACCGCAGCCGGAACGCGGCCAGGCCGGAGCGCCGGGCGAGCCCGCGCTGCGCGCCGTCGCGGTCCGCCCGGGCGAGCCGGCCGCCGAGGAGCACCATCTCGGTGAGCGGCTCTCCTCCTTCGTCGACGGCGAACTCGGCCACGACTCGCGCGACCGCGTCCAGGCCCATCTGGCGACCTGTCCGCAGTGCCTCGCCGAGGCCGACGAGGGCCGCGCCGTCAAGCACCTCCTCACCCGCACCGGTACGCCCGGCCCGTCGTCGGCGCTGATGGCCCGGCTGATGGCCGTCGGCGCGCTCCCGGAGGACGAGCGGCCGCCGGTCGACCGCCCGGGCCGGGACGACGACGACCTGCCCGGCGGCGGGCTGCCGGCCGCCGGGACGCTCGGCGGCAGCCGGCTGAACGGCGGTTCGTTCGGCCGCGGGGCCGGCGCCTCCTTCGGAGCGGGCGCGCTGGGCGCCGACGCGCCGCTGCCCGGGGTCGACCCGCGGGCGTTCGGTCGCGGCGGTGCGGTCCTGCGCCCGCTGATGGGCCGGCGGACCGCCCGCCCGACGGCCCCGGTCGGGCCGCAGCCACTGGCCGCGGCTGCCCCGGTGGTCCGGCAGGTCCCGCCGCGCGGGCGCCGCTTCGTCTTCGCCGCCGCCGGCGCCTTCTCGGTCGCCGCGGTGACGCTCGGCGGGGTCGGCGGCTTCGCCGGCCCGGGCGACGAGCAGCACGGCACCACGATCAGCCCGGCCGGCGGCAACGGCCGCGGCGGCGGGCTGGTCCCCATGAACGCGCAGGTACCGGTGGACTTCCCGGTCCGCCCGGTGGCGGTCACCCGGGGCGCGACCCCGCCGCACGAGGTGCCGGAGCGCACCCCGAGCTCCGGGATGGCCGGGCTGCACCACGAGAACAGATAGACGGCGGTGGCCCCTGCGGTCACGGTCATCGGCGGGTCTTCACCACGGCTTCATCACACCGGGGTCATGAACCCGCCGATGGCCATTACCCTGTGAGGGACGTTGTCCGATCGCGAGCTTAGGGAGCTTTGGTGTTCAGTGACGTGGGCACACTGGAGGTCCTGACCCTGGCCATCATGGCCATCGTGATCTTCGGTCCGGACAAGCTGCCGAAGCTGATCCAGGACACCATGGGCTTCATCCGGAAGATCCGTTCCTTCGCCGACACGGCGAAGGAGGACATCCGCAGCGAGCTCGGTCCCGAGTTCAAGGACTTCGAGTTCGAGGACCTCAACCCGAAGACCTTCGTCCGCAAGCAGCTCATGGGCGGCGAAGAGGACCCGCTGGGCCTCAAGGACATGCGGGACAGCCTCGACATCCGCTCGGTGCTGGACGACAAGCCCGCCGCCGCCGTGAACGGCCACGGCCGGTCCGGATCCGTCTCGATGGACAAGTCCTCGGTCACGGCCCCGGTGGCCGCCGCCGCCGGCTCCCCGCTGCAGCCCGGCGAGCGCCCCCCGTTCGACCCGGACGCCACCTGAGCGGTGCTTCGCCCGCGCGCCTCCGGGGCGTTCCGGCCCGGCGCCGACGGTCGGTGCCCCCTCGTTCCCGCGTCGTTCCCGCGCTTCGGCGCCGGCCCCGCGCTCACCCTTCCGGCGCCCGTCCGACGACACCACCGCCCCGCCCGCCCGCACGGCTGAGCGGGGCGGCGACGTGTGCGCCGCTATTGTGCTGATTGTTCCCGCTGTGCCGTCTGTCACTTTCCGGTCCGTTCCGGACCGAAGACGGTCGGTGGGGACGCCGCGGTACGCCACGATGGGAGCGCGCCACGGCAGGGATACGTGTGTTTGAGGAGGCCCGGGGATGGACGCGACGAGTCAGGCGGTGGGGACGGCCACGGCCGGCGGACCGGTGGTCGGCGGACAGGCGGGCCCGGCGGACCCGCTGATGCCGTACCTGTCCGCGGACTTCCCGTGGTACGGCCTGGACGACGGCTGGAGCGGCCGCCGCTACCTGCAGCCCGGCGGGCCGGGCGCCGCCGGCGGTCCGCGCGCGGGGGCGGCCCGGGGCTCCGTCGACTACGGCAGCCTGGGCCACGGCGAGGAGCCGGCCCGCCAGTACGAGCCGCGGGACGTCCGGAAGTTCGCCGTCGTCGTGACGGTGGCCCGCCGGGACAGCCGCCGCAGCGCCGACAACACCGGGACCCTGGAGGCGACGTCCGCCTCCTCGGCCGCCTGGCTGGCCGGCTCCGGCCTGCTCGCGGCCACCTGGCCGGGGCAACTGGACCGCTCGCGGCGCCAGGACTGGCTGGAGCAGCAGTCCGCGCTCGCCTGGGACCTCGCCGACGACCTGGCCGGCCCCGGCTGGTCCACCCTCAGCCTTCCGGTCAACGGGCTGCCGCAGCCGTTCCGCTACCGCGAGTCCGAGTACGGGTGGGTGCTGGCGGGCGAGGCCCCCGGCGTCCTGCTCGGCGCCTACGGCCGGGGCGTCAGCGCCTACGGCGCCGGCTTCGCCACCGTCCCCGACCTGACCGCCTACACCCGCCCGTAGGCGCGCCCGCGACGAAGCCGCACGGAAGGGGCCCGCCGGTCTCCCGGCGGGCCCCTTCACGCCCTCACGGCCGCACCACCGACGTGGCGGCGCGTCAGAACTTGTTCTTCGGGGTGAGGCCGAGGGAGAGGCCGGAGAGACCGCGCTGGCGGCCGCCGAGCTTGCCGGCGACGGCGCGGAGGGCGGCAGCGGCCGGGGAGTCGGGGGCGGCCAGGACGACCGGGCGACCGTCGTCGCCGCCCTCGCGCAGCCGGACGTCGATCGGGATCGAGCCGAGCACCGGGACGGTGGCGCCGACGGTGCGGGTGAGCGCGTCCGCGACGATCTGGCCGCCGCCGGTGCCGAACACGTCGATCATCTCGTCGCAGTGCGGGCACGGCATGCCGGACATGTTCTCGATCACGCCGACGATCTTCTGGTGGGTCTGCACCGCGATGGTGCCGGCCCGCTCGGCCACCTCGGCGGCGGCCATCTGCGGGGTGGTGACGATCAGGATCTCCGCGTTGGGGACCAGCTGGGCCACCGAGATCGCGATGTCGCCGGTGCCGGGCGGCAGGTCCAGCAGCAGGACGTCCAGGTCGCCCCAGTACACGTCGGCCAGGAACTGCTGGAGTGCGCGGTGCAGCATCGGACCGCGCCAGACCACCGGGGTGTTGCCCGGGGTGAACATGCCGATCGAGATGACCTTCACGCCGTGCGCCTGCGGCGGCATGATCATGTCCTGGACCTGGGTCGGCCGGCCCTCGACGCCCAGCATGCGCGGCACGCTGTGGCCGTAGATGTCGGCGTCCACGACGGCGACCTTCAGGCCGTCCTCGGCCATCGCGGCCGCGAGGTTGACCGTCACCGAGGACTTGCCGACGCCGCCCTTGCCGGAGGCGACCGCGTAGACCCGGGTCAGCGTGCCGGGCTTGGCGAACGGGATCTCCCGCTCGGGGGCGCCGCCGCGCAGCAGCTGCGAGAGCTCCTTGCGCTGCTCGTCGCTCATGACGTCGAGCTCGACCTCGACCCCGGTCACCCCGGGGACCCGGCCGACCGCCTCGCGGACGCGGGCGGTGATGGTGTCGCGCATCGGACAGCCGGAGACCGTCAGGTAGACCGCGACGCGCACGGCGCCGCCCTCGTCGATCCCGACCGATTTCACCATGCCGATCTCGGTGATCGGGCGGTTGATCTCCGGGTCGTTGACGGTCGCAAGCGCCTGGCGTACGGACTCCTCCGTGACGCCGGCCGCGACCTCTGTCTCGTTGGCCATGCCTTGATGGTACGGCGCCGGGAAGGGTGCTTAACCGGTCGGTAGCGTGCCGCAGGTCACAGCACGTCCGAGGTCTCCCGGCGCTCGTCGATCTCCTTGAGCAGCGCCTGGAGTTCGGAGCGGAGGAAGTCGCGGGTGGCGACCTCTCCGAGGCCCTGGCGGAGCGCGGCCACCTCGCGGGTGAGGTACTCGGTGTCGGCGATGTTGCGGTCGCTGCGGGCGCGGTCCTGCTCCATGTTGACGCGGTCCCGGTCGGCCTGGCGGTTCTGTGCCAGCAGGATCAGCGGCGCCGCGTACGAGGCCTGGAGCGAGAGCATCAGGGTGAGGAAGATGAACGGGTAGTCGTCGAAGTGCACCTGGTCCGGCAGCACGGTGTTCCAGCCCACCCACACGATCACGACGATGGTCATCCAGACGATGAACCGCCCGGTGCCGAGGAAGCGCGCGATCCGCTCGGAGAGCTTGCCGAAGGCCTCCGGGTCGTACGTCGGCAGGGTGATCAGGCCGGGGCGGGTGGTGCGCGGCTGGTCGAGCCGGGCGCGGCCGCCTCCGGACGGGGGTTCGGTGCGCTGGACGCGGCCGCGTTCGCGGGCGCGCACCTCGCGCAGCTGGCGCAGCTCGCCCTGCAGGCGCTGGCGGGGCGAGTCGTCCCGTCGGCCCTTGCGGTCAGCGTCCACCGGTCACCTCTCTCTCGTCGGCCGGCCCGTGCGGGGCGGCCTCGCGCCAGTCCTCGGGCAGCAGGTGGTCGAGCACGTCGTCGACGGTCACCGCGCCGACCAGGTGGTCGGCCTCGTCGACCACGGGGGCGGCGACCATGTTGTACGTCGCCAGGTAGCTGGTGACCAGCGTCAGCGGGGTGTCCGGCGGCAGCGGGTCCAGGTCGTCGTCCACCAGCGAGCCGACCAGGGTGTACGGGGGTTCGCGCAGCAGCCGCTGGAAGTGCACGGTGCCCAGGTACTTGCCGGTCGGCGTCTCGTTGGGCGGGCGGCAGACGAAGACCTGCGCGGCCAGCGCGGGCTTGTTGTCGGAGACCCGCACCCGGGCCAGCGCCTCGGCCACCGTGGCGTTCGGCTCCAGCACGATCGGCTCGGTGGTCATCAGGCCGCCGGCGGTGTTCTCCTCGTAGGTGAGCAGGCGGCGGACGGGCTCTGCCTCCTCCGGTTCCATCAGCTGGAGCAGCCGCTCGGCCTCGTCGCCGGGCAGTTCGGAGAGCAGGTCGGCGGCGTCGTCCGGGTCCATCGCCTCCAGGACGTCGGCGGCCCGTTCGTCCTTGAGCTTGCCGATGATCTCGACCTGGTCGTCCTCGGGCAGCTCCTCCAGGACGTCGGCGAGCCGTTCGTCGTCGAGTGCGGCGGCGACCTCGGCGCGGCGCTTGGCGGAGAGGTGGTGCATGACGTTGGCGAGGTCGGCGGCGCGCAGCTGGTCGAAGGTCGCGAGCAGGTTGGCGGCGCCCTGGTTCTCCTCGGCGAGGGCGAAGCCGGTGACGTCCTTCCAGTCCAGGGTGAGCGTCTCGCCCTTGGACTTGCGCAGCCGACCGGGCCGGCCGACCTGGACGAAGACCTTGCTGATCTCCCACTCGCGCAGCCGGGTCTGCACCATCGCGACGTCCAGGACGGTGACGTCCTGGTCGGACTTGCTCCAGGTGACGATGCGGTCCAGCAGTTCGCCGAGGACGAGCGTCTCGGACGTGCGCTGTTCGAAGCGGCGCATGTTGATCACGCCGGTGGTCAGCACCTGGCCGGATTCCAGGCTGGTCACCCGGGTCATCGGGAGGAAGATCCGGCGGCGGCCGATCACTTCGACCACGAGTCCGAGCACCCGGGGCGGTCGGCCACCGAGGCGGAGCGTGACCACGACGTCCCGGACCCGGCCGACCTGGTCGCCGTTCGGGTCGAAGACGGCGATGCCGGAGAGGTGGGAGATGAAGACCCGGCTGCCTGCCCCTGCCATGGACTCCCTCGCTCGCTCGACGCTCCGGTCGGGCGCGCGGGCACGCCCCGTGGCCAAGGCTACGCGGGGACCCGCGACCGGGCTCGGTGGAAACCTGGGCGAACCGGGCACGGGCGCGCCGCCGGGGACGCCGGAGGGTGGCTGCGGGCCGGGGGTGCGCCGGGGGCCGGGGGGCTCGCCGCGGCGGGGAGGCTCAGCCCTTGCGGCGCTTGAACAGCAGCTTCGGCAGGCCGGCGGGGATCGGCTGCCGGGTGGTGGCCGGGGTGGGCATCGGGGCGGTGGCGTGCGAGGCGTCCGGCATCGCACCCGGCTGCTCGGTGAGCACGCCGTCGGCCGCGCCGGCCGGCTCCAGCCGGAGCACCCGGCACTCGCGGGCCCACCGGTCGGTGACGGTGTCGGTGTCGGGGGCGTTCAGCCGCTTGCCCTTGAGCTCCTCGACGGCGCCCAGCCAGGCCTCGCTCCCCGGGGCCAGCTCGACCACGCGGGCCGGCCAGCCGGTCAGCCGGCCGCCCTTGTCCTTGCTGCGGACGGTCACCACCGCGCCCGCCCCGCCGGTCAGTCCGTGCAGCGGCTGTTCGGCGCCGTCGCCGACCACCACCACCGCGCCGTCGTGCCAGGCGTGCCAGACGGCCCGGCCGTGCTCCTGACCGTCCGCCCGGACCCAGAGCAGCCCCGACTTCTTCGCGGCCTCCTCCAGCAGGGCCCGGTCGAGGAAGTCGTCGGCGGTCGCGGCTGCGGCAGGCGTACGGTCCATGGCGCACAGCGTACGGCCTGAGCCGTCCGGGCGATGTCTCGCGGTTCGGGAGACAGTTCCGTCGGTGCGGCACGGGCCTTACGGTAGGAGTCGCCCGCCCGCAGCCCGCCCTGCAGTCCTTCCTGAACCGCACCCCTCACTCCGAAGCAGAGGAGCGTCGTGCCCGCCGTCCGGCCAGAGTCTGCCCCCGCCACCGTCGCCGCCGTCACCGCCCCCACCGGTACCGTCGCGGCCCCCGCGCAGCCGCTCCCCAGGTTCGACCTGCTGCTGCTCGCGGTCTCGGTCGCGGGCATCTCGCTCTCCGCACCGCTGATCAGCGCCACCGCCGCGCCGGCCCTGGCGATCGCCTTCTGGCGCAACGTCATGTCGGTCGGCGTGCTCGGCCCGTACGCGCTGCTGCGCCACCGGGCGGAGCTGCGCGGGATCTCCCGGCGGGCGCTGCTGCTGGCCGTGGCGGCCGGCGCCCTGCTCGCCGTCCACTTCGCGCTCTGGATGCCCAGCCTGCGGATGACCTCGGTCGCGTCGGCGACCGCCCTGGTCACCACCACCCCGCTCTGGACCATCCTGCTGATGCGGCTGCTCGGGGTGCGGGCGCCGCGGATGGTCTGGCTCGGCATGGCGGTGGCCTTCGCCGGGGTCCTGGTGCTCACCGGTGTCGACCTCTCGCTCTCGCCGCGCGCCCTGGCCGGGGACGCGCTGGCGCTCGGCGCGGGCCTGGCCGCCGCCGGGTACGTGCTGCTCGGCGCCGAGGTCCGCCGGACCGTCAGCACCACCGCGTACACGCTGGTCTGCTACGCCACCACCGGCGCGGTCCTGCTGGCGGTCTGCCTGGTGGCCGGGACGCCGCTGTCCGGCTGGTCGGCCGGGGCCTGGTGGCAGATCGTGCTGCTGATGGTCACCGCCCAGCTGCTGGGCCACTCGCTCAGCAACCGGGTCGTGCGCACCCTCGGGCCCTCGGTCACCTCCACGTCGGTCCTGCTGGAGACCCCGGGCGCCGCGCTGATCGCGGCGCTCTGGCTCGGCCAGTGGCCCCCGGTCGCCGCGTACCCGGCGGTGGTGCTGATCCTGCTGGGCCTGGTGCTGGTCGCGCGCGCCGGTCGTCGGTAGCCGACAGCCGCCCGGTGGCCGGTCGGTGGCCGGTCACCGGTGCCCGCCCCGGACCCGCTGCGGGCGGCGGGCCCCGCCCGGGCCCTACAGCCAGCCGTTGCGACGGAAGCCGCGGTACATCCCGACGCAGATCAGCACCACGCTGCCGAGCACCATCGGATAGCCGTACCGGTGGTGCAGCTCCGGCATGTAGTCGAAGTTCATGCCGTACACGCCGGTGATCATGGTCGGCACGGCGAAGATCGCCGCCCAGGCGGTGATCTTGCGCATGTCCTCGTTCTGTGCCACCGAGACCTGCGCCAGGTTGGCCTGGAGCAGCGAGTTCAGCAGTTCGTCGAAGCCGTGCACCTGCTCGGTGACCCGGGCGAGGTGGTCGGCGACGTCCCGGAAGTACTTCTGGATCTCCGGGTCGACCAGCCGCTGCAGCGGCTCCGACAGCTGCTGCATGGGCCGCAGCAGCGGCGCCACCGCCCGCTTGAACTCCAGGACCTCGCGCTTGAGCTGGTAGACCCGGCCCACGTCGGTGCCCCGGCCGCCCCGGTTGGAGAAGACGTCGAACTCGATCTCGTCCACGTCGGTCTGCAGCCGGTCGGCGACCAGCAGGTAGTTGTCCACCACCTGGTCGGCGATCGCGTGCAGCACCGCCGACGGGCCCTTGCCGAGCAGCCCGGAGCCGTCCGCGTCGGCCTCCAGCCGGTGCCGCAGCTCCTTGAGCGAGCTGTGCCCGCCGTGCCGGACGGTGATCACGAAGTCCCGCCCGGCGAACACCATCAGCTCGCCGGTCTCGACCACCTCGCTGGTCGGCGTGAGCTGGTCGTGGTCGACGTACCGGATCGTCTTGAAGACGGCGAACAGCACGTCGTCGTACCGCTCGACCTTCGGCCGCTGGTGGGCGTGCACCGCGTCCTCGACCGCCAGCGGGTGCAGTCCGAACCGCTGGGCGATCCCCTCGAACTCGGCCTCGGTCGGCTCGTGCAGCCCGATCCAGCTGAACGAGCCCGCGCCGTCCGGGAGTTGCTTCGAGGCCTTGACCAGTCGGGCCGCCTCGCGCGGGCTGCAGCTCTCCCCCAGCCGCTTGCCGTCCTGGTAGACCGCGCAGTCCACCACCGCGGACGGGGTCTGGCCCGGGTGGATCGTGTCGAACAGTCCCGACGCGGAACGGCGGCGGTTGGTGCGGACGGCTGCGCGCAGGCTGTTGATCATCGACATGGCAGGCTCCCTGGGGCAGGAGCCGCCGCACGGCGGCGCGGTGACGGATGGCCGTGGTGCGACGGCGGAGGAACACCGATGGAATCCGGCGCCTGTGGTCGGTCCTCGGCCTTGCTGGGGCGCGCGAGACGGAACGACCGGACGTCGGTGGGGTGCTCTCCCGGCCGGACCGGAGACCGCCGTGACGTTCGCACGGGGGGCTGGTCCAGCTGCTGCCGAGATTTCTCAGGCCCGCTGTTTCAGCCCGCGTGGCGAGGGGTACGGGGAAGGCGTCCGGGCCGGGTAGAGCTGCCGGTACTGCATGGTCGGCTGGTATCCACCGCAACCACCTCCTTCGCGCCGCTGCCCCGGAGGAGCAAGGATCCCCGGTAGCCAGTCGCTCACACTAACATCTGACCGGCCGTCGCCGCTCCGGTGTTCGCATGACGGCCGTGCCGACGGCGCGCGGCGCGCGGGTTACGCTCACCGGCATGGCGCACGACTTCCCGCTCTTCGGCGACCCGTCCTCGGACTCCGGTGACTCCTCCCCGGCCCCCGGCGGCACCGGCCTCTCCCGCGACGCGGTGCTGGCCGCCGTCGAGGCCCGGCTGCTCACCACCTTCGGCGAACCGAGCGGCCGCGCCGCCGTCACCTTCCTCGGTGCCGACCGGATCGAGGTGCTGCGCTTCGGCCCCGACGCCGAGGGGCTGGTCCGCTACGCCACGCTCGGGATGGCCGCCGCGCCGATGACCGACCCGACCGCCGCGGTCGCCGACCCGGTCCGCGGTCCGCGCGCCGAGCTGGTCCTGACGGTTCGTGGGGGGCGTGACAGCGTGCTCCGCACGCTGGCCACCTTCGCGGCGACGCCGCAGGTCGAGGGGCTGGTCCCGGCCCCCGGCGGGTCGCTGGACCTCGGTGCCCCGCTCTGGGACGGCGCGCCGTTCACCTCGGTGCTGGCCGCCGAGCCCGGCGGTCTGGTCGAGGACCTGGCGTTGGACGAGCCGGCCGACCCGGTCCGCTTCCTGCCGCTGCTGCCGATGACCCCCAACGAGGCCGGCTGGAAGCGGGTGCACGGCGCGGCGGCGCTGCAGGAGCGCTGGCTCCAGCACGGCACCGACCTGCGCGACCCGGACCGCCGCGGCGTCCGGCTGGACTGACGGCCCGCCACGGGGCGTGCGGCGGGCGCCCGCACCGCGTCGGACCCGCCTCACGCCGGCGCGAGGACCGGCGGGCGATCAGCCGCCGATCGGCTTCGCGCCGGTGGCCTGCCCGACCAGCGCCTCGTAGACGGCGGGATCGGTGGTGTGCGCGCCGAGCCGGACCGTCTTGCGGGTGCCGTGGTAGTCGCTGGACCCGGTGGTCAGCAGTCCCAGCTCGGCCGCCAGCCCGCGCAGCCGGAGCCGGGCCGGCTCGTCGTGGTCGATGTGGTCGACCTCCAGCCCGGCCAGCCCGGCCGCCGCGAGGTCGGCGATGACCTGGTCGGAGACGGTCCGTCCGCGCTTCACCGCTCCCGGGTGGGCGAACACCGGCACCCCGCCGGCCGCCCGGACCAGCCGGACCGCCGTCACGGGGTCCGTCTCGTGCTTGGGGACGTCCGCCCGCCCGCCGTTGGCCAGCCACTCCGCGGTGAACGCGTCCGAGACCTCCGCGACCACGCCCGCCTCGACCAGGGCGCTGGCGATGTGCGGCCGGCCCACCGAGCCGGCTCCCGCGATCCGCTGCACCTGCTCCCAGCTGATGTCCGCGCCCAGTGCGCGGCAGCGCTCGACGATCGCCTCGCCGCGCCGGAACCGGTCGGTGCGCACCAGTTCGCGCTCGGCCGCGAAGGCCGGCTCGGCGGGGTCGAACAGGTAGGCCAGCAGGTGCATCGAGATGCCGTCCACCACGCAGGAGAGCTCCGCGCCGGGGACGAGCCGCAACCGGGTGCCGGCGGGAAGCGCGTGCACCGCGTCGGCCGCCTCGGTGTGGCCCGCCACCGTGTCGTGGTCGGTCAGGGCGACCACGTCCAGCCCGGCCGCCACCGCAGCCGCGACCAGCTCGGCCGGGCTGTCCGTACCGTCGGACGCGTTGCTGTGGGCGTGCAGGTCGATGCGCACGGGCGGTGCTCCCTGGGTCGTCGGCGGAGGTGCGGCCCAGGATAGTGCGCCCGGGTGTCGGGGGATCAGCCCAGCAGACGGGGGGAGAGCGCCCCGCAGGGCAGCAGGTCGAGCTCCGCGCCGGCCTCCCGCAGGTCGGTCAGCACCAGCTCGTCGTACATGACCAGGGCCGACTGTTCGGGCCAGGCCACCGCCCAGAGCCAGAGGCCGCGGGCCTCGCCGGCGAAGACCGCGCGGTCGGCCGGTGCGTCCGGGACGTGGAACATCGGGGTGGGCCGGCCGGCGGCCAGCAGCTTGGCGTCCGCCGGCTTGTAGAGGCCGACCGAGTCGCCCGGGTCCGGCCCGGGGAGCCCCGCGTACCGGGCGCCGAGCCCGACGCCCAGCTCCTCCGCGATCAGGACCAGTTCGCCGAACCCCCCGAGCGGCGCCGGGCCGGCGCAGGCCACGGCGGTGGCGCGGGCGCCCGAGATGTCGTCGCCGACGTGCGCGATGCCGGTGTACAGCCAGCCGACCGGGAGCGGCCAGGGCAGCCAGACGGGGACCTGCGAACGGGCGACGGCGACACCGAGCGCCTCGACGCTCGGGGGCAGCACCGGCTGCATCGGATGCACGGCGCCGTGCCGGTCGCACTGCCAGGTGTCTGAGAACAGACCGGGAGCGCGGACCCGACCGGCGCACCTCGGGCAGCTTGGCTCGCCCCTCATAGCCGACAACGCTCCTCCCTCCGGACCGCCGCGTCAAGGACGATCACCCGTACGGAGGGCGGTCCGGCGGCACCGGTCGGTGGCGGACGGCCGGCCGGCGCGGGGTGGGCGCGGTGCGGCGGATCCCGTTGGGGAACTGTCCAGCCGGGGGCGGCGGCAAACGTCCGCGGCGCGCTCCGGGGTGCGGCGCCGGGCGGTCCCGTACGCACTGACGCCCCGTCTCCGCTGGTGCGGTGGCGGGGCGTCAGTCCGGTTTCGGAACGTCGGGGTCGGACGGTCCCGGCTCGTCGGCGGCGGGCGAGGCCTCCCGGTCGGAGGCGCCGCAGCGGCCGGTCAGGCGGCGGGGCACGGGCGGATGAGCAGGCGTTCGCCGGTACGGGCGGCGGCCTGGACGAGCTCGCGGACGGTTTCGGCGTCGGCGATCAGGCGGTCGGTGGCGGTGCCGCGGGCGTCGTCCAGTCGGAGGATCTCGAAGCGCATGGGCGTTTCCTTTCCCGGCCCCGTCGAGCGGGGCGTTCGTGGCTGAGTCGGTATCAGCCCTTTCAGGGTCTGTCGGGTCGAACGGTCGACCGACCGTTGCGGCAAAGAGGGCTCCCCCCTGCGTGCCAAGGGTGTCTTTCCCTCGAATCCACTCTGCGGTGGCGCTGCTACCGGGCCGTTGCCCGTCCGTAAAGTCCTGGTTTCGGAGGATCGACATCGACAGCACGCCGACGTCAGTGTCAACGATGTTTCCAGGACCGAATCAAATATTACCGCAACTAACGAATTTTGTCGCATGTCTTTTACCAGAGGCCCGGAGCGGGCGCACGGCGGGGCCCGGTTCGCCGCGTCGGCGCTCCGGCGGCGGTCCGGCGCCGGACCGGCCGGTCAGCCCCAGAAGGCGGTCAGGGCGGCGGCCGTGGCGGCAGGCTGATCGGCGTTGGGGGAGTGGCCGGCGTCCTCGACCACGACCCGGCGGGCACCCAGCCGGGCGGCCATCGCGGTCTGCTCCGGCACCGGCCAGGCGTAGTCCCGCACTCCCGAGAGCACCAGGGCGGGCAGCCCGGCGGCGACCGTCGCGGCCAGCTCGTCCACCCGGTCCGGTGCCGCGACCAGGTGGCCGCCGGTGGTGATCAGCGCCTGCGGCACGTTGGCCAGCCAGCGGCGGTGCAGGAACGCGGCGACCTCGGCGCCCGGGCGGCGGGCCCGGTCGCCGCCCTCCTCCAGCTGCTGCATCACCTGCCAGATCTCTTCGAGGGTCATCGTCGGCAGCACGTCGACCAGCAGCCGGGTCCGCTCCGCCTCGGCCGGGTCGATCGGGCCCGGCCCGGTGGACATCAGCGTCAGCGAGGACCACGGCAGCGATCCGGAGCCGCCCGGGCGGGCCACCGCCTCGGCCTCGGCGGCCAGGACGGCCTCGCGGACCACCTGGCCGCCGAGGGAGTGGCCGAGCAGGTGCAACCGCCCGCCGGCGCCGTTCCCGTCGGCCGCGACGGCCTCGGCCCGCAGCGCGGCGGAGAGCGCCCGCACGTCGGCGCCCAGCGCGGCCACCGCGTAGGCGGCCGGGTCGTCCGGTCCCCCGGTCTCGTACTGCCCTCGCTGGTCGATTGCCGTCACCCGGTAGCCCGCCGCCGCCAGCGGCTCCAGCAGGGCGATGAAGTCCTCCTTGCTGCCGGTGAACCCGGGCACCAGCAACGCGGACCCGCGCACCGCCCCCGCCGGCTCCGCCCGCAGCGCGGCGAACCCGCCGCGGGTCGTCGCCACCCGCAGGGCGCGCGCGCAGGACGGGAGCGTGAGGAACGGCGGCGTACTCATGGGGACGGACCTCCTGGGGCCTGGCGCGGCGGGGTGAACCGGCGGACGGCCCCGAGCCTAGGGTCTGCCGTCGAGCCCCCGGCTCACCCGGTTGCGCCGGTGGCGGCCGGGCGGCGGCCGGGCGGCGGCGGGCAGACCCGCGGATCGGCGTGCGGACGCCGAAGGGGGCGGCCGGAACATTCCGGCCGCCCCCTTCAACCAGGGTGGATCAGCTCTCCGGAGCCACCTCGGGGGCGGCCGCCGGGCGGCGGGTGCGGGAACGCCGGCGCGGGGCCGGAACGTCGGCGGCGGCCTCGGCGGCCTCCACCACCGGAGCGGCCTCGGCGGGCGCCGCGACCTTCTTGGCCCGGGTGCGGGTGCGCTTCGGCTTCTCCTCGGCGACCGCCTCGGCGACCGCGACCGCGACCGGAGCCGGGGCCGCGACCGGGGCCGCGGCTTCGGCGACGGCGGCCGGAGCCTCCGCCACGGCGGCGGCGGCGTCCTCGCCGGACGCCGCACCGCGCGAGCGGCGACGGCGGCGGCGCGGGGCCGCGGACTCGCCCTCGGCGCCCTCGACGGCCGGAGCCTCCGGGCCGGCCGTCGCGACGGCCTCGGTGACGGTGCCCTCGACGGCCTCTTCGACCGAGGAGCCGCGACGGGTGCGGCGGCGCTCGCGGGTCTTGCGGGCCTGCTTCTCCTCGGCGACCGGGGTCTCGACGACGTCGGCCCGGCCGGGGCCGGCCGCCCGTCCGCCGCGGCCCCGGGCGCCACCGGCCGAACGCGAACCGCGCCCGCCGGTCTCGCCGAGGTCCTCGACCTCCTCCGCGCCGAGCCCGGCCCGGGTCCGCTCCGAACGCGGCAGCACACCGGTGGTGCCCTTCGCGATCTTCAGCAGCTCGAACAGGTGCGGCGAGGTGGAGTAGGTCTCCTCCGGCTCGTTGAACGAGAGTTCGAGCGCCTTGTTGATCAGCTGCCAGCGCGGGATGTCGTCCCAGTCGACCAGCGTGACCGCGGTGCCCGAGGCGCCGGCCCGGCCGGTGCGGCCGATCCGGTGCAGGTAGGTCTTCTCGTCCTCGGGGCACTGGTAGTTGATGACGTGCGTGACGCCCTCGACGTCGATGCCGCGGGCCGCGACGTCGGTGCAGACCAGCACGTCGACCTTGCCGTTGCGGAACGCCCGCAGGGCCTGCTCGCGCGCGCCCTGGCCGAGGTCGCCGTGGACGGCGCCGGAGGCGAAGCCGCGCTGGGTCAGCTGGTCGGCCACGTCGGCGGCGGTCCGCTTGGTGCGGCAGAAGATCATCGCCAGCCCGCGGCCGTCGGCCTGGAGGATGCGCGAGACCATCTCGACCTTGTCCAGCGAGTGGGCGCGGAAGATGTGCTGCTCGGTGTTGGCGACGGTGCTGCCGGTGTCGTCCGGAGCGGCGGCGCGGATGTGGGTCGGCTGGCTCATGTACCGGCGGGCGAGGCTGATCACCTGGCCCGGCATGGTCGCGGAGAACAGCAGGGTCTGCCGCTTCGCCGGCAGCATGGTGATGATCTTCTCGACGTCCGGCAGGAAGCCGAGGTCGAGCATCTCGTCGGCCTCGTCCAGGACCAGCGAGCGGACCTTCGACAGGTCCAGCTTCTTCTGGCCGGCCAGGTCGAGCAGGCGCCCCGGGGTGCCGACGACGATGTCGATCCCCTTCTTCAGCGCCTCGACCTGCGGCTCGTAGGCCCGGCCGCCGTAGACGGCGAGCACGCGGACGTTGCGGACCTTGCCGGCGGTCTGCAGGTCGTTGGTGACCTGGGTGCAGAGCTCGCGGGTCGGGACGACGATCAGCGCCTGCGGGGAGTCGCAGAGCTGGTCCTCGCCGGCGCGGCCGGCGTCGATGTCGGCCCGCACGACGACGCGCTCGATCAGCGGGAGACCGAAACCGAGCGTCTTGCCGGTGCCGGTCTTGGCCTGGCCGATGACGTCGTGGCCGGTCAGCGCGACCGGCAGGGTCATCTCCTGGATGGGGAAGGGGTGGACGATGCCGACGGATTCGAGCGCCTCGGCGGTCTCCGGGAGGATCCCCAGGTCCCGGAACGTGGTCTTCGTGGGTTCAGCGGTGGTGGACAGGGTGCTGCCTCTTCCGTGTGGAGGGGCCGAGAGCGAGCGGCGGGCGGGCAGCCGCGCGGCTGCGTACGGGCCTGGACGGCCCAGAAAACAGCTGCGCGGACGCACAATCGCGCCGGTCCCTGCGGCCGGCCGGTGCGCGCGGCCCGACAGGGGCGCGTCGCCGGCGGCGTCGGGGAGGATTCCCGTGAGGGACCTGCGCGGGACCTGCGCCGGGATGGCGCGGTCTCGGCGGCCCTCGCTCGGCCACTGGTGCGGTGCCAAGGCTTGAAGTCCAAGCCCTGGTCGGAGCCGATCGGCTCTCCGACCGGGCATCCGCGTACGATGAGGTCCCGGCTTCCGGTACGGACACGTCCTGACGGACTGCGCCTGCTTCGGAGCGGGCTTGCCCGGCACACCGAGACGGCGGTGACACCGTGCGAGCACGACGGGCCTCCGTACCACCATACAGTCACCCGACGACTCGAACACGTGACGCGGGCGACATCGCAGGTCGGGGCGGGCGGGGCCGGACGGGCCGGTGCCCCCGCGCGGCCGGTCGGCGTGCGCGGGCCGCGCGTGTGCGGGGAGCGACCCGGGACGGACCGGGACTAAGGTGACGGGTCATGGAGAACCGTGGTGGGACGCAGGACGTGGCGGACGGCTCGATCGGGGACTGGGCGACCTGCTCGGCCGACCCCGGCTACCGGGCGGCCGTGCTGGACCTGCTCGGCGCCCTCGCGTACGGCGAGCTGAGCGCCTTCGAGCGGCTCGCCGAGGACGCCAAGCTGGCGCCCGACCTGGCCGACAAGGCGGCGCTGGCCCGGATGGCCTCCGCCGAGTTCCAGCACTACCAGCGACTGCACGACCGGCTCGCCGAGGTCGGCGCCGACCCGCAGGAGGCGATGCGGCCGTTCGTCGAGCCGCTGGAGCTGTTCCACCGGATGACCGCGCCCTCGGACTGGCTGGAGGGCCTCGTCAAGGCCTACGTCGGCGACGCGATCGCCACCGACTTCTACCGCGAGGTGGCCGCCCGGCTGGACGACGACACCCGCGACCTGGTCCTCGGCGTCATGTCGGACACCGGCCACGCCCAGTTCGCGGTCGACAAGGTCCGGCAGGCCATCGAGGCCGACCCGCGGGCCGGCGGCCGGCTGGCGCTCTGGGGCCGGCGGCTGATGGGCGAGGCGCTCAGCCAGGCCCAGCGGGTGGTCGCCGAGCGGGACGCGCTCTCCAACCTGCTGGTCGGCGGCGTCCGGGTGCAGGGCTTCGACCTCGTCGAGGTCGGCAAGATGTTCAACCGGATCACCGAGGCGCACACCCGGCGGATGGCCGCGCTCGGCCTCGCCTCGTAACGCCCGGGGGCCTTCGGCCCAGGTCAGGCGGGGCGGTGCCGCCGGTGCGAACCCGCCCGGTGCGGGCGGTGCCGGCGGGCCGGCTGGCGGCCTGCGGCGAGGTCGGGACGGGCCAGCACCGAGGTGATCAGCGCCGAGGTGACCGCCGAGACCGCGATGCAGGCCGCCGGGTACTCGCCGTCGAGCGTGAAGTGCGCGATCGCCCCGGCCAGCAGCGCGGAGACCAGCGCCGTCCCCGTCGTCAGCCCCCACCCGGAGGGGAAGTACGCGGGCAGCGACAGCAGGGCGGTGGCGCCGACCACCAGGCCGACGAGGGCGAAGGCGAACGTCTCGACCAGCAAGGGTGCCTCCCCGGGGCTCGGTGCGCGGCACGTGGCCGGCCGCACTTCTCGCCGTACCCCGCTCCCCCCGGTCGTACACGCCGGGGCGAGCCGGCCGCGCCCGCCACGTCCCCCCGCCCCGGCCGTGAACGCGACGGTGCCCCGCCCCCTCGGACGAGGGAGCGGGGCACCGAAGGACAGCTCAGAGCGTGCCGAAACCGACCTTGCGGGCGGCCTGCTCGCCGATCTCCACGTACGCCAGGCGCTCGGCCGGGACGATGACGCGGCGGCCGTGCTCGTCGGTCAGCGTGAAGAGCTTCGAGGTGCCCTCCAGCGCCTTGGCGATCGCGCTCTCGACCTCATCGGCCGTCTGCGAGCTCTCGATGACGATCTCGCGCGGCGCGTTCTGCACGCCGATCTTGACCTCCACGGCTTCCGTCCCTCCGGGGTTGCAGCCATCCACGCGCGGGCACCGGACCGCCTGGGACAAGCGTTCGCGGCGACCGCGCCGTACGGCTTCACCATAGAGCACCGGATCGGTACCGAGGCGAAGGTCCGGTGATCACTGCTCGGGGGCAGCGGCCTCCGGGGAATCGAGGTTGGGGTGCATCGGGAAGCCCTTCAGCCCGCGCCAGGCCAGGCTGGCGACCAGCCGGACCGCCTCGTCGCGCGGGATCTCCAGGCCCTGGGAGAGCCAGTACCGCGCGGTGATCTGGGCCAGGCCGCAGACCCCGGCCGCGAGCAGCTTGGACTCCGACTCCGGCAGGTCGGTGTCCTCCTGGATCACCTTGCTGACCAGCGTCGCACTGGCCTCCGCCGCCCGCTCGACCCGCTCGCGTACGGCCGGCTCGTTGGTCAGGTCCGACTCGAAGACCAACCGGAAGGCACCGGACTCGCTGGAGACGTAGTTGAAGTACGCCTCCATCGTCGCGGCCACCCGCAGCTTGTTGTCGGTGGTCGTCTCCAGCGCCTCGCGGGTCGAGTCGACCAGGGCGTCGCAGTGCTTGTCCAGCAGCGCCAGGTAGAGGTCCAGCTTCCCGGGGAAGTGCTGGTACAGCACCGGCTTGCTCACCCCGGCGCGGTCGGCGATGTCGTCCATGGCGGCCGCGTGGTAACCCTGCGCGACGAACACCTCCTGGGCGGCACCGAGCAGTTGTTCACGGCGGGCGCTTCGCGGCAGGCGGGCACCGCGCGGGCGCTCCTGCGCCTCCTGGATGGCCGTCACGGCGCTCCTCATTTCACGGGTCGTACGGGGTTGGCAAGATGACCGATTCTACTTTCGGGTAACCGCCCTCGCGCTTGGCAGGCGTGAGAAAAGCGGCCAGCCCCCTTGTCAGGAGCCCACAATACGGCGCTGACCACGGCCACCGGCAGTGGTGTGACAGGGGCAGGAACGACCGGACCGGGAGCGGACCGGGAACGGTCCGTGGGCGGGCCGCGACGGCGCCGGCTCACTACCATCGTCCACCATGAGCAGCCCTGAGCAGCAGATACGCCCGGAGACGGCCGCCCCGCCGCCGTTCCGCACGGTCGAGGTCCCCGGCGCGGTCGTCGCGGTGCACCGCCACGACGCCGCCCCGACGGCCCCCGGCGGGCGGGCGCCGGCGCTCTTCGTGCACGGCCTCGGCGGCTCCGCCGCCAACTGGACGGGGCTCATGGGCCGGCTCTCCGACCTCGTCGACGGCGAGGCCGTGGACCTCCCCGGCTTCGGCGAATCCGCCCCGCCCCGCGACGGCGACCTCTCCCTGTCCGGCCACGTCCGCGCGGTCATCGGCTACCTGGAGGCGTCCGGCCGCGGCCCGGTCCACCTCTTCGGCAACTCGCTCGGCGGCGCGGTCTCCGTCCGGCTCGCGGCCCTGCGCCCGGACCTCGTCCGCAGCCTCACCCTGATCTCGCCGGCCCTGCCCGAACTGCCCCCGCAGCGCACCGCCTGGCCGACCGCCCTGCTCGCCGTGCCCGGCCTCCCCCCGCTGCTGCGCCGGCGGCCGTCCGACGGGCGGGGACCCGAGGCGGTCACCGAGGGCGTGCTCGGGCTGGTCTACGGCGACCCCGACGCCCTGTCCCCGGAGGTCCGGGCCGAGGCGGTGGCCCAGTACCGGCGGCGGCTGGAGCTGCCGTACGCGACGCGGGCGCTGGTCGGCTCGGTGCGGGGCATCGCCTCCGCCTACACCGAGCGGGGCGACCAGGCGCTGTGGCGGCAGGCCGCGCAGGTGAAGGTGCCCGTGCTGCTGGTGTACGGGCTGCGCGACAAGCTGGTCTCGTACCGCTCGGCGCGCCGGGCCTGCGCGGTCTTCGCGGACCAGCGGCTGCTGGTGCTGCCGGACTCCGGGCACGTCGCGATGATGGAGCACCCCGGCGTCGTCGCCCGGGCCGTGCGGGAGCTGCTGGAGCGGGCCGCCTGACGGGGCGGGTCGAACGGGTCGAGGGCCGAACGGATCGAACCGGCCGAAGGGGCGGCGCGGGCCGAACGGCTCGAACGGATCGAACGGAACACGACCGATACCCCTTGATCGGCAGCCGTTAACGCCCCGATCGGGAAGTGGTCACTCCGGTTCACTCGTTCAGGTGGCAACCAGGCATGTGACCGATGGATTGCCGTAAGCCGGTCCTACCTTTCTGCTGTCGGACCGAACAGGTGTGGGGGAGTCGCGGCCGCCGGAGAACCCGGAGGGCGGCCGCGCGAGGGTGACCGGGGGCCGGGGGACGGCCGCCGGTACCGGGCCGCGGTGTCTCCGGCGGGCCGACTCCTCCGCCCCGGGCCGCCCGCGTCGGACGCGGGCCGGCCGGGCGCCGGCCAAGCCGCTCAGCAATCCGTCGATCCGCTCTGCCCCGGAGGTCTCCCGTGCGCGTTGCTCTGCTCACCGAGGGTGTGCGTCCGCGCGCCGGCAGTGGCGCCGGCGGGTGGTGCGACCGGCTGGTGGAGGGTCTGCGCGAGCACGACTTCGAGTGGTACGTGGCGGCCGGGACCGCCGGTCCGGGCGCCGGTGAGGACCCGCACGGCCGGTGGAGCGGCGTGCACGAGCAGGCCCTCCGGGGGCGCCGCCGGACCGGCCGCGCGCCCGGCGCGCTCCGCGGACGCCAGTACGCCCGCGCCTACGAGCAGCTCGTCCGGGCCCTGCTGAGGCCGGACGAGCGGTCCTCCTTCGGTGCCGGCCTGTACCGGCTGGCGGGGCTCGCCCGCGAGGACGGCGGGTTGCCGGCCTTCCTGGTCTCCGCCCGGGCCCGGGGCGTCCTGGAGCGGGTCTGGCGTTCGCCCGGCGCCGACACCTCCGCCGGGCAGCCGCTGGTCCGCGACGTCCTGGTCGCCGCCGACCTGCTCGAACAGTGCCTGCGACCGCTCGCCGCCCCCTGGTACGGCACCGGGCCGGGCGGGATCGGCGCCGCCGACCTCTGCCACGTGGTCGGCGGCGGCCCGGCCGCCCTGCCGGCGCTGGTGGCCAAGCAGCTGCACGGGGTGCCGTTCGTGGTCACCGAGCACGGCCTGCACCTGCGCGAGCAGTACCTCGGGTACCGGGAGGCGCCGTACCTCCGGCCGGTCCGGGCGCTCCTGCTCGCCTTCTTCCGGGCGCTCGCCGAGGAGACCTACCGGCAGGCCGCGGTGCTCACCCCCGGCAGTGCCCACGACCGGCGCTGGCAGCTGCGCTGCGGGGCCGACCCGGAGCGGACCCGGGTGGTGTACGAGGGCACCCCGGCCGTGGACCGGCCCGCCGCGGGCCCGGAGCCGGAGCGGCCCACCCTGGTCTGGGCCGGGGCCCTGGAACCCGGCCGGGGCCCCGAACTGGCCCTGCACGCCTTCGCCCTGGTCCGGGCCGACCTTCCGCAGGCGCGGCTGGTCGTGCACGGTGAGGAGGCCGTCCCCGGCTACCGGGCGCACTGCGAGGCCGTCGCCGCACGGCTCGGGGTGGCCGAGGCGGTCGAGTTCGCCGGCCGGCCCCGGTCCGCCGCCCGGGCCTGGGCGGACGGCTCCGTGGTCCTCTTCTCGGCGCTCTCCCAGCGTGGCCCCCGGCTGCTGGCCGACGCGATGCTGAGCGGGCGGGCCGTGGTCTCGACCGATGTCGGCGTGGCCCGCGAGGTGGTGGGGCCGACCGGGCTGCTGGTCCCGCCGCGCGACCCGCGCGCGCTGGCCGGTGCCTGCCTGGCCCTGCTGCGGGACGGGGAGCGCCGGGCCCGACTCGGCCTGGCCGGCCGGTTACGGGCGCAGGAACGCTTCGCCGTCGAGCCGGTGGTCGGGGCCTTCCGGGAGATCTACCTGGAGCTGGTCTCCCAGTGGCCGGCCTACCCGGCCGCCGACGGGGCGCCTGGTGCTCCGGGCGGTCCCCGGCCCCGGCCGTTCGCCCGGCCCGCCGAGTACTGGCTCACCGGCCGGGGTGGCGGCGCCGGGGCGGGTGGTGACGCGGTGGTGGGAGCGGCGGGCGACCGTGCGGGCACCGGGTCGGCGGGCGGAGGGTCCGCCGACCTCGGGGCGAGGGATGTCGGGGCGACGGATCTCGGGGCGACGGATGTCGGGTCCGCGGGTGCGGGAAGCCGGGCGGCCGGGCCCGGGACCGAGGGGACCCCGGCGGCCGAGGGCGCCGGTGAGGCGTTCGGCCGGCCCGGTGCGCTCGCGGAGGCGGTCTGATGACGGCCGGTGCAGGAGCGTCCGTGGGGGTGGACGGGGGAGCCCGCCCGGGGGGTGCGGCCGGTCCCGCCGCGCACCCGGTGGGCGTCCGGATCCCCGGCGCCTCCGGGGATCCGGTCCGGGAGGTGATGGCGGAGCACCGGGAGCTCTGCGAGCGCGCCGTCGATCCGCTGGAGATCGCCGCCGGGCTGGAGGAGGCCGGACTCGGCCCGGCGGACGCCGCCCGGTGCCGGCACGCGGACCTGTTCGCGCTCGCCGAGGAGCTGTACGCCCGGGTGCCGCGCCGCGCGCCCCCGTCGGTCGAGGCCGTACCCGGGGAGAGCCGGCAGCGGCGTTGGGTCGTGGCGCTCCGGACGGCGGTGCTGGCGGCGCTTCCGTGCGCGGCCGCCGCCGGGCTCGGTGGCGGCCGGCCCGTCCTGCTGGCTGCGGCCGTCCCGCTGACGCTCGTCCCGGCCGCTTCCGGCGCGCCCGGTGCGGACGGGCCGGCCAGGGCCCCCGGGTGGTCCGTGGCGATCCCGTTCGCGGGCCGGTCCGGTCCGGCCGGTGCCGAGGGCCCCGCCGACCCGGGCCACCCCGGGGACCGCGACGGCTCCCGCAGCGTCGGTGGCGGGGAGCGGCCGGTCGCCGGGCCCGAGGAGAAGGCCGGTCCGGTCGTCCCGGGTGCCGCGCGGGTGGTCCACGGCCGGCTGTGGTGGTGGCAGGCGGTGCACGGCGCAGGGGTGGCCGGGCTGTTGCTGGCGCCGCCGGCGCTGACGGCCGGTGGCCCGGGGGACCGACGGGTGACGACGGCGCTGGTGCTCGCGGCCGCGCTGTCGGCCGGGTCGGCCGAGTGGTCCGCGCGCTGGTTCCGCCGCGTCGGGCGGGGCCACCTGGGGACGGCGGTGACGCTGGCCGAGTTCCGGGCCCGGATGCGGCCGGTGCTCCCGGCGGCGCTGGCCCTGCACCTGGCGGTGCTGTCCGTGCTGACCTTCGCGGCGCTCGCGGTGCTGACCGCGGTGGCGCCGCGTCCGGGGCCTGGACACGGCGGCCTGCTGCACCTGGTGGCCGAGCGGGCCGACCCGGGGCAGTGGGCGGGCCAGGGGGTGCTGGGTCTGCTGCTGGTGCTGCCCGCCCTGCTGGCGCGCTGCGGCCGGACCGGGGTCGCGGCGCTCGGCGCACTGGCCGGGGCGGTGGCGACGGCGGCTCCGCTCCCACCGGTGGCCGGTCCGGCCGGCGGCGCCGTCGCGCTGGCCCTGCTGGTGTACGCGTGGGCGGTGCTGGGCCGTCCCGATGCGCACCGCTGACCGCCGGGCCGGACCGGGCCCGGCCGGTGTGCGGCCGCTTCCGCCACCCGCCCGGCGCGCCCGTCCCTCCCGCTCCTCCCGCTCCTCCTGTTCCGCCGTTCCGTTCGACATCCCGTTGTTCACTAGGACCCGCCAGGCCGTACCCGGTCTGGCTTCGTGGAAGGAAGCCCCCCGATGAGGGTGCTGCTGCTGGGCGCCGACGGCTTCATCGGCCGTCGGGTCACCGATCGTCTGCTCGTGGATCCGGAGTTGCAGGTGACGGTGCTCGGCCGGCGTGACTCCGCCGACATCCGCTTCGACCTGACCACCGGCAGCCCGGGTGCGCTGGCCCGGTTCCTGGACGCGGTCGTGCCGCAGGTGGTGATCAACTGCGCGGGTGCCACCTACGGCAGTTCGCGCACGCTGATCCGGGCCAACACGCTGGCCGTGGCCACCGTCTGCGAGGCGATCCGGCGCAGCCGGGAGCCCGCCCGGCTGGTGCACGTCGGCTCGGCGGCCGAGTACGGGCCGGTGCCGGGAGGGGTGCCGGTCTCGGAGGGCGCCGAGCCGCGCCCGGTCGGCCCGTACGGGGTGTCGAAGCTGGCCGGGACGGAGCTGGTGCTGGCCTCCGGGCTGGACGCGGCGGTGCTGCGGGTGTTCGACGTGGTCGGGCCGGGGTCGCCGACCGCCTCGCTGTTCGGGCGGCTCGCCGAGGGGCTGCGGCGCGCGCTGGAGCGGGAGGAGAACCAGGTGCGGATGCCCGACCTGTCCGGATACCGGGATTTCGTGGACGTCCGGGACGTCGCGCGGGCGATCCAGGCGGCGGCGGTGTCGGCCGCCACGGGGGTGATCAACATCGGCAGCGGGCACGCCGTCCGGGCCCGGGAGGCGGCCCAGCTGCTGGTCCGGGCGTCCGGCTTCGAGGGGGCGATCGTGGAGGAGAACCGGCAGGTCCTGCTGCCCGCGCAGGCCGGTGGGGCGGTGGACCACCTGCCCGGGCACGGCTCCGGTCACCACCTGCCGGGCCACCGCCCGGCGGAGTCCCGGTCGGCCGAGGGGAGGGTGCCGTCGGGGGAGCCGGTGCCGTGGCGGCAGGCGGACGTCCGGACGGCGCGGGACCGTCTCGGCTGGCGGACACAGGTGCCGCTGGAGGAGTCGTTGGGGGACGTCTGGCTGGAGACGGCCTGCCGGGTCTGATCCGTCCGGGTCCGCCGCCGGTCCCGTCCGGGAGGGCCGGGGGAGCCGGGGGGAGGCCGACGGCGCGCCGCCGTCGGCACCTCGCGGCCCGGGCGGGCCGGTTTTCGGCCGCGGGGGCCGCGCGGCCGGCGGTCCCACCATCCGACGCGGGCCGTCTCGCCCATCGGACGAGCTGTCTCGGAATACAGGGGCGGCATGACACTGTTGGCGTAGCAGAGCCACCTCGGTGGCGGAGCAACAAGCCACAAGAGGTTGGCCCCGGCCACCTGAGATGACGACCATCGGAGTCCCCGTGTCGCTGCCACCCCTGGTCGAGCCGGCCGACGAGCTCACCGTTGACGAAGTCCGCAGGTACTCCCGCCACCTGATCATCCCCGACGTGGGCATGGCCGGGCAGAAGCGCCTGAAGAACGCCAAGGTGCTGTGCGTCGGCGCCGGCGGTCTGGGCTCGCCCGCGCTGATGTATCTGGCCGCCGCCGGTGTCGGCACGCTCGGAATCGTCGAGTTCGACGTGGTCGACGAGTCGAACCTGCAGCGTCAGATCATCCACGGCCAGTCGGACATCGGCCGTTCCAAGGGCGAGTCGGCACGGGACTCGGTCAAGGAGATCAACCCCTACATCGACGTGATCCTCCACGAGGAGCGCCTCGACAACTCCAACGTGCTGGAGATCTTCTCCGGCTACGACCTGATCGTCGACGGCACCGACAACTTCGCCACCCGCTACCTGGTGAACGACGCCGCGGTGCTGCTCGGCAAGCCGTACGTGTGGGGTTCGATCTACCGCTTCGACGGCCAGGCGAGCGTGTTCTGGGCCGAGCACGGCCCCTGCTACCGCTGCCTCTACCCGGAGGCCCCGCCGCCGGGCATGGTTCCGTCCTGCGCCGAGGGCGGCGTGCTGGGCGTGCTCTGCGCGTCGATCGGCTCGATCCAGGTCACCGAGGCCATCAAGCTGCTGGCCGGGGTCGGCGACCCGCTGGTCGGCCGTCTGATGATCTACGACGCCCTGGAGATGAACTACCGCCAGGTGAAGGTCCGCAAGGACCCGGGCTGCGCGGTCTGCGGCGAGAACCCGACCGTCACCGAGCTGATCGACTACGAGGCCTTCTGCGGCGTCGTGTCGGAGGAGGCCCAGGAGGCCGCCGCCGGTTCGACGATCACCTCGAAGCAGCTCAAGCAGTGGCAGGACGACCAGGAGGACATCTACCTGATCGACGTCCGCGAGCCCGGCGAGTACGAGATCGTCAGCATCCCCGGTGCCGTGCTGATCCCGAAGAACGAGTTCCTGATGGGCAACGCGCTGGAGCAGCTGCCGCAGGACCGGAAGATCGTGCTGCACTGCAAGTCGGGCGTCCGCTCGGCCGAGGTGCTGGCCGTGGTGAAGTCGGCCGGCTTCGCCAACGCCGTCCACCTGGGCGGCGGCGTGCTGGGCTGGGTGAACCAGATCGAGCCGCACAAGCCGGTGTACTGACCGAGACCGTGGAAGGGCCCGCTCCGGCGGGCCCTTTCGCGTACCCGGGCCCGCGCCCGGTCGCCCGGGTCCCGCCGGCTGCGCGGGCCACCCGGTTCGCGCCGGTCGGCCGGGTTACAGCGCGCCCTTGCGCTGGAGCACGTTGTAGGAGATCCAGCCGGGGAGCACCGGCAGCCAGAAGGTGAGCGCCCGGTAGAGGAAGACCGCCGGGGTGGCGACGGTCGGCGGCACGTCGGCCACCGTGAGCGCACCGATCAGCGCGAACTCGACCGGGCCGATGCCGCCGGGGGTCGGGATGGCGGAGCCCGCCGCGTTGGCGGTCAGGAAGACCACGGCCACCGCGGAGAAGGAGATCGAGCCGCCGAAGGCCTGTACCGAGGCGTCCAGACAGGCGGTGAAGGAGAGCGTCAGCAGCAGGATGCCGCCGAAGCCGCTGACCAGCTTGCTGGGCGTCTGCATCAGGTCGAGCATCCGCGGGACCACGCCGAAGAACAGCGAGCGCAGCCGGTTCAGCACGAACCGCCTCAGCGGCGCGACCGCCGCGACCACCAGGGCCAGCACGGCGGCGGTCAGCACGCCGATGATCACCGCGCGGGAGGCCGAGAGGTCGCCGTTGGTCTGGCTGCCGGTGATCAGACCGAAGCTGAAGAGCAGCAGCAGGTGCCCGGCCAGGCCGGCCAGCTGGGAGGCGCCGACCGACGCGACCGCCTGGCCGGAGCGGATGCCCGCCTTCTGCAGGTAGCGGGTGTTCAGCGCGATGCCGCCGATCGCCGCCGGGGCGACCAGCTTGACGAAGGACCCGGCGAGCTGGGCGGCCACCGTGCGGCGGAACGGCAGCTTCTCCGGGACGAAGCCGGTCAGGCTCATCGAGGCGGCGATGTACGAGAAGGCCGCCGCGGCGAGGGCCACCGCCGCCCAGGCCCAGTCCATCTGGGAGAGCTTGAGCTGCGCCGGCTTGATGGTGGTCAGCGCGAGGTACGCGGCGAAGGTGAGCGCGATCACCATGATCAGGGTCTTCGGCTTGAGCCGCTCCAGCTTGGCCGGCTCCATCGGCGCCTCGGGGGCGATCTGCAGGATCTGGCCGCGGATCCGGCTGAGCAGGTCCTCGCCGGCCAGCGCGATGTCCTCCTCGGCCTGCTGCTGGGTGCGCGCCCCGGCGGCGACCTGCTCCAGCGCCCTGGCCTGGGCGGCGGCCTTCCGTTCCTTGCTGAGCCGCTTCAGGTCGACGCGGGTGGAGCGGCTCATGCCGACCGGCTGGAGCAGCGGCAGCGCCTGGGCGACCCGGTCGGCGCCGAGCACCGCGTTGGCGGTGGCGACCGTCCGCTCCGGGCCGATCCGCAGCGCGAACGTGGTGAGCAGCTGGGCGACGTCGATGCGCAGCGTCAGGTCGGTGGCGGCGATGTCCCCGCCGGAGAGGTTGACCAGGCAGGCCGTCTTCTCGTCGGTCACCAGCATCGACTCGCCGGTGAGCCGGCGGTGGGCGATCCGGCGCTCGTGCAGGGCGGCGACCGACTCCCACAGCGAGGCCATCACCCGGTCGGTGATCTCGTCGTCGGAGAGGTCGTCCAGGGTGCGGCCCTCGACGTTCTCGTAGACCAGGATCGCGGCGTCCGGGCCGAGCTCGGAGGTGGCGACCAGCTGCGGGGCCCGGGCACCCGAGGCGGCGGCCGCGTACGCGATCAGCGCCTCCTGCTCCAGCGCCTGGCGCAGCGACTGGGGGCTGCGCCGGACGGCGACCGAACGCAGCCGCAGCCGTCGCCAGGCCCGGTAGAAGAAGCCGGAGGCCTGCTGTTCGCGGTCGACGATGTGGACGTCCAGCGGCGGGCCGCTCTGCTGGGCCACGAGGTAGCGGCGGGTGCCGCCGGGGGCGTCCGGGGCGCGGTGGGCGCTGGCCGGGGTGAAGCCGACCTTGCGCAGACCGATCATCAGGTGCTGGCCGGTGGGCCGGATGTTCGGCGAGCCGATCGCGTACAGGGTGCCGTAGGCGACGGACCAGCCGATCAGCACGGTGAGCAGCAGGGAGAGCGGGGTGGTGTAGCCGCCGAGCAGTTCGGTGATGCCGCTGAAGATCACCACGACCCAGAGGGCGACCCGCCAGCGCGGGCGGCTCGACATGCCGACGGCCGTCATGTAGGCGATCACCGGGGCGAGGTAGCCGTGCACCGGGTCGGTCAGGGTGCCGTTGGAGTCCAGCGGGAGGCGGGTGAGGGCGTCCCTGATGTGGTCGGAGGCGCCCTCGGCGACCCACCAGTCGATGCCCAGGGAGACGCCGTAGGCGAGTACCGAGGCGAGGACGCCGTCGGCGACCCGCAGGCCGTCGCGTTTGATCAGCCGTTCGACCGCGAAGGCGAGCGGGACGGCCAGGACGGCGACGCTGGAGACCAGGCCGGTGATGGTGGCGAGGACCGGGGAGAAGCGGGGGGCGTTGGAGGCGATGTCCAGTTCGATGCCGGTGGTGGTCGAGGTCGCCACACCGGCGAGCACGAAGACCGCGACCAGGCCGAGCACGCCGGCCAGGAAGCGGATCAGGTCGGAGGGGCGGTGGGCGCGGGCGGCGAGCAGGGGCTCGTCGACGTCCAGGTGCGGCGGGTCGTCCAGCGGGTCGGGTCCGCCCGGGCCGAGACCGTCGGTCCCGGTCGCGGCGGGTTCCGACCCGGCTCCGAGCCCGGCTCCTGCGTCGGGCTCGGGCGAGGACTCCGGCGCGGGCAGCTGGGCCGGGAGGCCGGCGGCCGTCCCGGCCCCCGTCTCCGTTCCCGCTTCCGTCCCGGGGCCGGTCGGCCGTGGGGTCTTGATCGTCCGGTCCTTGATCAGGGAGACTGCCGGCGACGGCTCGGTGGCGGACCCGCCGCCGGGACCTGCGGGCACGGCTGGGGAGGACTCGTCGGAGCCCTCGTCCACACTCACGTCGGCCGTCCCGGTCATCTGGTCTTGTCCTCGTATCACCACTCACCGCCCCGAAGATGGTGGCATGCCGCGGCGTCCCGCGCTGGACAGGGGCCGGATCGGGCGCGGCGGATCGTTCGTACGGGCCCCCGGGTCCGGCGGGATGCGGAAGAATGCCGCAGGTGACGGACGCCCACGACGACGGTGAGCGCGGAGAGCTGCCACCCTTCGCCGAACTGGTGCTCGACCTGGCCGAGCGGATTCCACCCGGCAGGGTGATGACCTACGGGGACATCGCCGAGTACCTCGGTCAGGGCGGCCCGCGCCAGGTCGGCCGGGTGCTCGCCCTGTACGGCGGCGCCGTGCCCTGGTGGCGGGTGATCCGCGCCGACGGCCGCTTCCTGCCCGGCCACGAGCACCGCGCGCTCGCCCGCTACGCCGAGGAGGGCACCCCGCTGCGCGAGCTCGCCGACCCGCCCCGGGTCGACCTCGGGCGGGCCCGCTGGGACGGCGAACCGGCCGGGGAGTGACCGCACGCCGGGTCCGGCCCGGTAGCGCGGAGGCGGTCCCGTTCCCCGCCGGCCATGTGGGACGAAACCCGTGCGCGGACGGGAATGACGGGGCAGGATCGTAGGCTCGATACGGCGGGCCCCTCGGCGGGCCCGCCCGCCGTTGCCCGAAGTACGACCCCCAGGACGTCCGTGAGCTCCCCCTATCGACTGGTGCGCAGCCCCCTCGTGCCGCCCGCCCCGCCCGTGCTGGACGAATACCAGCGCGCCGTGGCCGAGCACACGGGTGGCCCGCTGCTGGTGCTCGCAGGACCGGGGACGGGCAAGACCACGACCCTGGTGGAGGCCGTCGCCCGGCGCATCGAGCGCGGCACCGACCCCGACCGGATCCTCGTGCTCACCTTCAGCCGCAGGGCGGCGATGGAGCTGCGCGACCGGATGGCCGGCCGGCTCGGCGTCACCACGGCCGGTGCCGGGGCCGCCGCCCCGCAGGCCACCACCTTCCACTCCTTCTGTTACGCCCTGCTCCGCGCCCACCAGGACCCGGCGGACTACGCCGAGCCGGTGCGCCTGCTCTCCGGCCCGGAACAGGACGTCATGGTCCGCGAGCTGCTCGCCGGCGGCGCCGAGGACTCCCGGCTCGGCAGGTCGCGGATCGGCTGGCCGCTCGACCTGCGCGCCTGCCTCACCACCCGCGGTTTCGCCGACGAGGTCCGCGCCGTCCTCGCCCGCAGCCGCGAGCTGGGGCTCGGCGAGGCCGAGCTGGCCCGGTTCGCCGAGGGCGTCCGGCGCCCCGACTGGGCCGCCGCCGCCCACTTCCTCGCCGAGTACCTCGACGTCCTCGACCTGCGCGGTGTCCTCGACTACGCCGAGCTCGTCCACCGCGCCGTGCTGCTCGCCGAACGCCCCGAGGTCGAGGAGCGGCTGCGGGACCGCTACGACGCCGTCTTCGTCGACGAGTACCAGGACACCGACCCCGCCCAGGTCCGGCTGCTGCGCCGGCTGGCCGGCGGCGGGCGGGAACTGGTCGCCGTCGGCGACCCCGACCAGTCCATCTACGCGTTCCGCGGCGCCGACATCAACGGCATCCTGGAGTTCCCGCAGACCTTCCGGCACGCCGACGGCCGCCCCGCCGACGTCAAGGTGCTCCGGGTGTCCCGCCGCTCCGGTGCCGTCCTGCTCTCCGCCGCCCGCGAACTCACCCGCCGGATGCCGATGGGCCGGCTGCCCGCCGACAAGCTCGCCCAGCACCGCACCCTGCTGCCCGCCCGCGAGGGCGGCCGGGTCGAGGTCTACACCTACCCCACCCCCGGTACCGAGCTGGACTCCGTCGCCGACCTGCTGCGCCGCGCCCACCTGGAGGACGGCGTGCCGTGGGGCGAGATGGCGGTCCTGGTGCGGGCCGGTGCCCGCTCCATCCCCGGCGTCCGGCGGGCACTCGGCGCGGCCGGCGTCCCGTTGGAGATCGACGGCGACGACCTGCCGCTGCGCGAGGAGCCGGCCGTCGCCCAGCTGCTGCTCGCCCTGCGGGTCTGCGCCGAGCAGGCCGTCCGGGACCGGCACGACCCCGGGGCACCCGATCCGCTGACCACCGACCTCGCGCACACCCTGCTCACGGGGCCGCTCGGCGGCCTCGACGGCGCCGACCTGCGCCGGCTCGGCCGCGTCCTGCGCGAGGAGGAGCGGGCCGCGCTGCGTGCCGAGGCGCGGCGCGTCGAGACCGCCGCCGAGAACGTCGCCGGGGCCGGGACGGAGGCCGGCGCCGAGCCGGGGCCCGCCGGGGCCGGGACGGGCGCCGAGCCGGGGGCCGTCGGGCTCGCCGGCCCGTCCGCGTCCGCCGCCGTGAGCCGTCCCGCGGCCGTGCCGCGCCCGGCCGGCGAGCTGATCCGCGAGGCCCTCGCCGAACCCGAGCAGCTCGTCGTCCTCGACGCCCCCTACGCCCGCCGCGCCCACGACCTCGGCACCCTGCTGCGCAAGGTCCGCGAACGCCTGGCCGGCGGCTGCACCGCCGAGGAGGCCCTCTGGGAGCTGTGGGACGGCTCCCGCCGCTGGCGCGAACGCCTGGAGCGGGCCGCCCTGCGCGGCGGCGGCGCCGGCCGCAACGCCGACCGCGACCTCGACGCCCTCTGCGCCCTCTTCGAGACCGCGGCCCGCGCCGAGGAACAGGTCACCGGCCACCGCGGCGCCCTCGACCTGCTCGCCGAGCTGGAGGCGCAGGACATCGCCGCCGACACCCTCACCGTGCGGGCCGTCCGCCCCGAGGCGGTCCGGCTGATGACCGCCCACCGCTCCAAGGGCCTGGAGTGGCGGCTGGTCGTCGTCGCCGGCGTCCAGGACGGCCTCTGGCCCGACCTGCGCCGCCGCGGCTCGCTGCTGGAGGCCGACCGGATCGGCCGTGACGGCCTCGCCGAGCCGCTCACCCCGGCCGCCCTGCTCGCCGAGGAGCGCCGGCTCTTCTACGTCGCCGTCACCCGGGCCAAGGAGCGGCTGGTCGTCACCGCCGTCAAGGCGCCCGCCGACGACGGCGACCAGCCCTCCCGGTTCCTGCGCGAGCTCTACCGCGAGGACGTCGACCCCCGGACCGGCCGGGTCGTCCGCCGTACCCCTCCGGTGACCGTCGAGGACGTCACCCACCGCCCGCGCCGTCCGCTCTCCGTCGCCGCGCTGGTCGCCGAACTGCGCGCGGTCACCGTCGACCCCGCCCGCTCGCCCGAGCTGCGCCGGGCCGCCGCCGAACGGCTCGCCACCCTCGCCCTCGCCACCGACGAGGAGGACCGGCCGCTCGTCCCCGCCGCCCGGCCCGACGCGTGGTGGGGCCTGGACGACGCCACCGCCGCCCCCGACCCGCTGCGCGACGCCGACCTGCCGATCCGGCTCTCCGGCAGCGGCCTGGAGCAGCTGGAGAACTGCTCGCTCCAGTGGTTCCTCGACAAGGAGGTCAAGGCGCGCGGCTCCTCCTCCGCCGCGCAGGGCGTCGGCAACGTCGTGCACGCCCTCGCCGACGAGGTCGGCTCCGGACGCTCCCCCGCCGACCTGGCCGTCCTGATGGAGCGCCTGGACACCGTCTGGGACGCGCTGGCCTTCGACGCGCCGTGGAAGTCCCAGCAGGAGAAGACCGAGGCCCGCGCCGCCCTGGAACGCTTCCTCACCTGGCACGTGATGGGCCGGGGCCGCGACGTCGTCGCGACCGAGCACGGCTTCGACGTCACGCTCGACGCGGGCGGGGTCCGGGTGCGGATCCGCGGCTCGATGGACCGGGTCGAGAAGGACGAGGCCGGGCGCGCCTACGTGGTCGACTTCAAGACGGGCAAGGAGGCGCCCACCGACAAGTCGCTGCCCGACCACAAGCAGCTCGCCGTCTACCAGCTCGCCGTCCGGGCCGGTGCGCTCAACGAGCTGCCCGGCTTCGACGGCCGTGCCCCGGAGGCCGGCGGCGCCGAGCTGGTCCAGCTGCGCAAGCCCGACAAGGCCGTACCGGACGCGCCCAAGGTGCAGCGGCAGGAGCCGCCCGAGGGCGAACCGTGGGTCGAGAACCTGCTCGCCGACGCGGCCGGGAGGATCCTCGCCGAACGGTTCGTCCCGCAGACCGGGGCGGGCTGCGACCGCTGTTCCTTCCGCCGCAGCTGCTCCGCCCAGCGCGACGGTGCCCAGATCGTGGAGTAGCCGGAACGAGGAGGGGCGCGGGCCGGCGCGGTGGCCCGGGCCTTCGGGCGTCCCCGGCCCGTGCGACGAAGGGCGGGCGGGGCCCGGTGCGGCAGTGAGGGTCGCCACAGCGGCCCTCCCGCACGGCCCGACCTGTCCGTACCCCCCGTTACCGTTACGAGGTGACCGCCGTGCTCAGCCACCCCGACCAGCTCAAGGAGCTGCTGGGCATCCCCTTCAACCGGGAACAGATGGCGGCCATCGGCGCCCCCCTCCAGCCGGCCGTCATCGTCGCCGGCGCCGGCTCCGGCAAGACCACCGTGATGGCCGCCCGCGTCGTCTGGCTGGTCGGCTCCGGCGCCGTCCGCCCCGAGGAGGTGCTCGGCCTCACCTTCACCAACAAGGCCGCCGGTGAGCTCGCCGAACGCGTCCGCACCGCCCTGCTGCGCCTCGGCGGGCCGGGGGTGTCCTCGGCCGACGGGTGGGAGCGGGCTCCGGACCCCGGCGAGGAACCGCTCGGCGAACCCGAGATCTCGACCTACCACGCCTTCGCCGGCCGCCTCCTCAAGGAGCACGGCCTGCGGATCGGCATCGAACCCGACGTCCGCCTGCTCGCCGACGCCACCCGGTTCCAGCTCGCCGCCAAGGTGCTGCGCACCGCCCGCGGCCCCTTCCCGGCCCTCACCGGCACCTTCGCCAACCTCGTCGCCGACCTCATCGCGCTGGACGGCGAGCTCGCCGAGCACCTCGTCGACCCCGACACCCTGCGCGCCTTCGACGAGGAACTGCTCGACACCCTCGCCACCGCCAGGCTCACCAACGACGACCTGCGGGCCGTCCCCACCGCCGCCCGGGCCCGCCTGGAACTGCTCCGCCTGGTCGAGGACTACCGGCGCCGCAAGGCCACCGCCGGGCTGATGGACTTCGGCGACCAGATCGCCGCCGCCGCCCGGCTCGCCCAGCAGCGCCCCGAGGTCGGCGCCCTGCTGCGCGGCCAGTTCCGGGTGGTCCTGCTCGACGAGTACCAGGACACCTCGGTCGCCCAGCGGCTCATGCTCGCCGGTCTCTTCGGCGCGGGCCCGGACGGCGGCCCGTCCGGACACCCGGTCACCGCCGTCGGCGACCCCTGCCAGGCCATCTACGGCTGGCGCGGCGCCTCCGTCGCCAACCTCGACGAGTTCCCCCGGCACTTCCCCCGGGCCGACGGCGCCCCGGCGGACCGGTACGCGCTCAGCGAGAACCGCCGCAGCGGCGGGCGGCTGCTCGCCTTCGCCAACCGGCTGGCCGCGCCGCTGCGCGCGATGCACGAGGGCGTCGAGGCGCTGCGCCCGGCCCCCGGCGCCGAGCACGACGGCTTCGTGCGGGCCGCGCTGCTGCCCACCCACGCCGAGGAGATCGACTGGCTGGCCGACTCGGTCGCCCACCTCGTGCGCACCGGCACCGCGCCCGGCCGGATCGCGGTGCTCTGCCGCGGCGGCGCGGCCTTCCCCGACATCCACGCCGCGCTGGTCGCCCGCGACGTGCCGGTCGAGGTGGTCGGCCTCGGCGGGCTGCTCCACCTGCCCGAGGTCGCGGACCTGGTCGCGGTCTGCGAGGTGCTCCAGGACCCCACCGCCAACGCCGCCCTGGTCCGGCTGCTGATCGGCCCGCGCTGGCGGATCGGCCCGCGCGACCTCGCCCTGCTCGGCCGGCGCGCCGCCGACCTGGTCCGCACCGCCCGGCCCGACGGCGTCGAACCGCTGGCCGCCGCCGTCGCCGAGACCGACCCCACCGAGGTGGTCTCGCTGGCCGACGCGCTGGAGACCTTCCTCGACCGCGACCAGCCCGACGAACTGCCGTTCTCGCCCGAGGCCCGGGTGCGTTTCGCCCGGCTCGCCCGCGAACTGCGCGACCTGCGCCGCTCGCTGGCGGAGCCGCTGATGGACGTGCTGCACCGGGTCCTCGCCGCGACCGGCCTGGAGGTCGAACTCGCGGCCTCGCCGCAGGCGCTGGCCGCCCGCCGCCGGGAGACCCTGCACGCCTTCCTGGACGTCGCCGCCTCCTTCGCCGACCTCGACGGCGACCCGGGCCTGGCCGCCTTCCTCGGCTTCCTGCGCGCCGCCCAGGAGCACGACCGCGGCCTCGACGCCGGCCTCCCCGGCGGCGAGGACACCGTCAAGGTGCTCACCGCGCACAAGTCGAAGGGGCTGGAGTGGGACGTCGTCGCCGTCCCCGGCCTGGTCCGCGGCGCCTTCCCGTCCTCCACCGCGCGCGAGCGCTGGACCAGCACCAAGCGCGTCCTCCCGCACGCCCTGCGCGGCGACGGGGCCACCCTGCCCGACGTGCGCGACGGCTGGACCGGAAAGTCGATGACCGCGTTCAAGGCCGCGCTCGCCGAACACTCCGGCACCGAGGAACTGCGCCTCGGCTACGTGGCCTTCACCCGGCCGCGAGCCCTGCTGCTCGCCTCCGGCCACTGGTGGGGGCCCAGCCAGAAGACCCCGCGCGGCCCGTCCGCCTTCCTGGAGCAGTTGCGCGACCACTGCGAGGAGCCCGGCAACGGCGAGATCGAGCACTGGGCCGAGCAGCCGGCCAAGGGCGCCGAGAACCCGGCGCTGGCCTCGCCCGTCGAACGCCCCTGGCCGCTGCCGCTCGACCCGGCCGCCCAGCACGCCCGCCGCCGGGTCGCCGAGGTGGTGCTCGGGCGGCTCGCCGGGCAGCCCGCCCCCGAACCCGGCCCGATGGCCCCCGAGGACCGCCGCCTGGTCGACTCCTGGGACCGTGATCTGAAGGCGCTGACGGGAGAGTTGGAGCGCTTCCGGCGCGGTGTGCGGGAGGTGCCGCTGCCGGCCTCGCTGTCCGCCACCCAGCTGCTGCGCCTGGCCGCCGACCCGGACGGCTTCGCGCACGACCTGGCCCGGCCGATGCCGCGCCCGCCGCAGCCCGCCGCCCGCCGCGGCACCCGCTTCCACGCCTGGGTGCAGTCCCGGATCGAGCCGCTGATGCTGATCGGGCCGGAGGCGCTGCCCGGCGCCGACGACGACGGCATCGAGGACGAACGGGACCTGGAGCGGCTCAAGGAGGCGTTCCTGCGCACGCCGTACGCGGACCGGGAGCCGCACCGGGTCGAGGCGCCGTTCCATCTGGTGCTGGCGGGCCGGGTGGTGCGCGGCCGGATCGACGCGGTCTACCGTGACGGTGACGGCGGGTCAGAATTCGGCGGCGCGTCACGCTACGAAGTGGTGGACTGGAAGACGCACCGCGAGGAGACCGCCGATCCGCTCCAACTCGCCGTCTACCGGCTCGCCTGGGCCGAACAGGCCGGCGTTCCCCTGGAGCAGGTCACGGCCTCCTTCCTGTACGTCCGCAGTGGCCGGATCGAACAACCCGCAGGACTTCCCGACCGAAAAGAGTTGGAACGGCTCCTGATCGGGAACAGTGAAGAATGAGTCACGGAGAGCATTCAAGTCATCACGGCATCGGGCGAAACCTGTGCGTAGTGCACGTTTCGCGCCTATTGTGGGGTCGGTAACCGGTCAACCCCCGTGCTCCGGCCGCCAGCGACGCCCGCATTCCCTAACCCTCAGTCATCACCGCAGGTGCCCCCCGGGCATCGGCGTCTTCTGCTGGAGAGACCGAAGTTGAGCGCGACCGGATGGATCAGAGAACGGTTCGCCGGGCCGACCCCGGGAACCGCACCCGGCGCGACCGGCACCTGGCCGAGGACGGCGCTCACGCTGCCGTTCATCGGCATGGCGCTGGTCGTCGTCCTCGACTACTTCACCGACGCCGCCGTCACCGTCGAACCGGCGCTCACCGCCGTCCCCGCCCTGGCCGCCGTGGTCAGCCGGCGCACCTGGTACCCGCTGGCCATCGGCGCCTGCACCGAGGCCGCCGCCTTCCTGATGGCCTTCCACAACGACGTGCTCGGCGAGTCCGTGCACAGCGCCACCGTCTTCGCGATCGTCCTGGTCGCCGCGATCGGGTGGGTCAGCGCCACCCTGCGGCTGCGCCAGGAACAGCTCCTCGCCGACGCCCAGCTGGTCGCCTCGATCGCCCGACGGGTCCTGCTCCGGCCCGTGCCCGAGCGGGTCGGCACCGTCAAGGCGGCCGTCCACTACGAGGCCGCCGCCGCGCACGCCAGGATCGGCGGCGACCTCTACGAGGTCGTCAACACCCGGCACGGCGTCCGGGCCGTGGTCGGTGACGTCCGCGGCAAGGGGCTCGGCGCCGTCGAGACCGCCGCCGCCGTGCTCGGCGCCTTCCGCGAGGCCGCCCACCAGGAGGCCGCCCTCGACCGGGTGGCCGGCTGGCTCGCCGTCAGCCTCGACCGCGCCCTGCACGAGAACGACCACCCGGGCGTGGAGGAGGAGTTCGTCACCCTCGTCCTGATCGGCGTCCGGTCCGACGGCACCGCCGAGATCGTCAACTGCGGCCACCCGGCCCCGCTGCTGCTGCGCGGGACCGAACCGGTACGGCCGCTCGAACTCGCCGAGACGGTGCCCCCGCTCGGCGTCCTCGACCCCGCCGACGTCCGGCCGCCGGTGCACCGCGTCCCGCTGCGCCACGGCGACCGGGTGCTGCTCTTCACCGACGGCGTCATCGAGGCGCGGGACCGGGCCGGCGTCTTCTACCCGCTCGCGGACCGGCTCCCGGTCTGCGCCGACGGACGCCCGGCCGACGTGCTGCGCCGCCTGCACGAGGACGTGGTCCGCCACGTCGGCCGCCAGCTCGGCGACGACGCCGCCATGCTGCTGCTCCAGTACGACCCGCAGCCGGTCGCCGACCGGCCGGACCCGGCCGCGAACGTCCCGCACGTCCCGCACCAGAACGGCCAGCTCTCCCGTCCGGCGGTGGCGGGGCCGGCCGCCCCGGCCCCCGGCGGTCGGTCAGAGTGAGGCCTCCACCACCAGCGGCCGGTGGTCCGAGACCCCGGTGAGCGGAGCGGCTGCCGGGCCGACGGCGGCGCGCGGCACGCCGATCGCCAGCACGTGGTCGAACTGGACCGCCGGCCGGTGCGACGGGTAGGTGGGCGTGCGGGCGAGGTCGTACCAGCCCTGCAGCCGGGCCCGCGGCTCGCGCACCCGGCGCCGGCGGGCGTCGGTGAACTGCGGCCGGGCCCGCCGGGCCGCCCGCAGTTCGCGGACCTTCGCGCGGGGCGCGGTGCGGTCCAGCGCCGCCGCCGAGCCCAGGACGGTGCGCGGCACCGCGCCGATCAGGTTGAAGTCGCCGAGCACCAGGTACGGCTGCGGCAGGTCGGCGATCCAGCGCCGGATCCCGGCGAGCTGCGCCATGTTCCAGCCGGGCACGAACGACAGGTGCGCCGCCACCACGGTGAACGGTCCGTTCCCGCCCTCCAGCACCGCGGCCAGCGCGGCCCGCGGCTCGTCGGGGACGGGGGTGAGCCCGCGGCGTCCGGCCACCCGCAGCGGCAGCCCGAACGGGGCGGGCGCGAACCGGCGGGCCCGCCAGTGCAGCACCGGCAGTCGGGTCAGCAGCGCCGTGCCGTACGCGGGCGGGGCGTCGTCGCCGACCTCGCCCGGCCCGTAGACCTGGATCCCGGCGGGCACCGAGAGGTCGGGCACCCAGCCGGCCACCGGTGCGGGCCGGCCGTGCAGGGCGGCGGCGAACCGCCAGTCGGCCGCGCCCATCGCCTTGGCGGCGACGGCGGCCTGGTCGGTGCCGCCGGACCGGGCCTGGTGCCGGTCCACCTCCTGGAGGGCCAGCACGTCGGCGTCCAGTGCGGCCACCGCCTCCGCCAGCGGCCCGCCGGGGTCGGCCGGGTAGGGGCGGGGGGCGCCGTCCGGGGCGAGGGGCTGACCGTGCAGCAGATTGAAGGTGGCGATGCGCAACTGGCTCACACCGCACGACGGTACCCGCTCGCCGGGGGCCGGTGCGCGGCCGCGGTCCCCGGCGGGCGCGGGAGCGGCCGGTACGGCCCCGGCGCGGCTCGGCCGCGGGGGGCTCGGCTTGACCTGCCGGGCATACCCGGTATACATACTCGGTATGTCCATCCGTCACGGCCTGCTCGCCCTGCTCGACCAGGGGCCGCGCTACGGCTACCAGCTGAGAACCGAGTTCGAGGCGCGCACCGGCGCCACCTGGCCGCTCAACGTCGGCCAGGTCTACACCACCCTCGCCCGCCTGGAACGCGACGGACTGGTCGTCCCCGCCGGCGAGGACGACGAAGGGCACCAGTTCTACGCCGTCACCGACGCCGGCCGGGCCGAACTGCACGCCTGGTTCGACAGCCCGGTGCCGCGCACCAACCCGCCCCGCGACGAGCTCGCCATCAAGCTCGCCATGGCCGTCACCGTCCCCGGCGTCGACGTGCCCGCCGTCGTCCAGAGCCAGCGCCGGCACAGCATCAAGGCGCTCCAGGACTACACCCGGCTCAAGGGCCGCGCCCTCGCCGGCGAGAGCCGCCCCACCGCCACCGGCGGGACGGCCGCGACGTACGACGGCACCGGCGCCGACCTGGCCTGGCTGCTCGTCCTCGAACAGCTCATCTTCCAGACCGAGGCCGAGGTCCGCTGGCTCGACCACTGCGAGACCCGGCTCGCCCAGCGCGCCGAGATCGAACAGGCCCGCGCCGCCGAGAACCGGCAGAACGACCCCGCGCCGGCGCCCGCGCCCCGCCGGATCGGACGCCGCCGCACCACGGCCTGAGCCGCCCCGGCGGCCCACCCCGTACGGACCCCGACACCGTACGCACCGACGAACCACCGGCCCGGCCGCACCACACGATGCGGCGGGCCCCACCACAGCAGGGGGAATCGTGTCCCACACCGATCCGACCAGGGACGGCCGCAAGCCCGTCCTGCACCTGGACAACGTCACCCGCGTCCACGGGCAGGGCGCCGGCGAGGTGCGGGCGCTGCGCGGCGTCGACCTCAAGGTCCACCCCGGGGAGTTCGTCGCCGTCATGGGCCCGTCCGGGTCCGGCAAGTCCACCCTGCTCACCCTCGCGGGCGGCCTGGACACCCCCACCGACGGCCAGGTCCTCGTCGAAGGCGTCGCCCTCGGCGGACTCGACCGCAAGCGGCTCGCCGAGGTCCGCCGCCGATCCGTCGGCTACGTCTTCCAGGACTACAACCTGATACCGGCCCTCACCGCCGCCGAGAACATCTCCCTCCCGCGTGAACTCGACGGCCTCTCCGGCCGCGCCGCCCGCCGCGAGGCCCTCGTCGCCCTCGAAGAGCTCGGCATCCCCGAACTCGCCGACCGCTTCCCCGACGACATGTCCGGCGGCCAGCAGCAGCGCGTCGCCATCGCCCGCGCCCTCATCGGCGACCGCCGCCTCGTCCTCGCCGACGAGCCCACCGGCGCCCTCGACTCCACCACCGGCGAGTCGGTCCTCGCCGTCCTGCGCGCCCGCTGCGACGAGGGCGCCGCCGCCATGATGGTCACCCACGAACCCCGGCACGCCGCCTGGGCCGACCGCGTCGTGTTCCTCCGCGACGGCCGCATGGTCGACGAGAGCGTCAGCCAGGACGCCGGCAGCCTCCTCGTCGCCGCCGCCGCCAACGCGAAGGGCCCGGTGGAGCAGTGAAGCTCAGCGCCTGGCGGGTCGCCCTGCGCATCGCCCGCCGTGACGCCCTGCGCGCCAAGGGCCGCAGCGCCCTCGTCGTCGCCATGGTCGCCCTGCCCGTCCTCGGCGTGGCCGGCGCCGACGTCGTCTTCCGCAGCGCCGAACTCGACCCGGGCGAGAAGGTCGTCCGCACCATGGGCCGGTCCGCCGCCGAGATCCGCCTGCTCGAACGCGGCTCCATCGTGCTCCAGCCGCCGGACCCGGAGTCCGACTTCCACCTGGAGAGCGCCGAGGAGGCCAAGAAGGAGAACGGGCAGCCCGTCCACACCCCCGAGCAGAAGCGCAGCCTCGCCACCGAGCCCGGCGAACTCGTCAAGCAGCTCCTGCCGGCCGGCGCCACCCTCGTCCCCGTGCGCCAGGGCCCCTACACCGCCAGCAGCACCCGCGACGGCCTCGTCAACGTCAAGACCGTCGAGGCCGACCTCACCGACCCGGTCTGGCGCGGACGGATCGACCTCGTCGGGGGCCGCGCCCCGAGCGCCGACCACGAGGTCGCCGTCACCCGGGACTTCCTCGACCGCTCCGGGCTGCGGATCGGCGACCGGACCGCCCCGCGCGGCCTCGAAGCCACCCCGTACACCATCACCGGTGTCGCCGAGTACCCCGGAGACCTGCGCACCGCCGCCGTCGTCGCCCGGCCCGGCGCCCTGATCGACCCGCTCGGCAAACTGCCCGGCGCCGATGCGAACCGGGGCCGCGGCTCCTCCTCGGGCTCCGACGACCGCTGGCTGGTCAAGCTCCCCACCGGCGGCGTCGTCGACTGGGCCAAGGTCCAGGAGCTCAACAAGCACGGATTCACCGTCAGCTCCCGCGCCGTCATGCTCGACCCGCCGGCCCGCTCCGAGGTGCCGTTCTACGACTACCAGGACCGCCGGGGCGGCGGCGCGACCCCGTTCCTCGACAAGACCTCCGTCGTCATCCTCGCCACCGTCGTCGGCATGGCCCTGCTGGAGATCGTGCTCCTCGCGGGCCCCGCCTTCGCCGTCGGTGCCCGGCGCTCCCGGCGGCAGCTCGGCCTGCTCGCCGCCGGCGGCGGTGACCGCGCCAACGTCCGCGCCGTCGTCCTCGGCGGCGGTGTCGTCCTCGGCCTCACCGGCGCGGCCGTCGGCCTCGTCACCGGCATCGGCCTGGTCGCCGCGCTGCGCACCTCCGCGGAGAGCTACGCAGGGGAGCGGTTCGGCCACTTCGACCTGCAGCCGGTCGACCTGTTCGGCATCCTGCTGATCGGCCTGGTCACCGGCCTGCTCGCGGCCGTCGTCCCCGCCGTCCAGGCCTCCCGCCAGGACGTCGTGGCCGCGCTCACCGGCCGCGACAGCCTCAAGCCGCCGAGCCGCAAGCTCGCCCTGCTCGGCCTGGCGATGCTCGGCGCCGGCTCCGCCCTCGCCCTGCTCGGCGCCACCGGCGGCTTCGGCAGCCGCTCGACGGCCGTCCTCGGCGGCTCGGCCGTCGCCGAACTCGGCATGGTCGCCCTCACCCCCTACCTGGTCGGCCTCTTCGGCCGGATCGGCCGCTGGCTGCCCCTCGGCCCCCGCCTCGCCCTGCGCGACTCCGTCCGCCACCGCGGCCGCACCGCCCCCGCGGTCGCCGCCGTGATGGCCGCCGTCGCGGGCTCCGTCGCCGTCGGCATCTACGGCGCCAGCAGCGACGAGCAGCACCGGCGCGAGTACACCGCCGCCGGCCCGGCCAACGCGGTCATCGTCACCAACGGCTGGGGCGCCGCCTCCGACGGCTCGATGCTCCCGCAGCTGCGCGGCGCCGTGCAGGACAACATCCCCGCCCTCGGCGAGCGCGCCGACGTCCGGCGCGTCAACTACAAGGGCGACTGCCGGGCCACCAACGGCTCCTGCGGCCACGTCGGCATCGTCCTGCCCGAGGAACTGCGCTGCCCGGTCTGGGGCAAGCGGTCCGTCATGATCGACGGCGAGGCCGAGCGGCTGCTCCGCGAGGACCCGCGCTGCCGCTCGGCGTACGTCTTCCGCGGCAGCTCCTTCGGGAGCGTCCAGGCCGGCGACGGCAACCTGCTGCGCAACCTCTACGGCGCCACCGACCCGGCCGGCGCCCAGGCGCTCGCCGCCGGCAAGGTCGTGGTCTTCGACCAGCGCTACATCAAGGACGGGAAGGTGACGTTCGAACTCACCGAGCCGGACGACCCGAACCAGCCGGTCACCCCCGACCGGGAGCCGGTCGTCCACCCCGTCACCGTCGACGCCGTCCACGTCGAAGCGCCGGTCCAGGCCGGCGGCGACGCCGTGCTCGGCGCCGACACCGCCGTCCGCCTCGGTCTCACCACCAGCGACTCCGGTTCGGTCTGGCTGCCCGGGACCGCGCCGACCGACCGGGCGGAGCAGAAGGTCCGCGGCGCGCTCGCCAAGCTGTCCGACGGCACCGACTTCGAGGTCGAGCGCGGCTACCGGTCGGAGAACGACCTGATCTCCCTCGGGCTCACCGCCTTCGCGGGCCTGGTCGCCCTCGGCGCCGCGGGCATCGCCACCGGTCTCGCCGCCGCCGACTCCCAGCGGGACCTGACCACCCTCGCGGCGGTCGGCGCCGCGCCCCGGGTCCGGCGCACCCTCTCCGGCTTCCAGTGCGGCGTCATCGCCGCGATGGGCGCCCTGCTCGGTGCCGTCGCCGGGGTCGTGCCCGCCGTGGCGCTGCGCAAGGTCGAGGCCGCCGCGCAGACCTACCCGGGGATGAGCCTCCAGGAGGAGACCGCCAAGGGCGTCGTGGTCTTCCCCTGGCTCAACGTCGGGGCCACCGTGGTCCTGCTGCCGCTGCTCGCGGTGGCGCTGGCCGCACTGCTCACCCGCTCGCGGATCTCACTGCTGCGGCGCTCCGGCTGAGCACCGTCCTCCCGCCCCCGTCGCCCCCGGTCGCCGCCCCCCTGCGGCCGGGGGTGACGGACGTTACAGGCCTTCCGGTGTCCACCGGCCGGGACCGGGGCCCGTCCGACCCGCACGGGCGAACTAAAGTCGTCCGTATGACGAGAACTCCGGACAGCGTCGTCCGCGCCTTCATCGACCAGCACCAGGCCGCCTTCCTCGCGGACCTCGCCGACTGGCTCCGCATCCCCTCGGTCTCCGCCGACCCCGGCCGGGCCGACGACGTGCGCCGCTCCGCCGAGTGGCTGGCCGCGAAGCTGCGCGACACCGGCTTCCCGGTGGCCGAGGTCTGGGAGACGGACGGCCTGCCGGCGGTCTTCGCCGAGTGGCCGTCCGGGGACTCGTCCGCGCCGACCGTGCTGGTCTACGGGCACCACGACGTGCAGCCGGCGGCCAAGGAGGACGGCTGGGCGACCGAGCCGTTCGAGCCGACCGTGGTCGGGAAGCAGCTGTTCGCCCGCGGCGCCGCCGACGACAAGGGCCAGGTCTTCTTCCACACCCTGGGGGTGCGGGCCCACCTGGCCGCCACCGGCCGCACCGCGCCGGCCGTCAACCTCAAGCTGCTGATCGAGGGCGAGGAGGAGTCCGGCTCGCCGCACTTCGCCGACCTGGTCCGGCGCGAGGCCGCGCGGCTCGCCGCCGACGTGGTGATCATCTCGGACACCGGGATGTGGTCCGAGACCACGCCGACCGTCTGCACCGGCATGCGCGGCCTGGCCGACGCCCAGATCGACCTGTACGGGCCGGACACCGACATCCACTCCGGCTCGTTCGGCGGCGCCGTGCCCAACCCGGCCGCCGTCGCCGCCGACCTGGCCGCCGGCCTGCACGACGCGGACCGCCGGGTCGCCGTCCCCGGCTTCTACGACGGCGTGATCGAACTGACCGAGCGCGAGCGCGAGCTCTTCGCCGAGCTGCCCTTCGACGAGGCGCAGTGGCTGAGGGTCGCCAAGTCGTACGGCACCCTCGGCGAGGCCGGCTACTCCACCCTGGAGCGGATCTGGGCCCGGCCGACCGCCGAGGTCAACGGCATCTGGGGCGGTTACACCGGCCCCGGCGGCAAGACCATCGTGCCCTCCTCGGCCCACCTCAAGCTCTCCTTCCGGCTGGTCGCCGGACAGGAGGTGGAGAAGGTCCGGGAGGCCGTCCGCGCCTGGGTGGCCGACCGGGTCCCGGCGGGCATCCGGTACGAGCTGGTCTTCCCGGGGGCGACCCGGCCCTGCCTGACCCCGCTCGACCACCCGGCGCTGCAGTCCACCGTCCGGGCGATGGGGCGGGCCTTCGAACAGAAGATCCTCTTCACCCGGGAGGGCGGCTCCGGCCCGGCCGCCGACCTCCAGGACGTGCTCGGCGCGCCGGTGCTGTTCCTCGGCATCTCGGTGCCCTCGGACGGCTGGCACTCGGTCGACGAGAAGGTCGAGCTGGACCTGCTGGCCAAGGGTGTGGAGACCGCCGCCTACCTCTGGGCCGACCTGGCCGAGAACTGGCGGCCGGGCAGCGCGAGCGAGTGAACCCGAACCGTCCGGAAGACACATCACGTGGGGATGGAAACAGTTGAGCACCGTGCCTGAGACCGAACACCCGCTGCACCTGGCGCTGGCCCGGGCCGGGGTGGACCGGGCGGCCCAGCACCGGTTCGACGAACCCTGGCTGGCGGCCGCCTGGAGCCACCCGACCACCAAGGTGCTGCCGATCGCCGGCGGCGAGGCCTTCGTGGTCGACACCGGGCAGGGGACCGAGCTGGTCCTGATGCCCTCCTTCGAGGCGCCGCAGACCGGCGACCGGTACTTCCTCGGCACCGACGAGGACGGCGTCTCCTACTTCGCGCTGGCGGGCGAGAGCCTGCCGGGCCGGCTGGACGGCGACGCCCGCCCGGCCGGGCTGCGCGAGGTCGGCGCCCTGCTCTCCGGCCGGGACGCCGGGCTGCTGGTGCACGCCGTCGCGCTGGAGCACTGGCACCGGCTGCACAGCTTCTGCTCGCGCTGCGGCCACCCGACCGAGAAGGCCGGGGCCGGTCACGTGCGGCGGTGCACGTCCTGCGCGGCCGAGCACTACCCGCGCACCGACCCGGCGGTGATCATGATGATCACCGACGACGAGGACCGCTGCCTGCTCGGCCGCCAGGCGCTCTGGCCCGAGGGACGCTGGTCGACGCTGGCCGGCTTCGTCGAGCCGGGGGAGTCGATCGAGCAGGCGGTCGTCCGCGAGGTGTACGAGGAGGCCGGGGTCCGGGTCTCCGCCGTCTCCTACGTGGCCAGCCAGCCGTGGCCGTTCCCGTCCAGCCTGATGCTCGGCTTCATGGGCAAGGCGGACCCGGCGGGCACCACGATCACCGTGGACGGCGAGGAACTGGCCGAGGCGCGCTGGTTCTCCCGGGAGGAGCTGCGGGCCGGGATGGCGGCGGGGGAGATCCTGCCGCCGTCGGGGATCTCGATCGCCCGGCACCTGGTCGAGCTCTGGTACGGGGAGCCGTTGCCGTCGGCGGCCCGCTGGTAGTCACCGGGGGGCCGGTGGCGACGGGCTCGAAGGCCGACGGGCCGGGCGGCACGGGCTCGGGCGTAACGGGCCGGGCGTAACGGCCCGGGTGTAACGGGCCCGGGTGTAACGGCCCGGCCGTAATTCGAGTGGATTGAAGCGTTCTTGATATTGGGGGCGCGCGGACCAGTTCCGTGCGCCCCCAATATTCCTTCCGAAACCGCCGGCTTCCGATGTTCGTAACCGGAGCGGCCCTGTCCAGTACGGCACGTGCGCGGGTGCCGGCCGCCGTCACCGATCCCGGGCGACTTTGTCGCAAACGCCTGAAAGCCCGTCGCCGCCCTCGCTACATTCTCTCGGGTGACAATCCCACGGGGCACCGCCCAATCCCCCAAATACCAGCGCCTCGCCGCAGACCTGCGCCGACGGATCGCCGAGGGCGAGTTCACCACCGAGGCCGCCCTCCCGGTCGAGAGCGAACTGGAACGCCAGTACGGGGTCGCCCGCAACACCGTCCGGCTGGCCGTCGACGTGCTGGTCAACGAAGGCCGCCTGGTCCGGCTCCAGGGCAAGGGGACCTACCTGCGCGAGCACCCGGTGCTCGACCACCGCGCCTACGGGCCCGCGCCCGGCCGCGACGTCCGCCCCAGCCTGCCGGGGCCGGCCGGACCGTCGGGCGCCTCCGGGTCCGCCGGGTCCTCCGGGCTCTCCGGGCTCTCCGGATCCGTCGGGTCCGTCGGGATGCCCGGGCTCTCCGGGGCCCTGGTGGCCTCGGCGGCGTCGGGGAGCACGGCGGCGACGGGGACCACGGGAGTGCCGGGTGCCCCGGGGGCCGAGGACGGCCCGCGCGACTGCCTGGCCGTCCCCAGTGCCGTCTACCGCGGCGAGGCCGCCGACGCCGGACGCGAGCTCACCGTCGACTTCGAGATGATGATCGTCCGGGCCCGGATCGACATCGCCGAACGGCTCGGCCTGCGCCCCGGCGAGGCGATCGTCGTCCGCCGCCAGCTGCGCCTGCTCGACCGCGAGCCCTACTCCATCGAGGAGAGCCACTACCGGGCGGGCCTCGCCGCCGGCACCCCGCTGATGGAGCCCGACCAGATCGACGGCGGTGACGAGGCGGTGCTCGCCGCCCTCGGACGCACCGAGATCGGCGCGGTCGACCACCTGGTCGCGCGGATGCCGGGCCCCGAGGAGGCCCAGTGGTTCCAGGGCGGCCCCGGCGTGCCGCTGGTGGTCCAGACCCGGGTCACGTACGACCGCCGCGGGCCGGTCCGGGTCATCGAGACCCGCTACTCCGCCGACCGCAGCCGGCTGGTCTACGGCATCGGCGACCTCGCCGCCCGGGCGTCGCTGCCCGCGCCCGCCGCACCCGTCGACCCGGCCCGGGCCGACGCGCCGTAGCGCGCCGTGCCCGGGCCCGCGGACCTCAGGCCGCCAGGGCCTTCTTCACCTGGAGCAGGCTCGGGTTGGTCATCACGACCCGCTCGCCGCCGCCCGCCGGCTGCACCAGCACCGTCGGGACGGTCTGGTTGCCGTTGTTCACCGACTCGACGAAGGACGCCGACGCCGGGTCGTCCTCGATGTTGATCTCGGTGTAGCCGATGCCTTCACGGTCCAGCTGGCTCTTGAGCCGGTTGCAGTAGCCGCACCAGGTCGTGCTGTACATCGTCACGCTGCCGGACATCGGGGGGACTCCTTCGAAAGAGAGAGGGGCGTACGGTTCCAGGAGGAGAACGTCCGCCGTACGGCGGTCATTCCGCGCCCCGGCCGGCGGCCCCGCGTCGTTCCGCGCGGTCGCGGAGAAGCACACCCCGGCGTGCGGCGAAGGGAACGCGCCCTCAAGTGCGACAACCCGCCGGACCGTGCAGCGATCATCCTGCGATCACACCGCACCTGTGGACAACCGCTCCCCGGTTGTCCGAGCGGGCTGAGAGGATGGAACGCATGCAGGAAGACCTCTTGAGCGGCATTCCGTTCGACGACCACGGCAGCGACCGGTCCGGCCGATACGACGCCACCGGTCCCGACGCGGTCCTCGCCGGGCTCGACCCCGAACAGCGGGCCGTCGCCACCGCCCTGCACGGGCCCGTCTGCGTCCTCGCGGGAGCCGGCACCGGCAAGACCCGGGCCATCACCCACCGCATCGCCTACGGCGTGCGCAGCGGTGTCTACCAGCCCCAGCAGGTCCTCGCGGTCACCTTCACCGCCCGCGCCGCCGGCGAGATGCGCGGCCGCCTGCGCCAGCTCGGCGCCGAGGGCGTCCAGGCCCGCACCTTCCACGCCGCCGCCCTCCGCCAGCTCCAGTACTTCTGGCCGCGCGCCGTCGGCGGACCGGTGCCCCAGCTGCTGGAACGCAAGGTCCAGCTGGTCGCCGAGGCCGCGAGCCGCTGCGGCCTGCGCGTCCAGCGCACCGAACTGCGCGACCTCACCGCCGAGATCGAATGGGCCAAGGTCACCCAGATCGGCCCCGACGACTACCCCGCCGCCGTCCAGAAGTCCGGCCGCGAGGCCCCCCGGGACCCGGCCGAGACCGCCCAGGTCTACCGCGTCTACGAAGAGGCCAAGACCCGCCGCGGCGTCATCGACTTCGAGGACGTCCTGCTGCTCACCGCCGCCATCCTGGAGGACCGCCCCGACATCGCCGACCAGGTCCGGTCCCAGTACCGGCACTTCACCGTCGACGAGTACCAGGACGTCTCCCCGCTCCAGCAGCGCCTCCTCGACCAGTGGACCGGACCCGGCGGCGGCGCCAGCCTGTGCGTCGTCGGCGACGCCAGCCAGACCATCTACTCCTTCACCGGCGCCACCCCGGACTACCTGCTCAACTTCCGCACCCGCCACCCCGAGGCGACGGTCGTCAAGCTGGTCCGCGACTACCGCTCCACCCCGCAGGTCGTCCACCTCGCCAACGGGCTGCTCTCCCAGGCCCGCGGCGAGGCCGCCCGGCACCGCCTCGAACTCGTCTCCCAGCGCGAGGCCGGCCCCGAGCCGGTCTACACCGAGTACGAGGACGAGCCGACCGAGGCCGAGACCACCGCCCGCCGGATCAAGGACCTCCTCGCCGCCGGCGTCCGCGCCAGCGAGGTCGCGGTGCTCTTCCGCACCAACGGCCAGTCCGAGGTCTACGAGCAGGCCCTCGCCGACCTCGGCGTCCCCTACCAGCTCAAGGGTGCCGAGCGGTTCTTCGAACGGCCCGAGGTCCGCGACGCCGGCGTCCTGCTGCGCGGCGCCGCCCGGGCCGGCTCCGACCCGCTCACCGACGACGCCCCCGACCTCGCCGGCCAGGTTCGCGCCGTCCTCGCCACCCGCGGGTTCACCGCCGAGCCGCCGGCCGGCTCCGGGGCCGTCCGCGACCGCTGGGAGTCCCTCGCGGCGCTCGTCCGCCTCGCCGAGGAGTTCGAACGCACCCGGACCGCCGAGGGCCTGGCCGGCGACCTCGCCGCCTACGTCGCCGAACTCGACGCCCGCGCCGCCGCCCAGCACGCCCCCGCCGTCGAGGGCGTCACACTCGCCTCCCTGCACGCCGCCAAGGGCCTCGAATGGGACGCCGTCTTCCTCGTCGGCCTCACCGAGGGCACCCTGCCGATCATCTACGCCAAGACCGACGAGCAGGTCGAGGAGGAGCGCCGCCTCCTCTACGTCGGCGTCACCCGCGCCCGCAAGCACCTCTCCCTCTCCTGGGCGCTCTCCCGCTCCCCCGGCGGCCGGGCCTCCCGCAAGCCCAGCCGCTTCCTCGACGGACTGCGCCCCGGCTCCAGCGCCCCCGGCGCCCGCTCCGCGGGCCGCGGCGGACGCGGCGGCGTCGAGGCGGGCGAGCGCTCCGCCGCCCGCCGGGCCCGCGGACCGGTCAAGTGCCGGGTCTGCGACCGTGCCCTCACCGAGGCCGTCGAGCGCAAGCTCCGCCGCTGCGAGACCTGCCCGTCCACCATGGACGAGGCGCTGTACGAACGGCTGCGCGAGTGGCGGGCCGCCCAGGCCCGCAAGCAGGGGGCCCCGGCCTACGTCGTCTTCACCGACGCCACGCTGATGGCCATCGCCGAGGACGTCCCCGGCACCCGTCAGGAGCTGGCCGTCATCTCCGGAGTCGGTGCCATGAAGCTGGACAAATACGGGGCCGCCGTGCTCTCGTTGTGTGCGGGGGAGGAGCCCGAGGAGGATCCGGCGGACGTCGAGGACGACCGGTCGGACGAACCGGCGTGAGCCGGTCCGGGGCGATCACAGCCGGCGTCGTGAGATGCCGCGGAGACCGTCGGGAAACTCGCCGGAAAAATAGTTTGCGCGCCGTACCGGGAGCGCAATAGCCTGCCGGAGCGGTCAAGGGGAACGCGGTCGCACGGGGTGACGCCTGTGCCACTGTCTCCTGCGCCGACCAGCCACACACCAGCTTGACCAGCTCGAACCAGCTTCACCGAGACAGACATCCGAACAGTTCGGAGCCCGGGAGACCAGGCTCCGCGAGACGCCGAGAGGAGGCGAAGGCAGTGGGAACCACCATGATCACCAAAATGACTGGCCAGACCGCCGACGCTGCCCTCCTGCGCGCCGCCCACCTGCGGGCACTCGCTGAGCTGTGCGGAACCGGTCTGGGCCTCGACACCACCGGTGTCTCCGTCGCTCCCGCCACCCCCGCCCTCGCTGTCAGTGGCCTTGGCCAAACTGACCTCGGCAGCACCGGCATCAATGGCGGCAACCTCGACGGCACCAGTGTCGAAGGCGGTCTGTCCCGTGACTGGGCGTCGGTCGATGCGTCGCGCTCCCCGCGTGATGAGCGACCGATCCAGGCACCGAAGGCAGCTGTAGTCGCCATGCATGGCGACTATGCGCAGGTCGTCGGTGCCGGAAACACCCAGAAGCAGAACGAGCAGCAGATCAAGCAGGCCACGGCCGCCTTTACCGGCGCCACGGCCATCCGGATGCGGGCCTTCCGCGGGCCTGAACCCTGGAGAGAACGAACCTGAGCGAGCCTCAGGTCGGCACCTCCAGGGCCGCGGAACCCGTCACACCGGGATCCGCGGCCCTTCTGTTTTGTCCGGTACGCACGACCACCCAGGCCCTCCGGGGCCTCCGGCCCAGCCCCACCAGTCAGCTGAGCCGGACCCACTGAAAAGACGAGGAAGACGCCCACAGTGTCCACGGTCATCACACCGCCCACCCCGTCCGTACCGCCGACGAACCAGATCCAGGCCGACCAGGCCGACCCTCCGGAGGTTTCCCCCATGCAGATCACCTCGATCGACCAGGCCGAAGAGCTCGGTCTCCCCGTGCCGTGCCGCGCCTTCGACCCCGAGGTCTTCTTCGCCGAGACGCCCGCCGACGTCGAGTACGCGAAGTCCCTCTGCGGCACCTGCCCCGTCAAGGACGCCTGTCTCACCGGCGCCCTGGAGCGCCGCGAGCCCTGGGGCGTCTGGGGCGGCGAGCTCTTCGTCCAGGGTGTCGTCGTGGCCCGCAAGCGGCCGCGTGGCCGCCCGCGCAAGACCGAGGTCGCGGCGTGAACCCCGTGTTCGGAGCCGAGGCCGTCCGCCGGGGAGAGCAGCCCCCGCTGGACAGCGCCCTCCGCCGCTCCGTACGCATCGCCGCCGCCAAGGCCGACACGGCCCGCGTCCACCCCTTCCCGACAACGCACCACGAGCAGGACCACCACATGACCGCCGCCGCCGTCGATCCCACCGTCCGCGCAGAGCAGACCACCGAACGTCAGATCCAGAACAGGACCCTCGAAATGCAACTTCTCCACGAATCCCTGGCTCGCGCCCATATGCAAGAGCGCCTCCAGGAGGCGGAGCACCAACGACTCGTCGTCCGGGTCGCCCGGGCCCACCGGCTCAAGCAGAAGGCCGAGCGGGCCTCGATGCGTGCCCGCAAGGCCCTCGCCGTCGCGCTGATGTAGTCGCGCGGACGCAGTCGTCCCGGTGCCGTCGCACCGCCGACACCGCCCCGGCCACCGCCGGACCCCCGTCGTGCCGCAGGCCGCCCCCCGTACCCGGGGGGCGGCCTGCGGCCGTTGTCGCACGATCCGAGCGGGCGGTCGTCCGCCGGACGCTCCGCCGGGCACTGCGCCGAGCCGGGGCGTCGCGCGCGGCCGTGCCCTCCGCCGCGCGGCGCGGAGCTGCACGGCGTACTGCCGAGCGGTTCAGCCCTTCTTGGCCGGCCCCCGCCGCTTCGCCGGGGCCGGCGGCTCCTCCGCGAACTCCGGCAGCCACTCCAGCATCTCCGCCCGGAACGGCGCCTTCGCCCCCAGCTGGCAGAGCACCCCGATCGTGCTCAGCGTCACCCGGTGGATCAACAGGTAGGACGGCGGCAGGTTCAACTGCTTGCCCAGGTTGTACGCCGGCGACCGGGGATCGGCGATCCGCGCCGCCTGCGCCCGCATCCACGCCCGGGTGAAGTGGAACGAGTCCACGGCCGCGGGCTCGATCATCGGCAGCAGGTAGTCCAGCACCGCGTCCGGGTCCAGCTCGATCGAGGGCTTCACGAAGCCCTCCTCCCGCAGCATCGCCAGCACACCCGTCGCGTCCCCGGCCAGGGCCATCCGCAGCGACGCCCCGATCGGCGCGGGGAGCCCGCCCGGCAACCGGTCCACCGTCCCGAAGTCCAGCACCCCCAGCCGCCAGCCCTCCACCGGGCCGTCGTCCTTCAGCAGCCGGAAGTTGCCCGGGTGCGGGTCGGCGTGCAGCAACCCCGTCCGCGACGGACCGGCGAACAGGAACCGTGCCAGCAGCCGGCCCGCCCGGTCCCGCTCCTCCTGCGTGCCGCTCGTGATCACCTCGGACAGCGGCGTGCCGTCCATCCACTCCGACACCAGCACCTGGTCGGCCTGCGCCACGACACCCGGCACCACGATCTCCGGGTCGTTCGCGAACTCCTCGGCATGGCGTTCCTGGGCCTGCGCCTCCAGCTCGTAGTCCAGCTCCTCGGCGACCCGCTCGCGCAGCTCGGTGATCAGCGGCTTGATGTCCAGCCCCGGAATCAGCGGACCCAGCAACCAGGCCACCCGGCTCAGCTGCGTGAGATCCGCGAGCAGTGCGTCCCCCGCCCCCGGGTACTGCACCTTGACCGCGACCGCGCGCCCGTCGTGCCAGACCGCCCGGTGCACCTGGCCGATCGAGGCAGCCGCGGCCGGACGCTCGTCGAACTCCCGGAACAGCTTCCGCCAGTCCTTGCCCAGCCGTTGCTCCAGCGCCGTGTGCACGGTGGCGGCGGGCATCGGCGGCGCGGCGTCCTGCAGCTTGGTCAGCGCCGCCCGGTACGGGCCCGCCACCTCCTCGGGCAGCGCGGCCTCGAAGACGGACAGCACCTGCCCGAACTTCATCGCCCCGCCCTTGAGTTCACCCAGGACCTTGAAGAGCTGGTCGGCGGTCGCCTGCTGCAGTTCGGCCGTCACCACCTCGGCCGAGCGTCCGCCGATCCGCTTCCCCAGCCCGAGAGTGGCCCGGCCGGCTATCCCCAGCGGCAGGGCGGCGAGTCTTGCCGTGCGGGTCATTGCCTTGCGCGGAAGATCGCTCACCCGGGCCTCCAATCGACACGCCCCCGGCCCCCGCAGCGGAGGCCGGCTGTCATAGGCCATTGTGCCCGCTCGCCGCCCCGGCCCCGGCCGGATTTCGCACCCCGCCGGGGCCGGGACCGACCTCAGCCCCGGCCTCCGGGCCGCGGACGGGTGCCGATGGCCTGCGGGAACGAGAACAGTCGGTGCGGGTCGTACCGGTGCTTCACCGCGACCAGTCGCGGATAGTTCTCGCCGTAGTAGGCGCGCTGCCAGTCCGGCAGACCGGGGTCGATGAAGTTCTGGTAGCTCTCGCCGCCGGAGTGCGGGTCGAGCAGCGCGAACCCGCCGTCCACCCAGCCCCGGGCGGCGGCGACCGCGGCCTCGTCCACCGGGCCCGTGGCGATGACCGCGCCGAAGCTCGCGTTGAACTGCGCGTCGCGGTGGACGTACGCGGTGGCGGTCCGTGCCGGGTCGTTGGCCGCGCCGCCCAGCGCGCTTAGCTGGACCATCCGCTGCTGGCCCGCCTGCCGGTCGGTGCCGAGGCGGCCGATCGCGGCCTCCCAGACCGCGCGGGGCGGAGGCCCGTCGAACAGCCTGCCCCGGTCCACCGCGGCGGTCGGCCGGGCCAGTACGGCGGCCGGACCGGTGCCCGCCCGGTGGCACTGCTCCTGGGTGAAGGACCCGCAGCCGTAGAGGCCCATCATGACGGAGCGGTACGGCGCGGTGAAGCTGTTCCGGGAGGCCGGGACCGCGCCGACCAGCGAGACCAACCGGCCGATCTCCGCCGAGAGTTCGGCCTCGGTGCCGACCGAACCGATCAGCACCGAGATGAACGGGGGCGCACCGGGGGCGGCGGGGAGACCGACCACGGCGCCGCCGCCCAGCGTCCGAGGGGCGTCGGGCAGCCAGTGCGCCCAGGCGTCGAGCAGGTCGACCGCGTGGTCGAAGGTCCAGGAGAGGTTGGCCAGGGTCAGTGTGGCCAGCGGGACGGCCTTCACCGTGTAGGAGGTGACGACACCGAAATTGCCGCCACCGCCGCCGCGCAGCGCCCAGTACAGGTCGTCGTGGTCGTCCGGCGAGGCGGTGACCGTCCTGCCGTTCGCCAGCACCACACGGGCGGAGGTCACCTTGTCGCTGGAGATGCCGACGTGCCGGGTGAGCAGGCCGATACCCCCACCCTGGAGGAAGCCGCCCAGGGAGACGGTGGGACAGAACCCGCCGGACACCGCGAGGCCGTACGGGGCGACGGCGTTGGTCACGTCGACCAGCTGGGTGCCGCCGCCGAAGGTGGCCGAGCCGTCGGCGGCGACGGCGGCCGAGTTGAGGCGGGAGACGTCGATCACCAGCCCGGTGCCGGTGGAGTAGCCGCCGCCGCTGTGGCCGCCGGCGCGGACGGCGATCGGGATGTCCTGGTCCTGGGCGTAGCGGAGACAGAGGGAGACGTCGGCCTCGTCGGCGCAGTAGGCGACGGCGGCCGGTTCAACGGCGTCGAAGCGGGCCTGGCCGATCTGCTTGGCGACGCCGTAGGCCGGGTCGCCGGGGAGGACGAGGGTGCCGTGCAGACGGCCGGAGAGCCGGGACCAGCGCCGTCGCCGGGTCTCGGCGGTCGTGGCGACGGCGGGGAGAGCGGGGACGGCCGCCAGCGGAAGGGCCAGCGCGCCGGCACCGCCGAGGAGCGATCTGCGAGTGATCATGCCGGGACCTTTCGGTGAGGTCGTGCACGAGCGGTGCGATCGGTGGAAGGGGCCATCTTCCGGTCGTCGGCCGGGTGGCCGACGACACAGTAGCGCAGGGGGTGGGCGGGGGACGGGGGGTTCGGGAGGGCCTTTCCGCGCTTCGGGGCCCACCCCCCACCCCCTCCCACCCACCCGCCTCTCGTGTCTCCTGACGACCCTTCCGTCCCATGCTTTCCGTCCCACGCCCGTCACCCATCGCCGGGTGCCCGGACCGGGTACCCGGCATCGGGTCGTCACTCGGCAGCCGGTGCTCGGTCGGCACCCGGCACCCACGGCGGGGCGCCCGACGGAACGGCGCAGGCACCTGGCGGCCGGGGGTTCGGACCGGTGGCGGTGGGGACGGCCGTCTCACCCACCGGTCGGTCCTCGGCCCGGCCGGGCCGACTCGCCGTTCCCTCCCTCCCTTCCTCCTTCTCCTTCTCCTCCTTCTCCTTCCTCCCTCGGCGGCGGACTCAGTGCGGCGGCGTCGGCTGCCAGAGGCACCCGCAGTCCGCGTGGCCCTTGAGCCGCAGACGACGCGGCATTCCGTCGACGGCGGACACCTCGCACCAGCCGTCGATGCTCGGTGGCCGGCCGCCGTCCAGGAAGATCTGGACGTGCAGCGCCGCGAGTCCGGCGACGGCGGTCGCGAGTGCGGTGTCGCAGGCCGGTGTCCGGGCCCGACCCGGGCCGCCGTCGGCGAGCTGGGCGAGGATGCGCGGCCAGGCCGCGTCCTCGTCCTCCCGGGCCAGCACCAGACAGTGGCCGCAGGCCGACACCCCCGGTACCACCAGCGGGCCGACGACGCCGAACTCCTCCACGACCCCGACGTACAGGTGCGGTACCCCGGCGCGGAGCAGCTCGCGGGCCTGGGGCGTTCCGCCGGCGAACGCCCCACTGCCGTCCCGGGGTGTCAGCACCACCAGGTCGGGAAGCCCTGGTCTCGGCCGTCCGCTGCGCCGGGCCGGGTGCCTGGCGCAGGCCCGGTCGACGGCCTCGCGGGCGGCGGTGGCCCGTAGCCGCCCGACCTCTCCCGGTGGCAGGCCGGCGGGGGAGGTGTCGGCGGGGGTGACCCGGCCGGAGTCCACCACGGTGACCGCTCCGGTGCCGCCGGCCGCGAGCACGGCCGCCAGGGCCGCGCCGATGCGCCCGGCGCCGCGGACCTCCACCGCATGGTCGGCCCGGTGGGCCAGCACGGCGGGAGCGGCGCCGGGGGTGGAGTGGATCAGGGAGAGCGAGGCGAGGTCGGGGCCGAGCATCTCGCGGTGCGGCTGGGGGAAGCGGGCGAGCGCCCGGTCGGCGGCCTCGGCGTCGTCGAGCACCCCGGCCTCCTCCAGCAGGTCGAGCACGGTGTCGGCGGGCTCGCGCCCGAAGCCGGTCCGCTCGCCCTCGGCGAGCAGGGCGGGGCGGTCGCGCGTCCCGTCGACCAGTCCGAGGAAGTCACAGAGGGCCTGGTCGGCGCGGGCGAGGACGCCGGCGTGCCGGGAGACGGTGCCGAACTGCAGGGTGTCCGAGTCCCGCCAGCTGCGGGAGAGGGCGGGCTTGAGGGCGAGGCGCACGGCGGTCTTCCTTCCGATCGGTTCCGGACGGTCGACGGCAGCATGCCCGATCGGGGTGCCGGGGTGCGCTGCGTTGTCCACAGGCTCGGGTGCATGATCGGATCATTCGTCCGCATACCCTGTGGATAACTTGACGTCCGGTGCGAGGTCGGATTCCGGACACCTTCTGTCGGCCTTTCGTTCCCGATCGCTCCACGAAACATTTCGGCCACGGCAGCGGACTTCTGTCAGGGGTACCGGGTAACGTCGTGTGCCATGGCAGCCGAACGGGACTCCCATCCCCAGGCGTCGCCTCGGCGTGCCCGTGCAGCGTCCGGGTCGCAAGTGGCGGCGCCGAGTACGCGCGGGCGTCCGGAGCAGCAACCAGGGGCCGCGCGGTCGGAGCCGTTCGACCGCTCCCGGGTGGAGGTGCGGCGCAGCGCCCGGCGCAGCCGGACGGTCTCCGCGTACCGGGAGGGCGACCGCACCATCGTGCTGATCCCGGCCCGGATGTCGCACGCCGAGGAACAGCGCTGGGTCGCGCAGATGCTGGAGAAGCTCGCCGCCCAGGAGAGCCGCCGGGTGCTCGGCGACGACGCGCTGGTGGCGCGGGCCCGTGAGCTCTCCGCCGCCTACCTGGACGACCGGGCCGAGCCGGCCCAGGTGCGCTGGGTGACGAACCAGAACTCGCGGTGGGGTTCGTGCACCCCCAGTGAGCGGACGATCCGGCTCTCGCACCGTCTCCAGGGCATGCCGGAGTACGTCGTCGACTACGTGCTGCTGCACGAGCTGGCGCATCTGCTGGTGCCGGACCACGGGCCGGCCTTCTGGGCGCTGCTGGAGGCCTATCCGAGGACGGAGCGGGCCCGCGGCTACCTGGAGGGCGTGGTGTCGGCGGCCCGGCTGCCGCACATTCCGGGGGCGCGGCACGCCGGTCCGCCGGACTCGGAACCGGCCGGTTCCTGCGGCTGAGGCGGTGGCCCCGCGGCTCGCGGGAGCCGCGGCGGACACAGGTGCGGAGTCAGGTACGGAGAAGGGCGTGGGCCGTTGTGGCCCACGCCCCTTTCCTCGTCCGGACGCCCCCGAACGCCTCAACCGGTCAACCGGTCAACCGGTCAGCTGCCGGGCGCGGGCGACGAGGTCGCGCACCGACCCGTCCGTGAGGTCGGGCAGTGCGTCGAAGTCGAACCAGCGGAGGTCGAGCGACTCCTCGCTGATCAGGGCCAGGGAGCCGGGCGGCGCCACCGCGACGTACTGGACGTCGAGGTGGGTGTTCTCCGGCCGGTCCTTGCCGGTGCAGCGCACCTGGTGCCGGTCGAGCTTGACCGGGACGGGCGCGCCGTCCTGCGTCAGTAGCGTGAGGCCGGGGATGCCGGACTCCTCGGTGGCCTCGCGCAGCGCGGCGGCGGCGAGGTCGCGGTCGCCGGGCTCGCAGTGGCCGCCCATCTGCAGCCACAGGCCGACCTTGGGGTGCAGGGTGAGCAGCACGCGTCCGGCGGCCGGGTCGACGACCGCCGCGCTGGCGGTGATGTGGGCGGGCAGGCAGGAGCGGAACAGGCCCTCGGGCTGTTCGGCGAGGTGCTGCAGGTAGTCGCGGCGCAGCCGCTCCTGGTCCGGGTCGGCGGGGCGCCAGCCGTCCAGGGCGCGGACGGCGTCCGCGTGCAGGGCGCCCGCCCCGGCGGCGCCGGCTTCCGTGCCGCCGGTGCTGCCCGTGCCGCCGGGGACCGTCTCGGTGACCGTCATGCGCCGGGCTCGCCCTTTCCGCCCTCGTCGTCGTTCTTCGTCAGGTCGGGCTTCGGGCCGGATCCCGGCTCGGCCGCCGGGCCGGACGTCCCGGTGCCGCCGCCCGCGGCGGCCTCCCCGAGGAGCTTGTCGATCGCGTCGAAGTCGAGACCGCCTTCGAGGCTGCCCGCGGTGTCCCGGTGCACGAAGGCGTCCGGGTCGTCGAGGTCGGCGGCGGTGGGCAGCATGTCCGGGTGCTGCCAGAGGTCGTCGCGGCCCTCGACGCCGCGGGCGTCGGCGAGCAGCGCCCAGAGCCGGGCGGCGTCGCGCAGCCGGCGCGGCCGCAGTTCGAGGCCGACGAGGGTGGCGAAGGTCTGCTCGGCGGGCCCGCCGGCCGCGCGGCGGCGGCGGACGGTCTCGCGCAGGGCGCCGGCCTGCGGAAGGTGGGGCTCGGCGGCGGCGTGCACGACGGCGTCGACCCAGCCCTCGACGAGTGCGAGCGCGGTCTCCAGGCGGGCGAGCGCGGCCTTCTGCTCGGGGGTGTCCTCGGGCTGGAGCAGGCCGCCGGCGAGCGCCTCCTGGAGGGCCTCGGGGTTGCTCGGGTCGAGCTGGCCGACCAGCTCCTCCATGCGGGTGGTGTCGACCTTGATGCCGCGGGCGTAGGCCTCGACGGCGCCGAGCAGGTGGGCGCGAAGCCACGGCACGTGGGCGAAGAGCCGCTGGTGGGCGGCCTCGCGCAGGGCGAGGTAGAGCCGGACCTCCTCGACGGGGACGTTCAGGCCCTCGCCGAACTCGGCGACGTTCTGCGGCAGCAGCGCGGCCTTGCCGGCGGGGGCGAGCGGCAGGCCGACGTCGGTGGAGCCGACGACCTCCGCGGCGAGCGCGCCGAGCGCCTGGCCGATCTGGGTGCCGAACATGGCGCCGCCCATGGAGCGCATCATGCCCATCAGCGGGCCGGCCATGGCCTGCATCTCCTCGGGCAGGACGCCGCCCATGGCGTTGCCGACGCGCTCGGCGACCGGGTCGACGAGGTCCTTCCAGACCGGAAGGGTGGCCTCGATCCACTCGGCGCGGCTCCAGGCGACGGCGGTACCGGCGCCGGACGGGAACTCGGTGGAGCCGTCGAGCCAGAGGTCGGCGAGGCGGACGGCCTCGGCGACGGCGGAGCGCTCGGTGGCGCTCACCGACCGGTCCTTGCTCTTGCCCTCGGCGGGCTCGGCGACGACCGTCTGCCGGGCGATGTCCTTGGCCAGCTCCCAGTTGACCGGGCCGCCCTCGAACGAGAGCATCTGACCGAGCTGCTGGAACGCGGCGCCGAGGTCGTTGGGGTTGAGGCCGCCGAACATGGCGGCGAAGGGGTTGTCGCCGGCGCCGGGGGCACCGGGGGTGCCCGGTCCGCCGGGCAGGCCGCCCATGCCGAAGAGCGCGCCGAACGGGTTGCCGGCACCGAAGCCGAAGGGCTGCGGGCCGCTCTGCTCGTCGCCGCCCTGGTCCTTCTTCTGCTCGTCTCCGGGCTTGGCCTTGCCGTCTTCGGGCTCCTCGGGCGGAACGCCGAATCCGAAGGGAAGGTCGCTCACGGGGTCCTCGATCCGGTCGGCCGTCATGCGGGTGGTGGCGGTGAAATCTGCAGGCCCGGGGCGGTCGGTGGAGTGGGGGACTCCCGGCCGGTGGGCGGCTCCCACGCGGCTGGTCCGCGCCGGGTGCACCGCCGGGCCTCCGCCTCGGGCAGGATGGACGTACGTGACACACGTACGTACGCACATAAGCTAACCGTGGAGGATGGCCGGTGAGTTCCCCGCCTTCGGACGTTCGCTCTGGGCTGACCGGAGGAGAGGACGCCCCGGACATCACGGCGTCGCCTCCTCCAGCCTATGACGGAAGACCCCTGACCGTGGCGGTCACGGGTGCCGCCGGCGTGCTCGGCGAGCGCGTCGCAGCCCGGCTGGTCGCCTCGCCGGGCGTGAAGAAAGTGCTCGCGGTGGACGACCGGCGCGGTGAGGTGCCGGGCGTCCAGTGGCGGGTCCTGGACGTGCGGGACCCCGCCGTCGCCGAGCGGCTGGCCGGCGTGGACGTGGTGGTCCACCTGGCGATGGACCTGGGCATGGAGTCGGACCCGCGGGCGCGCAGCGCCTACAACGTGCGGGGCGCGCAGACGGTGCTGACGGCCGCCGCGGCGGCCGGGGTGCACCGGGTGGTGCTCTGCACCTCCGCGATGGTCTACGGCGCGCTGGCCGACAACGAGGTCCCGCTGGCCGAGGACTCGGAGCTGCGGGCGACCGAGGAGGCCTCGCTGGTCGGGGACCTGCTGGAGATCGAGCGGCTGGCCCGGCGCGCGCCGCGGGCGCACCCGGGGCTGCAGGTGACGGTGCTGCGCCCGGCGGTGGTGGTGGGCCCCGGGGTCGACACGGTGCTGACCCGGCACTTCGAGGCGCCGCGGCTGCTGGTGGTGGCGGGTTCGCGGCCGTGCTGGCAGTTCTGCCACGTGGACGACCTGGCGGCGGCGCTGGAGTACGCGGCGCTGGGCCTGGTCGAGGGCGAGGTGACGGTCGGCTGTGACGGCTGGCTGGAGCAGGAGGACGTGGAGCGGCTGTCGGGGATCCGGCGGATGGAGCTCCCGGCCTCGCTCGCGCTGGGTACGGCGGCGCGGCTGCACCGGCTGGGGCTGACCCCGGCGCCGGCCGGTGACCTGGCGTACACGATGTACCCGTGGGTGGTGTCGGGCAGCCGGTTGCACGAGGCGGGCTGGCGGCCGACGTACACCAACGAGGAGGTGCTGGCGGAGCTGCTGGCGCAGGTGGCGGGGAAGCACGCGGTGGCCGGGCGCCGGCTGGGCGGCAAGGAGGCCGCGACCAGCCTGGGCGCGGCCGGGGCGACGGTGGCGCTGGTGGGTACGGCGGCGCTGGTGCGTCGGGCGCGGAAGCGGCGCCGTTTCTGATCGGCGACGCGCCGACCGCGGTCGCCCCCGGGCCGCGGCCGGCCGCCCGGCTCCGGCTCCGGGTCCGGCCCCGGTCCGGGTAGCCCGGGGACTGGCCCGGGTCCGGTCCGGAGGGTGGCTCGCTCCGGGCCGTTTCTCACGATGCGAAATTCCTCCGTCGTGATGCGGAAAGCTCTTGCCCCGGACCACTCGGGATGGGGGATCATGGGGTCATGTCCGAGAACCACGACCCGATCCGCCTGCTCGCGATCCGCGACACCCCGCTCTCCCTCGACGAGGTGTACGACGCGGTGGGCGACGACGCGGCCGGCGGGACGACCGTCTTCGTCGGGACGGTCCGCGACCACGACGGCGGCAAGTCGGTCTCCGCACTGGAGTACAGCTGCCACCCCACGGCCGAGCAGGAGATGCGCCGGATCGCCGAGAAGATCGTCGCGGACTTCCCGGTCCGGGCGCTCGCCGCGGTCCACCGGATCGGCCGGCTGGAGATCACCGACAAGGCGGTGATCGTCGCCGTCTCCTGCGCCCACCGCGGCGAGGCGTTCGCCGCGGCCCGTCGGCTGATCGACGACCTCAAGCACGAGGTGCCGATCTGGAAGCACCAGGTCTTCGCCGACGGCGAGGAGGAGTGGGTCGGCGCCGGGAGCTGCTGACCAGCCCCCGCAGCCCCGCCCCCCAGCCCCCCGCAGCCCCGCCGACGCGCAGGCGCGCCGGGTCCTCACTCGAACGGGTGTGGGCCTGTGCGCCGAATACTCCCTGGCAGTGAGCCGATCGGCCGTGCCGTAACCCGGAAGGCGCCGTCAACGTTGTCCGCCGGAGTGGTTAATCTGCTCATAGACACGACGAGCTGGGAGTACTGAGATGGCTGCGCTCGCCTGGTTGATCATTCCGGTTGTCGCCGCACTGCTCGCCGCCGTGTGGGCGGGGTGGGCCCAGAGGGCCCCCAGGGCGACGGGGGACCCGGCCTCACTGGCCGAACACAAGCGGTTCATGGCCGCGATGGAACGCACCACGACCGGCTCCGGTCCGGGCGAGCGCCCGGGCCGGTAGCCCGCCGGGCGTACCGTCGGTCGCGTCCCGTACTGTCGAGTCATGCCACGCCGCTCTGCGACGATGCTCGCCGCCACCCTGCTGCTCATAGCGCTGCTCTGTGTCTCGGTGCTGATGAAGGTGCCGTACACCGAGATGAGCCCGGGGCCGACGTACAACACGCTCGGGGTGCAGGAGAAGACGGGCACGCCGGTGATCACCATCACCGGCCACGAGTCGTTCCCGGCGAGCGGCCACCTCAACATGACCACCGTGCAGGTGACCGGGGCCAAGTACGAGCCCAGCCTGGTCAACGCGGTGATCGGCTGGCTGCGGGACGACGTGCTGGTGGTGCCGCACGACAACGTCTACCCCAAGGGGCAGACCGACGCCGAGGCCAAGCAGCAGAACGCCGAGGAGTTCGCGCTCTCCGAGGACCACGCCCGGACCGCGGCGCTCAAGCAGCTCGGCATCCCGATGGGCAGCGAGCTGATCGTCCAGGCCGTCACCGCCGGAGCCCCGGCCGAGGGCCGGCTGCACGCCGGCGACCAGATCGTCGCCGTCGACGGCACCGCGGTGGCCGACCCGGAGGGCGTGGCCAAGGCGGTCACCAAGCGCCAGCCCGGCGAGCAGGTGGTCTTCACCGTCGTGCCGCGGGTCAAGGAGGGCTCGGCCGAGCCGGGGGTGCGCACCGACATCACCGTCCCGACCGTGAAGTCGCCCGACAGCGGCTCCGCGATGGTCGGCATCCGTCCGGGCCTGAAGCACACCTACCCGTTCCGGATCGACATCGGGCTGCAGGACGTCGGCGGGCCCAGTGCCGGCCTGATGTTCTCGCTCGGCATCATCGACAAGCTGACGCCCGGCGACCTCACCGACGGCCGGTTCGTGGCCGGCACCGGCACCATCGACGACAACGGGGCGGTCGGGCCGATCGGCGGCATATCGATGAAGCTGATCGCCGCACGGGACGCCGGCGCCGAGTACTTCCTCACGCCGGCCGCCAACTGCGCCGAGGCGGGGAAGAACACCCCGGACGGGCTGACCCTGGTCAAGGCCGAGACGCTGGACGGCGCGCTGAAGTCGCTGGAGCAGATCCGCTCCGGGCAGACCTCCGCACTGCCCTCCTGCGCCGCGTAGCCGACCGACCCACCGCCGGCCGGCCGGCCGGGCGATCGCGAGACCGGAAGACCTGAAGATCGCGAGATCGTGGGACCGGCATGCGGAAGACCGGTCAACCGGCCGGACGGCCGGCTGACCGATCGGCCGGGTGACCGGGTGGCCGTTGCGCTACGAGAAGGTCGCCAGCAGGGCCTCGGTCAGGCCCGGCACCAGGTCGGGGCCGGTCAGCACCTCGCGCGCGACGTCCTTGGACCGCAGCCGCAGCGCGACCTCCTTCTTCCCGCCGCGCAGCACGGCGGCGGTGATCCGCACCTCTTCGCGCTTGGGGTGGTTGGCCACCCAGTCGGCGAGCTGGGCGTCGCTGGCGTTGCGCGGGCGGGTCTGCTCGGAGCCGGGCGGCAGCATCAGCCGCTCGACCACCAGCGCGCAGCCGGCGACCGCGTCGGGCCAGGCGATGGTGCCGAGGAACTTGTCCAGCTCCATGCCGGCCGGCAGCTCGTCCTGCTCGACGGGGGTGAGGCCGGCCTCCTCGGTGTCGGCGAGGCCGAGCTGCTTGGCGATGCGCGGGTCGGCCTTGCGCAGGGCGGCGCTGTCCACCAGGGCGAACAGCCGGGCCGGGAGGTCCCAGCCGAGGGTGGCGGCGTACTCGTCGATCTCCAGGGCGGCCCGGGTCAGCGGGGTCGCGGCCGGGAGCGTGGAGACGTCGTCGGGGAGATTGGATCCATCGGACATGCCTCAATCCTCACACGCCGGGCGGGTCCGGCGGGCCCGGCGGTGCCGGGTCCCGCGCCGGGCGCGGTGCCGGGCGGTGCCGTGGGGAGCCCGTCGGGAGGCCGGACGGAGGCCGTCCGGGAGCCGTCGGGAGCGCCGTGAGGCCCCCGCCGGCGGGGGAGCGGGGGCCGGCTGCGCTCGTAACCGTCTGCTAACGGTGGGAACTCGGCTAAAGCCTGGTTAAGTTGCACTGAAGACCGACCGACTCCAGACGACACAACTGAGGTGCCACCGTGGTATTCCAGATGCCGGAACGCTCAGGGCCGGGTTTCCGGCGCAGAGTAGGCCCGCCCTCCCGGCGGGCGCGAGTGCTCCTGCTGACCTTGGGAGTGCTCGCGGTCCTCTTCCTGCTGTTCGTCATGTTCGCCGGATTCTGGACGGACTGGCTCTGGTTCAAGTCGGTCCAGTACTCCTCGGTGTTCACCACCCAGCTCTGGACCAAGATCGGGCTGTTCGCGGTCTTCGGCCTGCTGATGGCGGTGATCGTCGGCTTCAACGTGTGGCTGGCGCACCGGCTGAGGCCGCCGCTGTCGGCGATGTCGGTCGAGCAGCAGAGCCTGGACCGCTACCGCTCGGGCCTGGCGCCGTTCAAGCGCTGGGCGCTGATCGGGATCTCGCTGGTGATCGGGCTGGTGGCGGGTGCCGCGGCCTCGGGCCAGTGGCGGACGTGGCTGCTGTGGACCAACGGGACCTCGTTCGGGGTCAAGGACCCGCAGTTCGGGCGGGACGTCTCGTTCTACGCCTTCGATCTGCCGTTCTACGAGTTCGTGCTGGGCTTCGCGTTCAGCGCGGTGATCGTCTCGCTGCTGACCTCGGTGCTGGTGCACTACCTGTACGGCGGGCTGCGGCTGCAGGGACCGGGCCGGCGGGCGAGCGTCGGTGCGCAGGGGCACCTGGCCGTGCTGCTGGGCATCTTCGTGGTGCTGAAGGCGGTGGCGTACTGGCTGGACCGGTACGCGCTGGCCGTGAAGACCGGCGCCTACCGGGAGGTCTCCGGCTGGACCGGCCTGCGGTACGTGGACGCCAACGCGTTCCTGCCGGCGAAGACGATCCTGTTCTTCGTCGCGATCATCTGCGCGGTGCTGTTCTTCCTGACCCCGGTGCGGCGCACCTGGGCCCCGGCCCTGATCGGGCTGGGCCTGATGGTGCTGTCGGCGGTGCTGATCGGCGGGGTGTACCCGGCGATCGTGCAGCAGTTCCAGGTCAAGCCGAACGAGCAGGCCAAGGAGACGCCCTACATCCAGAAGAACATCGACGCGACGCGCCAGGCGTACGGGATCTCGGACAGCCAGACGATCCCGTACACCCCGAAGGGCACGACCGACGCCGAGGCGCTGAAGCCGGACGCGCAGACCATCTCGGACATCCGGCTGATCGACCCGAACGTCGTCTCGCCGACCTTCCAGTCGATCGAGCAGCAGCGGTCGTACTACGCGTTCCCGCAGACCCTGGACGTGGACCGGTACGGCAAGGACGCGGGCGCCCAGGACACCGTGATCGGCCTGCGCGAGCTGGACCTCAACGGTGTGCAGCGGAACTGGATCAACGACCACTTCAAGTACACCCACGGCTACGGCGCGGTGGTGGCCAAGGGCAACCAGGTCAACGACAAGGGCCAGCCGGTCTTCACCGAGTCCGGCCTGCCGGCGACGGGTTCGCTGGGCGACTACCAGCAGCGGATCTACTACGGCGAGAAGACCTCCACGTACTCGATCGTGGGCGGCTCCAACCAGGAGATCGACTACACCACCGACTCCGGTGAGAACAAGCAGTACAAGTACACCGGCGGCAGCGGCGTCTCGCTGAACAACCCGCTGACCCGGGCCGCGTACGCGGTGAAGTTCGCCGAGCCGCAGATCCTCTACGCGGGGGCGATCACCGACGGCGCCAAGGTGATCTACGACCGGACGCCCAAGGAGCGGGTGGAGAAGGTCGCGCCGTGGCTGTCGATCGACGCCGACCCGTACCCGGTGGTGGAGAACGGCCGGGTGGTCTGGGTGCTGGACGGCTACACCACCTCGGACGGCTACCCCTTCTCGTCGAAGACGACGCTGGGCACGGCCACCAAGGACTCGCTGACCAACCAGCGCGGTGAGCTGCTGACCGTCGCCAACCAGGTCAACTACATCCGCAACTCGGTCAAGGCCACCGTGGACGCGTACACCGGCGAGGTGACGCTGTACCAGTGGGACGAGAACGACCCGGTGCTGAAGACCTGGATGAAGGCGTTCCCGGACACCGTGAAGGCCAAGGCGGAGATCCCGGGCACGCTGATGCCCCACCTGCGCTACCCGCAGGACATGTTCAAGGTGCAGCGCGACCTGCTGGGCCAGTACCACGTGACGGACGCCAACTCGTTCTTCAACGGCAGCGACATCTGGCAGGTCCCGGTGGACCCGACCAGCGACACCAAGCAGTTCCAGCCGCCGTACTACCTGACGGTGCGGATGCCGGACCCGGCGGTCACGTCGGCGAGCTTCTCGCTGACGACCACCTTCGTGCCGCGCGGCCGGGACAACCTGGCGGCGTTCATGGCCGTCAGCGCCGACCCGGGCCCGGACTACGGCAAGCTCCGGATCCTCAAGGTGCCGGGGGACTCCAAGACGCTCGGCCCCAACCTGGTGCAGTCGCAGTTCAACTCGCGGCAGGAGGTGGCGCAGCAGATCACCCTGCTGAAGAGCGGCGGTGACTCGGAGCTGGAGTACGGCAACCTGCTGACGCTGCCCGTCGGCGGCGGCCTGCTGAACGTCGAGCCGGTGTACGTCCGCGGGCGCGGCGCCAAGTACCCGACGCTGCAGAAGGTGCTGGCGGTCTACGGCAACGACAACGTGGCGTTCGAGAACACGCTGGAGGAGGCGCTGCGGAAGGTGTTCGCGGGCGCGGCGCCGGCGACCACGCCGACCGCACCCACCACGCCGACGAACCCGACGACGCCCACCAACCCGACGACGCCGACGAATCCGACGACGCCGGCGCCGGGGAGCACGGTCACGCCCGAGCTGCAGAAGGCGATGGCGGACGTGCTGAAGGCGCAGGGCGAGCTCGACAACGCCGCCAAGTCCGGTGACTGGGTGGCCGTCGGGCAGGCTCAGAAGGCGCAGAGCGAGGCGGCCAAGGCGCTGGCCGCGGCCTTGCAGAAGGCCGGTCTCGCGCCCGCGGCCGCGTCGGCGGGGCCCTCGCCCGCGGCTCCGTCGGGGGCTCCGTCGGGGACGCCCGCCCCGTCGGGCTCACCGGGGGCCACCCCGGCGCCAACGCCGAGCACCGGCCCCTGAGCCGCTGAGCTGCGGCGACCGATTTCTGTCCCACCCCGCGACCGTGTTATGGTTTGGCTACCGACGCGGGGTGGAGCAGCTCGGTAGCTCGCTGGGCTCATAACCCAGAGGTCGCAGGTTCAAATCCTGTCCCCGCTACTCAGTAGCACAGAGGCCCGGAGGATTCGTCCTCCGGGCCTCTGGCGTTTTTTCGGCCGGGCCGCGGGGGTTGCTCCGGTACCATCGAGCGTCGCCAAGGACGACGGCAGCGGGGTTTGCGGACGCCAGTGTCGGGAAATCGACAAAGCGCCGAAGCAATCTCGTCGGCTTCGGGTCCGCCCCGCCGAAATCGGCCGGGGCAGGTGTACGCGGGTTGCGGGTGATGCGACGATGGGACACATGGGGGACGTTGCACGGCTGCTGACCGGCCGTCCGGTCCGACGCGCCCCCTGGGGGCGCCTCCGGTCCAAGACCGGGGGACGGTCCCCCCGGCCGATGGCCGGGGAAGGATGCCGCGACACTCTGGGGGAGCGGGAGTCGGCATGAGGCTGATCGGAAAGAACGGGACAGGAGCGAAACCGGCGACCACCGAGGCGGACACCGAGGCCTGGGCGGAGAGCCCCGAGCGGAACCCGGGCGCCCTGCCCGCCCAGCGCACCAGCGGCCTGACGGAGCGCCGCCCGGCGCCCGGCTACGGCCCGGACAGCCTGGTGCACGTCCCCACCAGCCGGTTCACCGCCGAGATCGGCCCGTACGGCGCGCTCACCGAACAGAGCGGCCCGGGGGCGGACGCCGGCGAGCACGCCGGCTTCGACTCCGCGAGCTTCGAGACCGCGCTGGCCGCCCGCGAGCAGGCCGCACTGGAAGCCCGGCACCGTCAGGCCGCCGACGACGGCGACGCGGACGCCGCCGGCCGGCTCGGCACGCTGCTGCTGCGCCGCGGCGACCTGGAGGACGCGGAGCCGTACCTGCGCGGGGCCGCCGCTGCCGGACTCCGCTCCGCGGCCAACAACCTCGGCGTGCTGCTGCACCAGCAGGGCCACCGGGCCGAGGCGGCCCAGTGGTGGCGGCAGGCCGCGGTGGCCGGCAGCGCGCCGGCCGCGCACGCGCTCGGCCTGCAACTGCGGGACCAGGGCGAGGAGGAGGCGGCCGAGTACTGGCTGCACTTCGCCGCCGACCACGGTCACCCGCTGGGCGCGTACGCGCTCGGCGACCTGATGGAGCACCGGCGCGACGTCCGCGCCGAACGCTGGTTCAAGGTGTCCGCCGACGCCGGACACCGGGAGGCCGCCTACCGGCTGGCCCGGATGCGGGAGGCGGCCGGGGACAAGGAGACCGCGGAGGCCTGGTACCGGATCGCGGCCGCCCGCAGCCACGCCCGGGCGGCGCTGCGCCTCGGCGTCCTGCTGGAGGACCGGGCCGGCGGGGACCAGGCGCTGCTGGAGGAGGCCGCCCGCTGGTACCGGCAGTCGGCGCAGAACGGCGAGCCCCGGGCCGCGTGCGCGCTGGGCTTCCTGCTGCGCGACTCCGGGGATCTCGGTGCGGCCGCCGAGTGGTGGCAGGAGGCGGCCGAGGCCGGGGACGGCAACGCGGCGAACGCGCTGGGCGCGCTGCACGCCTCGCGCGGCGAGGCCGCCGAGGCGGAGCGCTGGTACCGCAGCGCGCTGGAGGCCGGGGACCAGAACGGCGCGTTCAACCTGGGGCTGCTCTGCGCGGGCGCCGGGCGGGACCAGCAGGCCGAGCAGTGGTACCGGCGGGCCGCGTACGCCGGGCACCGGGAGGCGTGCAACGCGCTGGCCGTGGTGCTGCTGCAGCGCGGTGACGAGTCGGGCGCCGAACCGTGGTTCTCCAAGGCCGCGGAGGCGGGCAGCGTGGACGGCGCCTTCAACCTGGGCGTCCTGCACGCCGGGCGCGGCGAGCAGCGGCAGGCGCAGGAGTGGTACGCGCGCGCCGCGGCCGAGGGGCACGGCGAGGCGGCGCTTCAGCTGGCGGTGGTGCAGGAGCAGCGCGGCAATCTGGCGGGCGCGCTGGAGCGTTACCGCCAGGCGGCGGCGGGCGGGTCGGCGGAGGGTGCGTTCCGGCTGGCCTCGGTGCTGGACCGGCGCGGGGACGCGGACCAGGAGGCCGAGCACTGGTACGCGGTGGCGGCGGACGCCGGGCACCGGCGGGCCCAGGTGCGGATGGGCGTGCGGGCGGCCGAGCGCGGGGCGCTGGAGATCGCCGAGAGCTGGTACCGGCGGGCCGCGGCGGCGGGCAGCCGCAGCGCCGCGTTCAACCTGGGGCTGCTGCTGGCCCGGCAGGACAGCGAGGCCGAGGCGATGCTCTGGTACACCCGGGCCGCGGACGCCGGGCACGGGCGGGCGGCGCTTCGGCTCGCGCTGCTGGCGCTGCGCCGGGGGGAGCCGGTGCAGGCGGAGAACTGGTGCCGGCGGGCGGCGGACTACGGTCCGGCCGAGGTGGCCGAGCGGGCCGGCCGCCTGCTGGGCGCCCTCCACGCCGAGCTGAGCGCGTAGCGCCGGGCCCGGCCACGGGCACCCGGCGCCGCTCGCCGCGGGTCGGGCGCCGTCCTCGTCGTCCTCGTCGTTCACCGGGTCGAGGTGCCCGCCTGCGCGGTCCGCCCGGACACCCTGTGCCGGGGGTGGTGGCGCCGGGGGCGGTTCGCGGGGGCTGCTCAGGGGCCGGTCGTACAGTCCGGACAGAGGCCGCGGTAGGTGATCTCGGCGCCGGAGACGGTGAAGCCGAACCGCTCGGAGGCGGGCAGCGCGGCCAGCGGGTCGCCCAGCGGGTGGACGTCGCGGATGGCGCCGCAGCCGGAGCAGACCAGGTGCTGGTGGGCGTGGTGGGCGTTGGGGTCGTACCGCTTGGCGCGGCCGTCGGTCGCTACCTCCAGCACCTCGCCGAGGCAGACGAGTTCGCCGAGGGTGTTGTAGACGGTGGCGCGGCTGATCTCGGGCAGCCGTTGCGCCGCGCGCGCGTGCACCTCGTCGGCGGTGAGGTGGACGTGTTCTCCGTCGAGGACCTCGGCCACGACCCGGCGCTGCGAGGTCAGCCGCCATCCACGTCCGCGAAGCCGTTCCAGCAGGTCACTCATGGGTACAGGGTAAGTGCACTCCCAGTCTGGTTCCAGTGTTGACTTGGACAAAGTCCAAGTTAGGATCGAGTCGTAACGACCGGATCACGCGGAGGCACCCTCTTATGACTACCCAGGACGAGCTGCGCCCCACCCTCACCACGGAGGCGGGTGCCCCCGTCGCCGACAACCAGAACACCGAGACCGCCGGTGTCGGCGGTCCGGCGCTGATCCAGGACCAGCAGCTGTTCGAGAAGCTCGCGCACTTCAACCGCGAGCGGATCCCGGAGCGCGTGGTGCACGCCCGCGGCGCGGCCGCGTACGGCACGTTCACCGTGACCGCCGACGTGACCGGCTACACGCGGGCGGCGTTCCTCTCCGAGGTCGGCAAGCAGACCGAGACCTTCCTGCGGTTCTCCACCGTGGCGGGCAACCTCGGCTCCGCCGACGCGGTGCGCGACCCGCGCGGCTTCGCGCTGAAGTTCTACACCGAGGAGGGCAACTACGACCTCGTCGGCAACAACACCCCGGTGTTCTTCATCAAGGACGCCACCAAGTTCCCGGACTTCATCCACACCCAGAAGCGCGACCCGTACACGGGCTCGCAGGAGGCGGACAACGTCTGGGACTTCTGGGGCCTGTCGCCCGAGGCCACCCACCAGGTGACCTGGCTGTTCGGCGACCGCGGCATCCCGGCCTCCTACCGGCACCTGGACGGCTTCGGCTCGCACACCTACCAGTGGCAGAACGAGGCCGGCGAGTACTTCTGGGTCAAGTACCACTTCAAGACCGACCAGGGGATCAGGAACCTGACGTCGGAGGAGGCGGCCAAGCTCGCGGGCGAGGACCCGGACAGCCACCAGCGGGACCTGCGCGAGGCCATCGAGCGCAGCGAGTTCCCCACCTGGACGGTCAGCGTCCAGATCATGCCGGCCGCCGACGCGGCGAACTACCGCTTCAACCCCTTCGACCTGACGAAGGTCTGGCCGCACGCCGACTACCCGCTGGTCGAGTTCGGCAAGCTGGAGCTCAACCGCAACCCCGACAACGTCTTCGCCGAGGTCGAGCAGTCGATCTTCTCCCCGTCGCACTTCGTGCCCGGCATCGGTCCGTCCCCCGACAAGATGCTGCAGGGCCGCCTGTTCGCGTACGCGGACGCCCACCGCTACCGCGTCGGCATCAACGCCGACCACCTGCCGGTCAACCGCCCGCACGCCGCCGAGGCGCGCAACAACAGCCGTGACGGCCACCTGTACGACGGCCGGCACGGCCGCCAGAAGAACTACGAGCCCAACAGCTTCGGCGGCCCGGTGCAGACCGGCCGGCCGCTCTGGGCGCCGACCCCCGTCAGCGGTGCCACCGGCACCTCCGAGGCCCCCTCGCACGCCGAGGACAACGACTTCGTGCAGGCGGGCAACCTGTACCGGCTGATCGGCGAGGACGAGAAGCAGCGGCTGGTCGCCAACCTGGCCGGCTTCATCGCCAAGGTCTCGGCCGACCGCGACGACATCGTCGAGCGGGCGATCGAGAACTTCCGCAAGGCCGACGCCGACTACGGTCAGCGCCTGGAGGCGGCCGTGCGGGAGCTGCGCAAGCAGCGGTGACGCCGGCGCGCCCCCGATGAGCAGCGGGCCCCGGCCCGCCCCACGCGGGACCGGCCCGGCGGGGGCCCCCACCCCCCCCGCCGCCCCCCCGGGCGGACGCCCCC